>NZ_AZIS01000004.1:0-468878 GCF_000510445.1 Propionimicrobium sp. BV2F7 | reverse complement strand
GCGGGGGGCGCGATGAGAGTCGGAGCGTCTTCTTCGACGAGAGCGCGGGCTGCGGAGCCAGTCTTGGGAGTGTCTACGACGTCCACGATTGCGCGGCGCGCGCAACTCATAGTTGCTGGGGCGTCGACGGCGCGGCGAGCTGCGTAGCTCTCTGGCATCGCGCGGCGGGCGGCTGCGGGAACAGTGACCTGCACGGCGTCGGCCTGTGCGCGACGAGCGCATGCAGCGGCTCGACGTGCAACACCAGCACTTACAACCGTGGGTTCAATTAGCTCGTTAGGCATTGCCCTGCGTGCGCTCATTGTCACCTATTCACTCGCTCAATAAATCTGAGAAAATCTTAAACGATCTTAAGCTTTCTCACAAAACGTCTTAACTTCTTGTTGCAAGCGGGGGGCGGGATTTGCTCTTACAAGTAGACGACCCGCTCACCATAGCACCAAATCCCGCGTTTTAGCACGCTATTGCACGTAGTTAAGCTGTAACTATGTCACTTCTTACTCCGCTCGCTCCCGTCCAGAGAACAGATTGGCAGGAGCTGATCGACTTCTACGATCGCGTCACCGAGGCGACTTTAGGTAAGAAACACAACCCCGGTTGGGCGAAGGGAGAGTGGCCGAAAGAGGATTTTTTGCAAGACCTTATTAATAAGGGGCGCCTTTTCAAGGCCTGCATCGACGATAAAATCGCAGGCACTTTGGCGGCTGATCACAACACCACGCCCGGATACGAGGACGTGCCCTGGCTGGTGGACGCGGCACCCAACGAGGTGACGGTGTTTCACGTCGTCGCCGTGGACCCAGCGCTGCAGCGCTCGGGAATCGCCAAACGGATCGTTCAGATGGGCCTAGACCTGGCCCGCGAAGAGTGCCAGAAGTCTGTCCAGTTGGACGTCTACCCAATCAATCTTTCCGGTCGGCGCCTATACGAGGCTTGCGGATTTCACTACCACGGCCAGCACCCGTTGTACTACGACGGTTTCGACGTCATCCACTCGCACATATACGAGTTCCCGCTGGCCTAGCTGAGCCCAGAGCAGATTAATCTTGCGAGATAAAACTGATTTTCGAAATCTTCGGGAACGAAAAAGCTCGTAGTCGGATTTTTTGGTTCCCGTTGTTCTCAAATAAATTAGGGGGAACGAAAAGGCTCGACTACGAACCTTACGGTTCCCGTTAACTGAAAAAGAATTAACGAGAACCAAAAGGTTCGACGTCGAACCTTTGGGTATTAACCCCACGTTTTGGCCATTAACCCGAGAATTTGAACACCCCACCCCGTTTAAGGTCTGGTCTTTCAGGGAATTAATCGAACGATTTAGACGCGATCCAAGAGGCTCAGAAGCGTTTCCCCTAGTCAAAAGGGCATAAAAAAGTGGGTCTAACTGGACTTGAACCAGTGACCTCCGCCTTATCAGGGCGGCGCTCTAACCGACTGAGCTATAGACCCATTTTCCGTCGCTCTCTCAAGCGACGAAAAAATATACTAGCGCAGCTACCGAAAAGATACAAACTCCGAGATGTTTAACTTGGTTAACCCATATCGATAAGCCAATTCGGCAGCCGATATTTACTTACTCCTCCGAGAGCGTCACCTCGACGCCACCCAGCAGCGAGCAGGACACGTTGTACAAGAAGGCGCCCAGCGTCGCCAGGGCCGTCATCAGCACCACGTTGATGGCGCCAAACACCAGGGCAAGGCCCATTACACGCGGGAAATCGACGTAGTCGGTGATCTGGATTGCGCCCGAGCCGTCCGCATTAGACAGCAGAGCGTTCATCGCTTCCTCGACCTGGCCGAGGGCGCCCGAGATGGCAATCACGGACCACAGCAAGGCCGTCGCCACCAGCAATACGATGAGACCGGCAACCGAAAACAGGAAAGCCGTCTTCATCATCGACCAAGGATCGATCCTGGTCAGCCGCAGCCTAGCGCGACGCACCGGGCGAGGCGCGTTCTTCAACTCGGAGAACTCCCCAACCCCGGACACCTTAAGCGTCTGCGGAGCGGCGGCCTCGTTAGTTTGCTCGCTCATAGTTTCCTCTCAGCTGAATAAGACTTAAGTAAAACCTAGCTGTCTAGGGCCTCGGGATCCGGCTCAGACACATGGTCCTCGCCAGTTTCCGCACCGTCAACAGCATCGGCAGTCTCTTCTGCGTGCTCCTCGTCTTCACTTTCAGGGCTCAATGTAATGGCCACAACCGGATCCTTGCCACCGGTATTGACGAACTTGACGCCCATCGTGTCGCGGCTAGTCACCGAAACATCGGTAACCGCGCTGCGAATGATCTGGCCCGAGTGCTTAATCGAGATGACCTCGTCGCCCTCGGTGACGATCATGCCACCAATCAGGCCTCCGCGCTCGTCGCTAAGACGCATGGTCTTGATGCCAAGACCACCACGGCCCTGCACGCGGTACTCGCTAACCGGGGTGCGCTTCGCGTAGCCCTCGTCGGTGACTGTGAAGACGTAAAGCTCGTCCTCGTCGCTATCGGCGGGAATGACGCCCATGCTAAGCAGCTCGTCGCCCTCGCGGAACCTCATGCCGGTGACGCCGGAAGTGGTGCGGCCCATCGGGCGAACCTCGTCGTCGGAGGCATTGAACCGGATAGCCTGCCCCTTCTTCGAAATCAACAGGACGTCATCCTCGGGGTTGACCAGCCTGGCGCCAATCAACTCGTCTACCTCATCGCGGAAGTTGATGGCGATCAGGCCTGCCTGACGCGGCGAATCATAGGCCGAAAGCTTCGTCTTCTTGATCAGGCCCTTGCGGGTGGCAAGCAGCAGATATTCGGCGTCGTCGTAGCTGCGCAGGCTGAAGCACTGGGTGATGTGCTCGTCGGGCAGGAAGCTGAGGATGCCAGCAACGTGGCTGCCCTTCGAATCCCTGCCAGACTCCGGCAAATGCCAGCCCTTCGTGCGGTAGGCGCGTCCCATGTTGGTCAGGAATACCAGCCAATCGTGGTTGGTGATGGTGAACAGGTGATCGACCTCGTCCTCGGCACGCAGCGACGCGCCACGAACGCCCTTGCCGCCGCGCTTCTGAGTGCGGTACTGGTCGATGCGGGTGCGCTTGATGTAACCGCCGCGAGTGATGGTGACAACCATCTCCTCATCCGGAATGAAGTCCTCATCCTCGAAGCTGCCCATGTCGGCAACGATTTTAGTGCGACGCTCGTCACCGTACTTATCGACGATCTCCGCCAGCTCGGAACCGATGATCTGACGCTGACGATCCTCCGAAGCCAAAATGGCCTTCAAGTCGGCAATCGTCGCCTCGAGCTCTTGCAAGCGGTCAATGATCTTCTGACGCTCCAAAGCGGCCAGACGACGAAGCTGCATGTCCAGAATCGCCTGGGCCTGAACCTCATCAATGTCCAGCAACTTCTGCAGGCCCTTATTGGCCTCGTCGGCGTTCGGCGAGCGGCGAATCAACGCCACAACCTCGTCGATCATGTCGAGCGCCTTAACCAGGCCTCGGTAGATGTGGGCCTGCTTCTCAGCCTCAGCCAGACGGTATGCCGTGCGCCTCTGGATGACCTCCATCTGGTGGGCGATCCAGTAGCTGATGAACTGATCCAGACGCAGCGTGCGCGGGACTTCGTCAACAAGCGCCAGCATGTTGCAGCTGAAGTTATCCTGCAGCTGAGTGTGCTTGTAAAGGTTGTTCATCACGACGCGAGGCTGTGCGTCACGCTTCAGCGTGATGACCAGGCGCTGGCCGGTACGTGCAGACGTGTCGTCGCGGATATCGGCGATGCCCTTCAGCTTGCCGGCGTTGACCAGATCGGCGATCTTCTGCGCCAGGTTATCCGGGTTGCACATGTAAGGCAGCTCGGTTACAACCAAGTCGGTGCGTCCGGTGCTGGACTCCTCAATGTTGATGACCGCGCGCATCTTGACCGAACCGCGACCGGTGCGGTAGGCGTCCTCGATGCCCTTGCGGCCAACGATCTGGGCGCCGGTCGGGAAGTCCGGGCCCTTCACCCGTTCTATGCAGGCCTCGAGTAGTTCCTCCTCGCTAGCGTTCGGGTTGTCCAAGCTCCACTGGACAGCCTCGGCGACCTCGCGCAGGTTGTGCGTCGGAATGTTGGTGGCCATGCCCACCGCGATGCCCTGCGAGCCGTTAACCAGCAGGTTCGGGAACCTCGATGGCAGCACAACTGGCTCTTGATCGCGGTTGTCGTAGTTCGGCTGGAAATCGACGGTGTCCTGGTCGATGTCCCTGACCATCTCCATGGCCAGCGGCGCCATCTTGCACTCGGTGTAACGCATCGCAGCCGCCGGGTCGTTACCAGGAGAACCAAAGTTGCCCTGACCGGAAATCAGCGGGGCGCGCATAACCCAGCTCTGCGCTAGCCGAACCAAAGTGTCGTAAATCGCCGAGTCACCGTGCGGGTGGTACAGGCCCATGACCTCACCGACGACGCGGGAGCACTTGTTCCAACCACGGTCGGGACGATAGCCGCCGTCGTACATCGCATAAATGACACGACGGTGAACCGGCTTCATACCGTCACGGACGTCAGGAAGTGCACGCCCGACGATGACGCTCATGGCGTAGTCAAGGTAAGAGCTTTGAATCTCCGACTGTAAATCAACCTGTTCGACGCGTGCGTGATGGCTGGTGTCGAGGCCCTTGTCGCCCGCACCCTGTGAATTGTTGTTCATCTAAAACCTCTTAAATATCCAGGAAGCGAACGTCTTTAGCATTGCGCTGAATGAACTGCCTGCGCTGTTCGACGTCCTCACCCATCAAGATCGAGAACATCTTGTCGGCGCGAGAAGCGTCTTCGAGAGTCACCTGCAGCAGAATGCGCTTCTCCGGGTTCATCGTGGTTTCCCACAGATCCTCGGCATCCATCTCGCCCAGGCCTTTGTATCGCTGGATCGGGTTGGTGTTGGGCAGACGCTTGCCTGCGGCCAGGCCGGCCTCGCGCAGGGCGTCGCGCTCCGCGTCGGTGTAGGCCAGCTCGTGCGGGGCGTTCGTCCAGCGCAGCCTGAACAGCGGCGGCTGAGCCAGGAAGACGTGGCCAGCGTCGATCAGCGGGCGCACGAAGCGGAACAGCAGGGTCAGCAGCAACACGCGAATGTGCGAGCCGTCGACGTCGGCATCGGCCATCAGCACGATCTTGTGATAACGCAACTTGTTGATGTCGAAGTCGTCATTGACGCCGGTGCCCAGCGCCGTGATGATTGCCTCGACCTCCTTGTTCGCCCAGATGCGGTCGACGCGCGCCTTCTCGACGTTCAGGATTTTGCCTCGCAGCGGAAGGATCGCTTGGGTCCGCGGGTTGCGGCCGCCCTTAGCGGAGCCACCTGCAGAGTCGCCCTCCACGACGAAAATTTCGCACTCTTCGGGGTTCTTCGAGCTGCAGTCCGACAGCTTGCCAGGCAGGCCGCCCGAACCGAGCAAACCCTTGCGGTTACGCGCCAAGTCGCGGGCCTTTCGGGCCGCGATGCGGGCGGACGCGGCGGCCATCGCCTTGCGGACGATTTCTTTACCCTGGGCGGGGTTACGTTCCAGCCAGTCGCCGAACTTGTCGTTGACGACGCGCTGCACGAAACCACGGGCCTCGGTGTTGCCTAGTTTCGTCTTGGTCTGACCCTCGAACTGCGGGCTGCCGATCTTAACGGAAAGGATCGCGGTGAGGCCCTCGCGAAGGTCCTCGTTGCCGACGCGGTCTTCCTTCTTCTTCATCAGGCCCCAGGCCTCGCCCCACTTATTAATGGTCGTGGTCAGCGCGGCGCGAAAGCCCTCTTCGTGGGTACCACCCTCGTGAGTGTTGATGGTGTTTGCGAAGGTATGCATCGAGCAGCTGTAGGAAGCGCTCCACTGCATCGCCAGCTCGAGGCTCATCTCGAGCTCGGACGAGTGCGCCTCGATGTCGATGATGTCGGTGAACACGGTGTTGGCGCCGGTCAGGTATTTGACGTAGTCGACCAGACCGTCTTCGTATTTGAAGGTCTCGGAGGTGGGGTTGCCGTCCTCGTCGACTCGTCCCGGACGCAGATCCACCAGATCGATGCGCAGCCCCTTGTTCAGGAACGCCATCTCGCGGAAGCGGGTGGCCAGCGTCTCGTAGCTGAAGTCGGTGGTTTCGAAAATGTCCGTGCTCGGGTAGAACGTGATGGTCGTGCCAGTGCGGTCCGTCTCTTCAAGGCGCTCGATCTCGTGACGAGGAACGCCCAGATCGAAGGTCTGGCTCCAGTGGTATCCGTCGCGGTAAACCTCGGCGGTCATCGTGGAGCTCAGCGCGTTCACAACCGACGAGCCGACGCCGTGCAGACCACCGGAAACCTTGTAGCCACCGTTGCCGAACTTGCCGCCGGCGTGCAGCACCGTGAGGACGACGGTCAGCGTCGACTTGTGTTCCGTCGGGTGCATCGAAACCGGAATGCCTCGGCCGTTGTCGCTGACGCGGGCACCGCCCTCGGGCAGCAGCTCCACCTTGATGGTGTCGCAGTAGCCGGCGAGCGATTCGTCGACGGAGTTGTCGACGATCTCGTAGACCAAGTGGTGCAGACCGCGAACGCCCGTCGAGCCGATGTACATACCCGGACGCATCCGGACGGCCTCGAGCCCCTCGAGAACTTGAATCTCGCTGGAGTCGTAACTTCCCTCGACGCGCTGGTTATCTTCACCGTCCTCGATCTCGAAGTTCGCCTCTGCAACGTCTTCTTCGATGGCGTCCCTCGAGTAGCTCGCGTACTCGTCGTCTTCGACACCTGGTTTAATTTGCGCCTGATCGTTATCGGCCACCTGTGCGACTCCTATTAGTTCATAAAAAGCCGCTTCGCAGGCGCCGGCGACGTGGTCGCTTTGCGCATTTGCTAGCCAAGCACCCCGACTTACCCCTATAACTCAAGAGGCCTGCCCGGCGTTCTGGCGCGGCTGGGGCTTGCCCCCTAACGTCACGATGCTACCACTAATACGCGTCTTCCCCGAATATTTTGACCCCTGGCGCCCCAACTTTGCCTTTTAAGCCACCTAAAAGCTACGCAGACGCGCTGAAGGCGTGTTTCCGAGGGGAACCATGGGAGAGACCAAAAGCGTCTCAGATCACAATTTGCTTTCTCGGCCACCTCTATCACCGGGAAGACTAAAACCATACCTGAGGCAACTTTCGGCAACTATTGTGGCGCGCGCGTGCGTATATGCCACAATTATTGATGTCGGCAAACTATGTCGACCGGTTATTTCAACCGTTTCCACAACGGATCGTCGGGCACGTACCTGCCCGTGGAAAGGATGTGTGCCACATGGCCACTGTAAGTTTTCGTGATGCAACTCGTATCTACCCCGGCTCGGATCACCCGGCCGTAGACAAGCTCAACCTAGACATTGAAGACGGCGAACTTATGGTTCTCGTCGGCCCGTCGGGTTGCGGCAAGTCCACCTCTCTCCGCATGGTTGCGGGCCTAGAAGAGGTCAATAGCGGATCCATTTGGATCGGCGACCGCGACGTCACCGATGTAGCTCCAAAGGACCGCGATATTGCGATGGTTTTCCAGAACTACGCGCTTTACCCGCACATGACTGTTGCGGACAACATGGGCTTCTCGCTCAAGATCAAGGGCTTCAACAAGGAAGAGCGCCTCGAGCGCGTTCGCAAGGCAGCCGACCTGCTCGGCCTGAGCGAGCTCCTTGAGCGCAAGCCCAAGAACCTGTCCGGCGGTCAGCGTCAGCGTGTTGCGATGGGACGCGCAATCGTCCAGAATCCGAAGGTCTTCCTCATGGACGAGCCGCTAAGTAACCTGGACGCCAAGCTGCGCGTCCAGACCCGCGGCCAGATCTCGGAGCTGCAGAAGCGCATGGGCGTCACCACCCTGTACGTCACGCACGACCAGGTGGAGGCAATGACCATGGGCAGCCGCGTCGCCGTCATGAACGCCGGCGTGCTGCAGCAGGTTGACACTCCGCTGGCCCTATACGACAAGCCCGCAAACATTTTCGTCGCAGGATTCATCGGCTCCCCGGCTATGAACCTGATCGAGGCGAAGATCGTCGACGGTGGCGTCGAGATCACCGGCCACACCATTCCGGTTCCCCGCGAGGTTCTGGATAAGGCGTCTGGCAAGACCGTAACCATCGGTATCCGTCCGGAAGCATTCGAGATCTCTAGCGACGGCAGCGGCATCGCCCTTGACATCAACACTGTCGAGGAAACCGGCGCAGACACTTACCTGTACGGTGCACTCGAAGGTGAGGGCGAGAAGGCCCTGACTGACGAGTCCAAGCAGATCGTTGCTCGTGTGAACACTCGTGTCACCTCGGGCGCGAACTCCACCGTCCGCGTTAGCGTCGACCCGGCGAAGATCCACGTCTTCGACAACGAGACCACCAACCGCATCTCGTAAGAAACGAAAACCGATTAGGCCCGGCCCAATATTTTGGGTCGGGCCTTTTATTTGTATGGCGATTGGGTAAGTAGACTGATAAAGAATTTTGAAACTCCCCTAACCAGGTAGGCGATAATGAGCGATGAGTCGACGAACCTAGACAAAATAAACGACAGCAGACTGGCGGGTCTGCGGTTTGGAATCGGTGGCGACACCAACTCCGGATCGGTTATGCCACCGATCTATTCGTCGGTGAACTACCTTTTCGATAAGCCCGAGATCCACCCCGAATACGACTATTCGCGCACCAATAACCCCACCCGCGACGTCCTAAACAAGGCATTGGCTCAGCTTGAGGGCGGCACGACGAGCACCCAGGTGGGAAGCGGATTGGGCGCATACACGCTGCTCATCCTCGCGCTGGCGAAGGCCGGCGATCTGATCGTCGCACCCAAAGACTGCTACGGCGGCACCTGGCGCCTGCTCGACCACCTGGCCAACCGAGGCGACCTGCGAAACGAATTCATCGACACCGCTAACATCGACGAGGTTCGCGAGGCCTGCCAGAAGAACCCGCGGATGGTCTTCGTCGAAACCCCGTCCAACCCGCTTCTCGGCATCACCGATATCGAAGAGGTGACGAAGATCGCCCACGAGGCTGGGGCGCTGGTTGTCGTCGACAACACCTTCTGTTCGCCGCTGCTTCAGCACCCGATCGAGCTCGGCGCGGACATCGTCGTGCACTCCACTACAAAGTTCATCAACGGCCACTCCGACGCCGTCGGCGGTGCCGTTATCGCGGCCGACGAAGAAATTGGCGCCCAGCTTAAGCATTGGGCGAACGTGGCCGGCCTCACCGCGGGCCCGTTCGACTCCTGGCTAACGCTTCGCGGCCTGCGCACGCTATCCACCAGGCTGCGCGCGAACCAAGAAAACGCGAAGGCGCTCGTCGAGCTTCTGGTCTCGCACCCCGCCGTCGAAAATGTCTACTACCCCGGCCTCGAATCGCATCCTGGCCACGATATCGCGAAAAAGCAGATGGAGGGCCCCGGTTCGCTGCTCAGCTTCGACCTGGCCGGAGGGCTGCCGGCTGCGGAACGTCTCGTTGACGGCCTAAAGGTGTTCAACCTGGCGCAGTCGCTGGGTGGAATCGAATCGCTGATCTCGATTTCGGCGCTGATGACGCACAACGGCATGACTCCCGAAGCCCGTGCCGCCGCCGGCCTGAAGGACGGCCTGCTGCGCATTTCTGCCGGCATCGAACCGACGCAAGACCTGCTGGCCGATCTTCGCGCAGGCCTAGATCGCGCCAGTGAAATCGACTGACAGAATTCGGCGCAGTTTTCGCCTAATGTAGATCTAGCTAATACCGACTTTGGAAAGTATTAAGATGCCTCGTTTTCTATCAGCAAAACCCGATTCGCGTCTGCTGCCGCTGCCCTGGCACCTGCCGCTAGTGGAATGGCCGACCGAGCATCTAGTTGCGCTGCCCCGAGGCATTTCCCGACACACAGTGCGATTCATCAGGGTCGGCGACGACGTCTACGCGGCTAAAGAGGTCATTGAACACCTGGCAATCCACGAATACCGGCTGCTGCACGACCTGAGCCGCCTGGGCAAGCCAGCGGTTCAGCCGATCGGCGTCGTAACAGGACGAAAGGATGCCAATGGCGACCCGCTCGACCCGATTTTGCTGACCAAACATCTGGAATTCGCGCTGCCCTATCGCTCGCTGTTCATCCCCGGCACAAGGCGCGAGACCGTTCTTCGTTTGCTGGACGCGATGGTCGTGCTGATCGCCAAACTGCACCTATCCGGCTTCATGTGGGGCGACATCTCGCTGTCAAACGTCTTGTTCCGGCGTGACGCGGGCGAATTCGCAGCTTACCTCGTCGACGCCGAAACCGGCGAACTACACGACGAACTCAGCGAGGGCCAGCGTCTGCACGACATCGAGATCGGACGCATCAATGTATTCGGCGATTTCAACGACCTGGCCGCCGGCGGGCAACTGGACAGCTCCTGGGACCCGCTAGAGCTGGTCGATATCGTCAACGAACGCTACACCGAGCTGTGGAACGAGCTGACCGGTGTCGAAGAATTCAGCGGAAGCGAGCTAGACCGCATAGAAAACCGCGTCCGACGCCTCAACGCGCTGGGCTTCGACGTCGCCGAACTGGACATCGACACCTCCTCAGACGGCCAAAAAATCAGGATCCAGCCGAAGGTCGTGGACGAAGGCCACCACTCCCGTCGCTTGCTGCGCCTGACAGGCCTGGATGCCCAGGAAAACCAGGCACGACGCCTGCTCAACGACCTAGACACCTACCGCGCCTACCACTCGCGAGATAATAAAGACACCGACGAATCCGTCATCGCGCACGAGTGGCTGACCAAATGCTTCGAGCCTGTGATCAAGAGCGTCCCCGAAAAATACAGTCTCAAGCGCGATCCCGCGCAGCTGTACCACGAGGTACTCGACTACCGCTGGTATAAATCGCAGAACGAAAGCCGCAATGTGCCGCTTAAAGAGGCCGTTGAGGGCTACATCAACGACGTCTTGGTAAACCTGCCGGACGAGAAGATGACCGACACGATACCTCCCGAGAGTGCCGAACCCATCAACCCTTACGACCCGTCGCTGGGCTACAAGGACGGCGAAGACGATCTGCCACCCGTCGAAGACCCGTGGGAGAAGGGCCTAGAGGACGTCGACCTGAACGAACTCAACTTCTTCGACATCGACAAGCTGCGCGCGCAGGCCGAAGGCAACTAGCGCCTGCGCCACAGGCAATAACCGAGGCCGACGGCACCCACCGCCAGCCCAGCCAGCGCGGAGTGCACCTGCCAGGCGGGTGCACTGGTCAGCAACAAAACAGCCAGCAAAACCAGGCATGCAACCAGCCCGACGACAAAACAATTAACCCCGTCGGCATCGACCGGTTCAACCTGAGCCTGCTGAAGACGCGGATGCTTTTCGTCAATTGCCATGTCTTAATTCTATGTGAACTCACAGAATGCATAGGATTAGCGCGTGACTGCATCCACAAACACACAAGCCGTCTCCGGCTTCGACAAGTACTTCGAGATCACCAAACGTGGCTCGGACACGAAGAGCGAAGTCCGTGGTGGCTTAGTTACCTTCTTCTCAATGGCCTACATTCTGGCCCTCAACCCGCTAATCCTGGGCACCGCAGCCGATAAAGACGGCCTGCTGATCTCCGGCGAACCTAAATTCACCGATGCAGCCCAGACCATCGTCGACACCGCTGCCGTTGGCCACTCCATCGGCATGGTGGCCGTCGTAACCGCGCTGCTCGCAGGCGTACTGACCGTCCTGATGGGTGTCATCGGACGCTACCCGATGGGCATGGCCGCCGGCCTCGGCCTAAACGCCATGGCCGCATACGTCATCGCCCCCACCATGACCTGGCCGCAGACCATGGGCTTAATCGCCTGGGAAGGCATCATCATTACGCTGCTGATGCTCACCGGTTTCCGCGAGGCGGTTTTCCGCGCCGTCCCGAAATCGCTTCGCACAGCCATCAGTGTCGGCATTGGCCTGTTTATCACGGTCGTCGCATTCAGCAACGCCGGCGTTATCCGCAAGGGCGCCGCCCTGACGACGCTCGGCGTCGACGGCACGCTCATGGGCTGGCCGATCGTCATCTTCTTCGTCACCTTGCTGCTGCTCATCTTCTTGTACCAGCGCAGGGTGAAGGCCGCCATGCTCATCTCGATCGCGGTCGGCACCGTGCTGGCCATCATCGTCGAATACGCAGCTAGCGTCGGCCCACGCACAGACGATGAGCCCACCGGCTGGTCGCTTAACATGCCCGCACCGCCCAGCCTCGACTCGTTCACCACACCCGACTTCGGGCTGCTTGGCCGCGTCGACCTGATCGGCGGTTTCGCTCGCGACGGCCAATTCACCTCGGTCTCCATCCTGACCGGCGTGATGCTAGTGTTTAGCCTGCTACTCGCCGACTTCTTCGACACCGTCGGCACCGTCGTCGCCGTTGGTAGCGAAGGCGGCCTGCTGGACGAAAACGGCGAGCCCCCGCACCTGCGCGAGATCCTGCTCGTCGACTCCGTATCCGCACTGTTCGGCGGCCTCGGCTCAGCATCGTCCAACACGAGCTTCGTCGAATCGACCGCAGGCGTCAGCGCCGGAGCTCGCACCGGTTTCGCATCGGTCATCACCGGCGGCGCATTCCTGCTTTGCATCTTCCTGACGCCAGTCATCAACATGGTTCCGTCCGAGGCAGTCGCCCCGGTCCTGGTTCTGGTGGGCTTCATGATGCTTTCGCAAATCAGCGAAATCGACTTCACCGACATCGAGATGGCGCTGCCCGCGTTCTTCACGATCGTCATGATGCCCTTCGCCTACTCCATCACCGACGGCATCGGCATGGGCTTCATCGCATTCGTGCTGATGAAGACCTTCGCAGGCAAGGCAAGGCAGCTACACCCGCTGATGTGGGTCGTCTCCGCCCTGTTCTTGATCTACTTCCTGCAGGGCTTGATCGCCACAGCGATCGGTTAACTCAAAAACTGTTGGGGTGTCGGGTTTCCGGCACCCCACTTTTGCGTTTACGAGAACCAAAAGGTTCGTACCCGAGCTTTTCTGCACCCGCTAAAAATTCTCTAGTTAGCGGGAACCAAAACATTCGACTACGAACTTTTTCGTTCCCGCTAATACGTCAGAAATTAAAAGGAACCAAAAGGTTCGACTACGAGCCTTTTGGTTCCCGTTATTCGTCAAGCTGGAGTTACATCCGCTCCAACACCCAGTCGAGGCAGTTGATTAGAGCTTCGACATCGGACGGGTCCACCGCGGCAAACGTGCCGACTCGGATCTGGTTGCGGCCAAGCGAACGGTAAGAGTTGATGTCTACGATGCCGTTGTCGCGCATGATGGCCAGCAGATCATCGGCCTTGATGCGCTCGTCCAAATCTAGGGTGACGGTCACCTGTGAACGGATCAACGGGTCGGAAACAAACGGTGTGACCAGCTCGTGCTTCTCCGCCCAGTCGTAGAGCAGCTGGCTGGACTTGGCAGTGCGGTCTGTGGCGAACTTCAACCCGCCATTCTCCAGCATCCACTCCAGCTGCCCCTCAATTAGCAGAAGGTTAGCGATGGACGGGGTGTTCAGCGTCTGGTGCTTTTCGGAATTGTTGATGGCCTTGACCATGTCTAGGCTGGCCGGCACCCATTCGCGGGTCTCCTGCACCTTCCGGGCGCGCTCGATGGCCGCCGGCGAGCAGATCGCGAACCACAGGCCGCCGTCGCCGCCCAGGTTCTTCTGCGGGCTGAAATAGTAGACGTCGGTCTGAGAAACGTCGACGGGGATGCCACCGGCAGCGCTGGTCGCGTCGGTCAGGTAAAGGACGTCCTCGAAACCGCCGATTCGCTGAACCGGAGCGGCGACACCAGTGGAGGTCTCGTTCTGGGCCCAGGCGACGACGTCAACATCGTCACGCTTAGGCAGCGCGAGCTCACCGTTCTCTGCCTTGTTGATGGATGGCTCTTCGAGGAAGGGGGCGCCAGCGGCCTCCTTCGCGAACTTGGCGCCGAACTCGCCGAAGACGCCGTGCGCGGAGCGCTGAATGATCAGGGAAAAGACCGCAACGTCCCAGAACGTCGTGGCACCACCGTTGCCCAAAACGACCTGATAGCCGTTCGGTGCGTCAAATAACTCGGTGAACATTTCCTGCACGTGGGCGACGAGATCCCGAACCGGCTTCGCGCGGTGAGACGTGCCCATGATGTCGTTGCGGGTGCCGAGCTTGGCGAGCACATCCGGGTGTATGCGTGCCGGGCCGGAGCCGAAGCGTCCGTCGACAGGTAAAAGTTCCTTGGGGATCTGCATGTCTTTACCTTTCGGTTGCCTGGGTCGGGTTGAAGGTGAGCCAGTCCGACGAAGTCTCGAACATTGCCGCCTGGGTGGGCTTCTCTTCCACGAGCTGCACGGGCTCATCGTAGTCGCGCTCAACCCGTTTGCTGGGTTCCACCTTTTTCGGTGCCGCGTCGAACGCCTGCATCACGAACTGTTCCAGAGCCGTGTTACCCGATTTGTGTTTGCGAACCTCTGCCATGCTTTCACCTGCTTTTAAGACTTTTGTCCTATTCAACCAGTTCGCGACAAGAATTGACATCTTCCGGCTCCTCAGGTTTCTGGTTTGACCGCGGTCGGAAGATCAGTTTTGAGTGGGATTTTGGTCACCAATTGGGACAGCCTTGGCGGCAGCGTCGTCGGGCGGCAAAATATGCTAGGTCAGGATTTTGGAGGGCACATGAGTAAAAAAGAACACACCACGCTCGAGCGTCGGTTGACCAGCGGCCAAGTGGCCATGATTGGCCTTTCGGGCGCGCTCGGCACCGGTCTTTTCTTGGGGTCCGGCTCGGTTATCGCGCTGGGCGGCCCGGCCACCGTCATCAGCTACGTTCTGGCTGGCCTCTGCGCACTGTCGATCGTCTGGGCGCTAGCGGAGATGGTGACGGTTCACCCCGTCCCGGGTGGCGTTGGACGAGTTGCTGGCAGCTATCTTGGGCCCTTCGGCGGTTATCTCACGCACTGGAATTTCGCGATTGAAATGCTGATCGCAGTCGGGGCCGAGGTGACGGCGTCGGCGACGTACCTGCACTTCTGGTTCCCCAACCTGCACCTGGGCATCGGCACAATCCTCTGTTCGCTTTTCGTGATTGGCCTGAACATGGCCACCGTGCGCCTCTACGGCACGAGCGAATACTGGTTCTCGATGATTAAGGTTACCGCGATCGTCGTGTTCATCCTTCTCGGTCTTTATCTAATCTTCTTCGGTTCCTCCGCCGATCACGCCACCGGATTCGGCAACCTGACTGCAGACGGGGGCTTCTTCGCCACCGGTTTCGGCGGTGTGCTCGCGGCCGCCTGCATGGCCGTGTTCTCCTTCGGCGGTATAGAGAATGTTTCGATCGGTGCGGCCGAGTCCGAGCATCCCGAGCGTGACGTGCCCCGCGCGGCCCACACCATGATTTGGCGTCTGCTGATCTTCTACGTGCTTGCAATCCTGGTTGTGCTCGCGCTGCAGCCGTGGACGGAAACCGCGCAGGGTGGCGGCACCGTCAATGAATCGCCGTTCGTGCGAGTCCTGGAGATGACGGGTGTGCCCGCCGCCGCGCACATCATGAACGCGATTCTTTTGGTGGCCGCGCTTTCGGCTGCGAACGGCTGCCTGTATGCGTCGAGCCGCATGATTCACTCACTCGGCGAGCAGCGCATGGCTCCCCGCTTCACCGCGCGAACCTCCACCCATGGCGCTCCCCGCGGAGCCGTCCTTATCGCGGCTGCGGGCATGGCGATCGCCTCCATCCTGGCACTGACAAGCCCCGACAAGGCGTTCATGTACCTGTATGGCTGTGCGACCGTTGGCATTCTTGTGACGTGGGTCATGGTGATGATTACGCACCTGAAGTTCCGCAGGGACCGCAAGCAGGCGGGCCTCGGCATTCCGAAGGCGCATCTGCTTGGCGCGCCCGTCGTGAACTACCTGATCATCGCAGTCTCCATCGCAATTTTCATCGCACTGCGCTGGCTGCTGCCACCGGTTTGGACGGCCGGCATCCCGTACATCATCCTGCTGTGCCTTTCGTACCTGCTTGTCAGGAACCGGCATTCGGGCATACCGCGCGGAGACCTGCTGGGGCAGTCCGTTCAGCAAGAGAAGAGCCAAAAGGCATAGTCGAAAACCCATATAGATGAAAGGTAGCGTCCCCTGAAATTTTTGGGGGACGCTACCTTTTTCTTGAGTTTTTACAGCAGCATCTGGTTCATCGTCAACGACGGGAATTCCTCGGCAGGTGCGTCGATCACCTTAGCGGGCACGCCCGTCACCGTGGTGTGAGCCTCGACGTCGCGCAGCACGACGGAACCAGCACCGATCTTCGCGCAGTCGCCCACGGTTATATTGCCCAGCACCTTTGCGCCGGCGCCGATCATCACGCCCTTGCCGATCTTCGGGTGACGGTCGCCGTCCTCCTTGCCGGTGCCGCCGAGAGTCACCTCGTGCAGCATCGAGAAGTTGTCGCCGACGACCGCGGTCTCGCCGATGACGACGCTGGTGGCGTGGTCGAACATGATGCCGCGCCCGATTTTTGCGCCGGGGTGGATGTCGACGGCGAAAACCTCGCTGATGCGCGACTGCAGGAACAACGCCAGCGGCTTGTGGCCAAGCTCCCAATAGTGATGGGCGATTCGGTAACTTTGAATGGACTGGAAACCCTTGAAATACAGGAGCGGCTGCGTGTAGCCGAGAGTTGCCGGGTCTCGGGTGACTACCGCCTGCAGATCGCAGAGCACGGCGTCGCGAATATCCGGGTCGATCAAGGCATCGTCGATCAAACATTCCAGCGCCGAGGCCGTCATGGCGTGATTGGCAAGCTTGCCAGCAAGCAGGGAACTCAGCGTGGACTCCAAGCTGGGGTGGCGCAAGATGGCCTCGTTCAGGAAACCAGCTAGTGCTGGCTCGGCCTCGGCATCTCGCTTAGCTTCCAGCCTAACCTGAGCCCAGATTTGATCGTTTGGAACAGTCTTCACATCACTAGGCTACCCGCCAACGGAATGAAGTAACTCTCAGCAGGCGCACAGGCACAAAGTTACTTGTCAACACGCATTTGCGAGCAGGCCAGATGTGCCAGACTGTTTTCATGAAGATCCTCGTCGACACTGACCCAGGAGTTGATGACGCCTTCGCGTTGCTCTTCGCCCTGGCGAACCCAAATCTAGAAGTGATAGGGGTCACGACGGTTGGCGGAAACGCTTTCCTAGACGACGTGACCCGAAACGCATCCGGTCTGCTGGCCCTGGCAAAGCGCTACTACGATTTCACTATTCCGGACCTGCATATGGGGCTGCAATCCCACAGACGCGGGAACGCCGAATCCGTCCACGGCATCGGCGGCCTGGGCGGGGTTCATCTGCACACCGATTTCCCGGTCGGAAATGACGCGATAGGTTTCATCGTAGAAACCTTGAGGGCCAATCCCGGCGAGATCCGCCTGGTCACGCTGGGCCCGCTGACGAATATCGCGGCCGCGCTCGAAGTGGAGCCCGAGCTGCCGAGACTTGCTGCCGGAATCAGCATTATGGGCGGTGCGGAACGTGGCGGAAACTCCGGTAACGATGCCGAATTCAACATCTGGCAGGATCCTGCTGCAGCGGAAAAGGTTTTTGACGCCGCTTGGACATCGTTCTCGATGTGTGGGCTGGACGCAACCGCGTGTACGACTTTCACGCCCGAATTGCGCGAGCTGTGCTTCCAGGTTGGCCGCGAGGGCAACGAGATCGGCACGCTGTTGCACGACATCACCCGCGACTACATCAACCGCGACTGGACCGCGAACCAGGTGCTCGGCTGCCGGGTGCACGACCTGCTTCCCGTTGCGCTTCTCGTCGACGAAACCATCGCAAAATCGGTAAAGGCGCGAGTACGGGTGCAAGTTGGCGGCCCGTTCGACGGGCGAACTATCGTCACCCGGGGCACCGGGGACGTGAACGTCTACACGGACAGCACTGACAATAAGAAGCTGATGAACCTGCTGATGCTTACGCTGTTTCCCCGGCTAAAAAGATTTCTCTAGCTTTCGCTGCTTCGGCTCAACCAGGGAAAGCAGACCGTCTTCGAAACGGTAGTAGCGTCCACACATTGCCTTGATCAGATCGAGGTCGTGCGAAATAAGCATTACGGTAAGCCCGTGCTCTTCATTGAGTCGCCTAACCAGGCCCATGATCTGTGCCTGCACCGAAAGATCCAACATGGAACTGGCCTCGTCCAGCAGAAGGCACGATGGTTCCATCAGGAGGCACCTTGCCAGGGCTAGCCGCTGCAACTGGCCGCCGCTGAGCTGGTGCGGATAGCGTTCGAGCAGAGCTGACTCAAGCCCAACCTCGACGAGCTTCTGCTCAATGAGTTCTTTCCTGTCCTCGTAAATATTGAACAGATGCAGCGGCTCGTACATGCTCCGCTCAATCAGCCACCTGGGGTTGAAAGCATTTCTGGGATCTTGAAAGACCATCTGGACATCCCGGTGCATTTCACGTCTTGCTCGCGGGCTCAAGCTTTTGATGTCCTGACCCAGATATTTTATTTTGCCCTGCGACCAGTCCGTTAGCTGAAAAAACATCCTGAACAGGGTGGATTTGCCGCAGCCGCTCGGCCCGTAGAGACCCAGGATTTCGCCCTTGTGTAGCTCTAGGTCTATATCGGTGAAAACGACCCTTGGTTTAGATGTCAATAGAGACGGATAGGACTTCGTGACTCCCTCATAGCTCAGCAATACTTCAGACATAGCACCTGCCGATCGTCTAAATTCACAAATTCGCTCCAATTGACACACTCCGGCCTTGCATGTGGGCAGCGGGGTTCGAATGGGCAGCCCGACGGGCGCGTATAGAAACTCGGAGACTCACCCGCGATGGCTTTCAATCCTCGGCTCGGTAGAGCGTCTAACAGCCCTTGCGAATAGGGGTGGGCGGGTGCGTCGAAGAAGCTATCCGCATCTGCCATCTCCACGATCTTTGAACCGTAGAAAACCCACACCTGGTCGGCTATTTCTTTAGCAAGTTTGACGTCGTGGGTGATGACCAGCAGGGTCTTACCGGACCTAGCCAGTGCGAGGATCAGGTCTTTGATGCTTTCTGTGTTCACCGGATCTAGGCCCTTGGTGGGCTCGTCAAGAATCAGGAATGACGGGTCCAGACCGATGCCAGTGGCGATTAGAGCGCGCTGAGCCATTCCGCCGCTCAACTCGAAGGAGTAGTTTTCTGCCACCGCCTCGCAAAGGTTGGCTTTGCGCAATTGCTCGTTCGCGAATGCCCGCTTCTGTTTCCACTTGATTCTGCGCTTGTGGAAGGGCGCTTCGGATACGAGTTCTTTGATCTTGAAGCTGGGGTTCAGGGCTGAAATCGCGTTTTGGGCGACCCACCCGATTTGCTCGCCGCGCACAGAATCGTATTGCGTATCGGAAAGCCCGATTAGCTCCCGCCCATCGAAGACGATACTTCCCTCGGCCTTAGCATTCACAGGCAACAGACCCACAATCGCAGAACCGAGCACGGATTTGCCACTTCCCGATTCGCCGACGATAGCGGTCACTTTGTTACGTTCAACACTCGCGCTGACGTCTGTGACTGCATAGCCCTTGCCGGTGCGGGTTTTAAAAGTGACGTTCAGATTAGATATTTCTAGCAGCGCGCTCATCGGCCCACCTGCATTTCATCGTTCTGGTAGACATCCCAGCGATCCCGCAAGATTTCGCCGAGACGAATCGCGAAAAATGCAGCCAACAGCATCATCAATGCAGGGGCGATCAAGGCATAAGGCTGCACCCCGAAATACTGCCTGGCGTCCTGCACCATAACGCCCCAATCCGGAGTGGGCGGCTGCAACCCGACGCCGATGAAGCTCAAGGAACTGATGGTCAAAATCATTCTTCCCATCCGGTTCATTGCGAGCACAACCAGAGTCGGAAATGCCAGAGGCAGCACGTGCCTGCTGACCAGATAGAAGGAGCCGGGCAAATAGAGTCGAGCCGCGTCGACGAACTGCCTGTCCTTGTAGCTTCTGACCTGAGAACGGACGAGTCGAGAAACGCCCGACCACCCGGTTAGCACCATGGCGATGAAGATCGATAAATTGCTGGCACCCAAAACACCGACGATCGCGATCGCGATGCTCAGACCAGGCAACCCCTGGAAAATACTCATGAGCACCTGGACGCCAGCATCAGCCCACTTACCGAACCAGCCCGCCACTGAACCGAAGAAGACGCCGACGACCATGCTGATCAAGGTGGCTGCGAAGCTGATGCTCAAGGCACCCCTGCCGCCATAAATTACTCGGGAGGCGACGTCTCTTCCCAGACTGTCCGTGCCCAGCCAATGGGCAGCACTAGGCAGTTCATTGCGCAGCGACATCTGCGTCTCGACCGGATCCAAAGGCGCGATCAGTGGAGCCGCGATACTCATCACGGCCAACAAAACCAAGACCGCAATGGAGATAATTAGTTTCCTGTTGCCTCTCAATTCAGCCTCCTCAGCTGGGGCTGAACGATCATCTGCAGAATATCGGCTAGCAGGAACACGATCAGGCAGATTATGCCCATCACCAAGACGTAGGCCTGAACCGCCGGATAATCATGAGAATTAATGGACTTGAGCACCCACTGCCCTAACCCTGGAAGAGCGAAAATAGATTCCGCTATGGTGGAGCCGCCCAAAATCCCAACGAAATAGTTACCCCACAAGCTAACGATGCTCGCGAAGGCGTTGGGGATGGCGTGCTTAGCCACCGAAAACTTGTATGAAAAACCCTTCGACCTGGCCATCTCGAAGTATTCCTCACCCAACACCGACAGCAGATCAGAGCGAAAAACCCTGGTGATCATCATCGTCGAACTGAGCGATATGGAGACGGCGGGGAGGATTAAAGATGAAAAACCCGAGAAACCGCTAGTCGGCAGCAGCCTGAGCCCCTCGGCAAAAATGAGCATCAGGATGATCGCCACCAGGAAGCCAGGAATAGCCGAAAACAGGCTTGTGATGCCCAGAAAAATTCGGTCTAGCAAGCTGTCCTTGTGGAGCGCGAGCAAATAACCCAGCGGCAGGGAGATCAACACCAGAATGGCCATGGCCAGCAGCGAAAGCTGCAGCGTCACGGGAATCCTGAGAAGTAGATCGTGCTCAATAGAGCGGCTCGTCATGAACGAGACACCAATATTCCCCCGCAACAGTTGACCAACCCAAAGGATGTACTGCTCGAAGAACGAACGGTCCAGACCAAGCTCGCGACGAACCATAGCGAGCTGTTCGTCGCTTGGTGCGTCCACTCCGTCCGAAGCCAAGATCGCGTAGGCCGGATCTCCTGGGGCAATATGCCCCAGGAGAAAGCTAAGCAGTGTGATACCGAAAAGCGTGAGCAGTCCGGTCACCGCATAGCGGCCAGCGATTCGAAGAATCTTGGACATTAAGCGAGGTACATCTTCGAGAGCGTAACGCCGTAAGACGTAGCCTCATAGCCCTTAAGATCCTTGCTGTGCACAACCAGGTAACTGTCATGGTACAGCGGGATGGTCGGCAGGGTCTCAATAGCGAGCTCCTGCAGTTCCTTGTAGATTTCGATCCTCTTGTTCTCGTCCAGCTCCGCAGCCGCCTTGCTCAGCAGCTCGGTGGCCTCCGGGTTGTCGTAGCGGCCGCCATTATCAGGACCCATGAAGACCTTGAGCATGGTAATCGGCTCGCCGTCAGGCATGCCCTGGGTGTGGAACGAAAGATCGAAGTTGCCTTCCTTGCGGCGCTTCATCTGCTCGGAGCCCTCGAGAATGGTGATCTCGACGTCGATGCCAAGCTCCTTCAGCGCGGACTGAACGTATTCGGCCTGTTCCTTGTAGGGGTAGCGGTCGATGCCGTACTGCGGCACCAACAGTTCGAGTGAGATTCGGTTGTCGCCGAGAACCTCAGCTGCCAGCTTCTTAGCTTCTTCAGGATCGTACTTCGGCTTGTCCTGCTTGTAGCCCAGCTCGCTAGCATTCAGCGGGTTGGAGGTTGCCACCGCGAAGCCGTGGTAGAACTCGTCGACAATCATCTGACGGTCGATAGCCAAAGACATTGCCTTAACCAGACGGGGATCGTTGAGGTATTCCTTCGACTGGTTCACCTGCATGAAGTGGGTGATGGTCGACGGCTTGTACGAAGCCTCGAACTTGCCGGAATCGACGAGTTCCTTAGCCTGCGAGGGCCAGATGGCGCCGATGTCAAGAACGCCCTGGATCTCGCCGGACCTCAGCGCGGCAGCGCGGGTATCGGAGCTAGGCATGGAAAGAACTTTGACGGACTTCGTCTTGGCCTTTTCACCCCAGTAGTCTTCATTGGCCTCGAGAATCGTGTATTGATCCTGCTGGTGCTCGGTGATCTTGAAGGGGCCGGTCCCCTGAACGACGGTGGCGAAATCGCCGTTTTCGTCCAAGCATTTGGGACTAACCATCGGGCTACCGAAGTTCGTCAGACGCTGAATAGCGGTGGGCGAAGGCTCGCTGAAGACCAGCTTGACGGTGTTATCGTCGACCTTTTCGGTGTGGTCGAGGCCAGGGTAGGTCTTCTTGGCGTCAATGGTGTAGAACGGCGATTTCTTGGGGCTGTGCTTCACAACGCGCTCGATATTGGCGATCACAGCGTCAGCATTAAACGGCTCACCATCGTGGAATTTGACGTTCTCACGCAGCTTGATTGTCCATTCTTTACCATCTGGGGACATTTCCCAGCTGGTTGCAAGGGACGGAGCTGCGTGGCCGTCCTCGCCAAGGAGCACGAGTGGCTCCCAAACCTGCATGATCAGGCTGGTGTAATAGCCGTCCTTTTCACCGGGGGTTAGATCACGGGGAGCAGCGAGGACTACCTGCTTGTCACTCTGACCGGCATCACTTTCAGCGGAGGTTTTGGCACCAGTGCCACATCCGGTAAGAGCCAGCAGAACGGCCATCGCCGCGGCCAGCATCTTTAAGATACGTTTCACCTTTTCTCCTAGTTTTTTGAGATGAGCTTGCGGCTATGCGGCAAAACGCGAATGAAATACAGCCATCCTCGTGGCCGCAAAGCACTTCTTCAGTTAGAGAGGTATCTGACTTAGCTCATCGCATCACAGTTACGGGATAGTTCGGGGTTCTCACCCGATTCCCTCTTGGCAAGGAAGCCTATATTTATTCCACAGGATTTGCCACCGTGTAGGGCATTTTCGGGGCGGATCGAAGTTTGATTTAGCCGACCGGCGCTGTCTTCGATTCGTCCAGGACGATGCACACTTCGTCGCCTGGGCACAGGGTGGCGGCACGGTCAATGAATCGCCGTTCGTGCGAGTCCTGGAGCTGACCGGTGTGCCCGCCGCACACATCATGAACGCGATCTTTTTGGTGGCGGCTCTGTCCGCAGCGAACGGCTGCGTGTAGCCGAGAGTGGCCGGGTCACGGGTGACTACCGCCTGCAGATCGCAGAGCACGGCGTCACGAATATCCGGGTCAATCAAGGCATCGTCGATCAAACATTCCAGCGCCGAGGCCGTCATCGCTTGATTGGCAAGCTTGCCAGCAAGCAGAGAACTCAGCGCGGACTCCAAGCTGGGGTGGCGCAAGATGGCCTCGTGCAGGAAACCAGCTAGTGCTGGCTCGGCATCGCGGTTGGCCTCTACCCGAACCTGAGCCCAGATTTGATCGTTTGGAACAGTCTTCAAACCACCAGGCTACCCGCACATCAAGAAATTTAACGCTGTGTTTTAACCCCAAAATGGTTACGGTCACCTGCCTCTTTTATACCAAACTGATTTTCGCAAAGGCGCTATTCATGGCGCTCATCCTGAACCACTGCTGAGCGGCTATTTTCAGCTATCCGGTAACTAAAAAAGCAGCCTAGCGGCATCAAATTTCTTTTGACGATGCTGCTAGGCTGCGTTAATTTAACCAGTTGCTTTAGTCTTTACGTCTGCGGGCCACCACATAGCTGGCGCCAGCAGCAGCAATCAGCAAAGCAGCTGCATTAGCATTGCCCTCTGCCCCGGTGTTAGGCACACCACGCTTTGCTTTATGCTTCTTGTCTGCCATCTTCTCGGAAGTCTGGTTAGCAGAATCCTGCTTATCAGTTTCTTTGTTTCCTTCAGATTTTTTGCTTCCTTCAGGTTGTCCAGCATTCTGTGGACCCTTGGCAGCGTTAAGCTGTGCCTCCAACACGCCGAGCTTTACTCGAGCGTCTTTCAACTCAGCCTGGAAAGTGTCTAGGTCTTGCTTAGCCTTTTGGACTGCTTCAGTCTTCTCAGCAAGAGTTTTTTCAGCTTGCTGCAGTTCTGGTGAAGCTGGCAGAGCGTCCATTAGCGCCTGGAGCCTGGCTGAAGCATTTTTCACAATAGCTTCAGCATCTTTCAGATCTGCTTCAGCTCCGTCTACCTTAGCGGTGGCAGCAGCTAATTTCTGGGCTGCTTGCGGATCTTTTGCAGCAATACCATCGTATTCCTGCTGGGCTTTGGTAAAGTTCTTTTCAGTTTCTTGCTTTAGCTGATTTGCCTTGTCCAGGTTGGCTTTAGCAGCTTTAGCCACCTGATCAGCAGTCTCAACCGCCTTAACCAGTTCGTTAGCCTTAGCTACCTCTTGACGTGCTGTGTTAAGCTCATTGTTCTTTTGTGAAACTTCCTGATTTGCCTTTATCGCAGCGGCATTCGCAGATGTAACCTTTGGCTTCAGCTCATCACGCTTTTGTTCTGCCGCGACTAGCTGCTCTCGGACAGCTTCAGTTTCAGTAGTAAGATCTTGCTGAATTTTCTTCGCATCTTCCAAAGCCTGTTCTGCTTGCCTTACCTGCGCAGCGAAATTGATTACTTCAGTGGAAAATTTGTTGTATTCAGCCTTGACAGTTGCCTCATGCTCTTTAGCTTTGGCAAGTTTCTGATTGGCGGCTTCCATAGCTGCCTTTGCAGTCTCGGTCTTGCCAGCATCACTACCCTGCTTTGCAGCTTCATATTCCTGCTTAAGCTGATTTGCCTCAGCTTCAGCATCCTTAACATCCTGCTGAGCTTTTTTCAGCTCAGTATCTTTTTCCTGGATTTTGGCTGGCAGTTGCTGCTGCTTGGCCTTGAGCTCCTGATACTTTTCACTAGCCTGGATGGTATTTTTGCTTGCTTCTGAAACCTTATCCTTTTTGGTTTCGAATTCAGCATTAAGCTTTCGAGCCTCTTCATTTGCGTCTTCATAGTCTTTCGCAATTTTGTCGGCCGTTTCTTGAGCTTGCTGAGCTTCGTTCTGTTTCTGCGCTAACTCTTTTTCAAGGTCAGTAACCTTTTGTTGTAGCGCAGCAACGTCTGCCTTAGCCGCAGCATCTTTAGCCTTGGTTAAATTAGCGTCAGCTTCATTAGCTAGCTTGGTTTTTTCGGTGACGCTATTCTTAGCTGCTTCATCAGCTTTTTGAGCAGCGCTTAGCTTTTCCTGGGCTGCTTTAAGCTGCTGCTCGTTAGCACCAAGCTCATCCTTAATTTTTGCCAGATCAGCCTTAGCCGAAGCCAATTTCTTGGCTGCATCATCGCGCTGAGTGGTAGCTGCGTTAAGTGCCTCGGCAGCTTCCTTATACTTAGGATCATTCTTTTGGGCATCAATAGCAGCTTTTTTCTTCGCTGCTAACGCATCCTGCGCATCCTTTTCAGCCTGCTTGGCCTCTTCATAGCTTTGCTTAGCTTGAGCAACTTTCTGCTCCAGCTGAGCAACCTTCGCGCTTTGCTGGTCGCGAGCTGCTTGGGCATTTTCGACAGCGTCGTTTGAAGCCATAGCCAAAGTGTTTGAAGTATTTTGCATGGATTCGACAGCCAAAACACTGGGAGCCGACTGGGCAACTAGGGTTAGGGCGGCTGTAACCGAGACAGCGGACGCCAGTGCAGCACGCCTAGACATTGGATTCACTTTTGTCTCCTAAAAAGATTCAAAATAAATGGGAAAGCAACTGTGGATTGCTGGTAAGAAATTACAGAAAAATAAAAATTACCGTCAACCGAAATGAGCGATATCTGCCATTTTCTAAGGAAACACCCAGAAAATCTAAGGTCCAAGTAAAAGCTAAGACTCAGTCTGTTTTACAGCCGTTAAGGCGTCACTGGGGCGGTCTTAGAAAGATCAAAACTTAATGTCACTTGCGCACCGACTTGTAGTGCTTCCGCCTGTCTAGAAAGCGGTGTTAGCGCATCAACAAGTTGGCCATCAGGCAGCATTACTTGCACCCCGATATCGCCACGACGAACATTAACTGCGCAAACTTTGACCCTCATCCCACCATCAGCTAATTGGAAAGCTCCGGGGGCACACGCTATTAAATGGCCAAAGTTATCTAGCGAATCCGCCAGACCCCAATCACGTATGTCACTTGGTTTAAGGAAAGCCCCGTAACCCAAAAATTCTGCGACCTGTCTAGTACCCGGATTAGTCCAAACTTGAGCTGGTGTGCCAAGGGCTAAAAGCCGTCCGCCGATCAACACGGCGATACGGTCCGCCACCGCGAATGCCTCGTCCTGGTCGTGAGTGACGTAAAGGGCAGCGGTCTTCGACGCGGTGAGGATCTCGCGCAAATCACCGCTCAACCGCTCGCGCAAGGAACGATCTAGCGCGGATAACGGCTCGTCCAACCCCAGGAGTTTGGGCTTCGGGGCGAGCGACCTAGCCAAGGCGACTCGCTGAGCCTCGCCGCCAGACAGCTGGGTGATCTGGCGGTCTGCATAGCCCGAAAGGCCAACCAGGTCGAGGAGTTCGGCGACGCGTTTCTCGCGGGTTTGGGCGTCCACACCGGCGGCCCGCAGCCCGTATGCGACGTTTCCGGCGACATTCTGATAGCCGAACAGCTGTCCCTCCTGGAACATCAAACCAAAACCGCGCTTGTGCGTGGGCACACGGGAAAGATCGACCCCGTCCCAAGAGATCGCACCGTCCGCGATCGGCTCCAACCCGAGCACAGCGCGCAGCAACGACGACTTGCCCGAACCGCTGGGCCCGAGCAGGGCGACCACTTCGCCGGGGGCGACGCTAATGCTCACCCGGTCAACCGCGATCTTCTCGCCGTACTTCACGACGGCCTGGCTGATATCAAGTCCGCTCATCATCCCTCACATCATCGTCGAACCCGGCGGCCGGAACCGCTCAACAAGAACCATGATCGCCGCGGTAACAACCGCCAACAGCACAGACGCAGCCATCGCCATGCCCTGCTCGGTCGGGCTTGGACGCGACGCCAGCGCAAAAATCGCCACTGGCAGGGTCGCAGTTTGGGGCCTTGCCAAGAACGAGGTGGCGCCGAACTCGCCCATCGAAATGGCCAGCGCGAAACCGGCCGACACCAGACCGCAGCGAAGCAGGTATGGGCCGTCGATCGTGGTCAACACTCGCTCGGGGCTGGCACCGAGAGCCCGCGCGGCCTCCCGCTGACGGGGATCTATCGCGCGCAGAGTCGGCAACATCGTGCGGGCAACCATCGGGATCGCCACCACCGCCTGCGCGATCGGAACCAGCCACCTGCTCGTCGCCATCCGGAAGGGCGGCCCAGAGAGCGTAACCAAAAAACCGAAACCGACAGTGACCGCTGAGACGCCCAGCGGCAGCATGAAGATCGCGTCCAATACCTTGCTGCCGAGCCGTCCCATCCGGCTCTTCGGCCGCCTGGAAAGGACGACAGAAAGCGTACCGCCGACGGCCAGCGCGATCAGGGCCGCAACAATCGCCGTCTGCAGCGAGATGCCCAACGACGCGAACACGCTGGTGTGCAAGGCTTTAGTGGCATGGGGGTCCGCCAGGGCGGTGTAGTTTTGCAGCGTCCAACGTCCGGAGCGGCGAAGCGACCTCGCGATCAGCCCCACCATCGGGGTGGCGAGCAGAAAGACTACAGTCGCTGCGGTGACTAGGATTGCCGGCAGATCAATCAGCTTCGGGGCGCGAGTTGTGCCCGCGACAAGCTTCTGCCCTCTTTCAACGCGCCCGCGCAGCCGCTCGGAAATGATCAGTGCAACCACGACGATCGCGATCTGCAGGATGCTCAACACGGCTGCCGCCCGATAATCCATGTAGGCGACCGTTTCGTTGTATATCTCGGCCTCCAGCGTCGTCGCGCCGGGCCCGCCGAGCACCTGGACCAGCGCGTAGCTGGACGCGCAGAACAAAAAGATCAAGCTGGCCGCTGAGCAGATCGCCGGCACCAGCCTGGGCAGCGTCACCGTCAGAAACACCCTGGCGGGACCAGCACCCAGCGCAGCCGCTGCCTGCTCGGCTCGAGGGTCCAGGCCAGCCCACATCGGCCCGACGACGCGCACCACCAGCGAATAGTTGAAGAACGTCATCGCGATGATCACCAGGGTCTTCGTTCCCATCAGGCCCCAGCTCTCCAGCGGCGCGCCCGGCCCAAACAGAGACGTGAACCCCACAGCCACCGCCATCACCGGCAGCACGAACGGGATTGAGACAAAAGCGCGCAGCCCGTTCTGGCCGGGGATCCGCAGCCGATACAAGACGTATGCGCCCGGCAGTCCCAAAAACAGCGAGCCGAGGGTGCCGCCGAACGCCATGCCGACGGTCATTGCCGTGACCTCCCACAACCGTGGGCGGCCAAGGATTTCCCCTAGCCCGTCGCCGGAATCTCCCAAGAAACCCATCGAGACCATCCGTCCCACGGGCCACATGAAAAAGATTCCCAAGAATGCGAGCGGGGCGAGCACCGCCAAGGTGACGACGAGCACCCGCCCAGCGTTGAGTAGACGGTCCGGACGTGCGCAAGCCGCGATCGAGCGATTAAAACGCACGTTTCTTCTCCACTTATCTACTCACTTTCAGACCGGCTTAGGGCTATCGGCCCATCGTGTCTGCCCAAGTCTTGAGCCATTCGGTGCGGTTGTCGGCGACCTTCTTGGCGTCAAGGCTCAGCGCGTTTTCCACCTCAGGGCCATACTTGGCGAGAGCCTCCGGGAGCTTCGCTGCCGGGTTGACCGGGTACATGTAGTTGGCCTCAGAAATGATCTCCTGAGCCTCGGTGGTCACCAGGTACTCGATCAGCGCCTTAGCGCCGTCAACGTTCTTCGCACCCTTCAGCAGGCCCATATATTCGACGGCGTCGTAGCAGCTACCGGCGAGGGTCTTCATGTTGTAGATCTCGTTGCCGGCCTCGTCCTCGCCTGTGGGGTAGGCGGAGCTGGAAGCGAATCCGGCCATCATCGGCTTCGTGCCGCCCTCGTTGGAGGAGAACTTGGCGAACGCCTCGGTCCAGCCGTCGGCGATCTCAACGCCGTTATCCTTCAACGCACTCCAGTAGCTGGTCCAATCTTCGCCCTGAGCCGCGATCGTGGCGGTCATGAAGCCCATGCCCGGCGTCGACTTGCGCGGGTCCTCGACGATCAACATGTCCTTGTATTCGGGCTTAGTAAGGTCGGCCAGCGACGTAGGCGCAGTGATGTTCTTGTCCTTCAGCCATTTTTCGTCGTAGTTGATGCAGTACTGCGAGCGGTCGAACGGAACCAGATGGTCGGCGTCCGCAAGCGAATACTTTTCCACGCCCTCGGGCAGCTTGACGCCGGAATCGTCAAACACGCCCTTCTCGTACGCGGTCAGCGCGGTGTTGTTGTCCATACCAACGGCCACGTCACCCAGCGGGTTGTCCTTGGAAACCACCAGCTTGTTGGTGAGTTCGGCGGAGTCGCCGCCCTCAATCACGTTCAGCTTGTAACCGGTCGCAGCCTCGAAACCCGGCTGGATGTCCTTAGCCGGGAAAGAATCGTATGCGACAAGCGTCACCTCTTTGGTGGCCTGCGCAGCGGACTGCTCGGCGCCGGTTTCCGAAGCGCCGCAGCCGCTCATGACGAAAGCGGTACACACCGCCAGCCCAGCGGCGACAAGTTTGAATGATTTTCCTGCTAGAAACAAGACTTCCTCCGTTTCATCGCAGAGGGCCACGAAATTGTGGCAGAGCTCGACTACCTCCGCCGGCATTACCCGGTTCAGGTTCGAGGGTCTGCGGACTTTCCGCACTCTCAGCCTTAACGGCTCCCCTGTCGTACCAATGCATCTTAGCCACATTCGACACACAGTTGCCCACATGGCCTGGCTGCTGTGGCTGTTTCGTGACAATTCGTGCGCATTTTTTTGACGCAGCGCGATACTGGAAGGTGATGAGTTTTATTGAGCCTCAGAATTCGCCAGGGCCGCTGATCGTGCAGTCCGACCGCACGCTGCTGCTCGAAATCAACCACCCCGACGCTCCCGCCTGCCGCGGCGACATCGCCCAGTTCGCGGAGCTCGAAAGAGCACCCGAGTACGTCCACACTTACCGCATCACGCCACTAGGGCTGTGGAATGCGCGCGCCGCTGGTCTAGACGCCGAGCAGGTGGTGCACGCGCTGCTCACCTGGTCGCGCTACCCCGTGCCCGCTCACCTGCTCATCGAAATCACCGACACCATGAGCCGCTACGGCGTGCTCACCATTGAACAGCACCCCACCCAAGGCTTGATCCTGGCGTCCAAAAACGCAGGCGTGCTGAAAGAGATCGTAGAAAACCCCAAAACCGACGGGCAGCTGGGCGCGCAGATCGACGACACCACCGTCATCGTGCACCCGTCCGAGCGCGGCGAACTGAAGCACACGCTGCTTAAGCTGGGTTGGCCGGCCGAGGATCTGGCCGGGTACGTGGACGGTGAGGCCCACCCCATTAGCCTTCTGGAGGACGGCTGGCAGGTTCGCGACTACCAACGGGAGGCCGCCGATAGCTTCTGGGCGGGCGGTTCCGGAGTCGTCGTGCTGCCGTGCGGGGCGGGAAAAACCATCGTCGGTGCGGCTGCGATGGACCTGGCCAAAGCCACCACGCTAATTCTTTGCACCAACACCATCGCCGCCAGGCAGTGGCGCGACGAACTGATTGCGCGCACAACACTGACCCCCGACGAGATCGGCGAATACTCCGGCTCGCTCAAGCAGATTCGTCCGGTCACCATCGCCACCTACCAAGTGCTCACCACAAAGCGCGACGGCGTCCACCACCACATGGAGCTTTTCGGCGCCCGCGACTGGGGCCTGATCATCTACGACGAGGTGCACCTGCTGCCCGCGCCCGTTTTCAGGATGGTCGCCGACCTGCAGGCCAGGCGACGTCTCGGGCTCACCGCAACCCTGGTTCGCGAGGACGGCCACGAGGCCGACGTCTTCAGCCTCATCGGGCCGAAACGCTACGCGGCGCCCTGGCGCGAAATCGAGAAACAGGGCTACATCGCCCCTGCCGACTGCGTCGAGGTGCGGGTGGACCTAGACCCCGACGAAAAGATGCTCTACGCCACCTCCGAGAAGGACGTGCGCTACCGGCTGGCAGCCAACGCGAACGCTAAAACCCACGCGGTGCAAGACCTGCTTGCGCTGCACGAGGGCGAGCCGACGCTCGTCATCGGACAATACCTAGACCAGCTCGAGGCGCTGGCGGACAAGATCGGAGCCCAGCTCATCACCGGCAAAACCCCAAACAAGCTGCGCGAGGAATATTACGCACAGTTCCGCACCGGCCAGATCAACCTGCTGGTGGTCAGCAAAGTGGCCAACTTCTCCATCGACCTGCCCGCTGCTCAAGTGGCCATCCAAGTATCCGGCACGTTCGGGTCCCGCCAAGAGGAAGCCCAACGGCTGGGCCGGCTGCTTCGTCCCAACCCGGAGGAGCCCGAGAAGGTGGCTCACTTCTACAACGTCGTCACCCGCGACACATCCGACGCCGAATTCGCCGCCCACCGCCAGCGCTTCCTGACAGAACAGGGCTACTCGTACCGCATCGTGATGGCGGATCAGATTTTCCAGCAAAACAACTAGTTGCTGGTTACCCTTTTTCCCTTGGCAACAAAAGGTAACCAGCAGCAACCGCGCGGCATTTGGATTAGCTTCTATTACATTAGGCGGCGCCGATGACGGCGTCTTCTGGTCTCGACTATGACAGTCGGCAAGGAGTAAGTGCAATGGCGCAAAAATCGGTTGCCGAGGCTAAACCGGCAAATAAAGGCGGCAAGGGCGTCGCAGGCAAAAGACTTTCGGGCGGAACAGTCCTGGCATATTCGCTTGGCGACGTAGCCAACAACCTTTCGTTCCTGATGACGTCAATGTTCCTCATGATCTTCATGACGGACATCGCGGGCATCAGCGCGGGAATCGCGGGAACCATTTACCTGATCACCAAAGTGTGGGCAGGCATCTGCGACCTGACCGCTGGCCAAGTGGTCGACAGGCCGCGAACCAGATGGGGCACGCTGCGGCCGTGGCTGCTCTGGGTGTCCGGGCCGCTAGCACTAGTTTTCGTGCTGCTGTTCAGCGTCCCCTACGGTTGGGCACCTGACGGCAGCGCCCGCGTAGTTGCGTGGGTTCTGCTCTTCGACTGCGCCTTCCAGCTGTGCTACTCGTTTACCAACATTCCCTACGGCTCGCTGTCCGCCGCCATGACGCAGGACCCCGTCGACCGGTCCAGGCTCTCGGGCGCGCGCTCGATCGCCTCCTCAGCCACGGGCGTCATCCTGTCCCTGGTCGTCGCACCGCAGTTCCAGGACACCGCTGCCGACGGCATCCGCCAGAAATTCACGATAATCATGGCGGCGATCGCCGTCGTAGCGATCATCCTCTACCTGATCTGCTTCGCAAAGAGCAAAGAAGTCGTGCCGCGCTCCACCGGCAAGATGTCCATGAAGCGCACCTTCAAGATGGTCGGCCAGAACAAGCCGCTCCTGATTCTGTGTTCTGGCGCGTTCTTCGTCCTCGCCGCAATGTTCACGATGAACGCGGTCGGCATGTACTACGCACGAGAAATACTTGGCAGCGCCGGCTACTGGGTATTCCTGATGCTCTCGCAGACCGTCGGCACAATCATCGTTGCGTCGATCGTGCCCACCATCACGGTTCGTTTCGGCAAGCGAAACGGCTACCTGTGCTGCGCGGTTTTGACGGCCATCTCGTTCGTGCTCATCTTCTTCGTGCCCAACGGTGGCCTACCCATCGCGATCATCGCCTGGTTCCTGTTCGGTTTCGCATCCGGTGGCACCAACGCGCTGATGTTCTCCATGCAGGCCGACACCGTCGACTATGGCGAATGGAAGTCCGGCGTCCGCGCGGAGGGCGGCTCCTACTCCGTGCTGTCGTTCATCCGTAAGTGCGGCCAGGGCCTCGGCGGCTGGGCTGGTGCGTTCGTCATCGGCCTGTTCGGCTACAACAAGACCGGAGCAGACATTGAGCAAGTGCAGCTGGGCATCAGAGTGGCGATCGGCCTGCTGCCCGCAGCGTTAGCGCTGATCGCGGTGATTATCATGCTGCGCTACCCGCTTTCCGCCGACTTGCACGCGCAGATCGTCAGCGAACTCAACGAGCGACGCACCCAGTCCGCGGTCTCTGAGGCTGCGGGTGTCGAAACCGAGGCCGTCGTCGTCGAAAAAGAGGTTGGTGACGGACGCACCACACTGCTACGCAAGGCAGGCACCGGGGCTCCCCCAATCGTGACGCTCTTCGGGCTACGTGGTTCGGGCGCCACCGACATCGGCCCGATGGTTGCGAAGGAATTGGGCGTGCCGTTCGTCCAGCAGGCGTTCAGCTCCGAACAGCTCGCCAAGGTGGACGCTTCCGCGCTCATCTCGGACTCCGGCTTCGACCGCTGGCTGCGAAAGATCAGCTACACGGGCACGCAGGATTCGTTGCTTTCTGCGGCCGCAGACCAGGCATACGACCACACCATGGCCAGCAACAACACGCAGACCGTGCTCAAGGCGGTGTCGAACGGCGGTGTCCTGCTGGGACGCAACGGCGCGCTGGTGCTCGGCAAGGTGGTCGGCGCAATGCACATCCGGCTCGTCGCTCCGATCGGCAAACGCATCGAGCGGGTCTCGCAGCAGACCGGACTGCCCGCGTATGAGGCTCAAGAACAGTGCGAGGCTGAAGACCGCATCCGCGCCGAAATGTCCCACAAGCTGTACCAGTGGGACCCGAACTCCGACGAGTACTACGACATGGTGATAAACACCGCAACCGTCACATACGAGCAGGTCGCCCGCATGATCGCCAGGTTCTACCTCAGCAAGTACCCCGACGCGAAGCCGACCATCGAGGCGGCGACCTCCGGGGTCTCGCCTGCCATTAAAGAGGAGGAAGACTTCGAAGACCGCAAATAACCAATAGCTAGATATCGCCGGTCACATGCCCTAGTGGCCGGCGATATTTTGTGCCCCGATTGTTCTAGACTGCGATGCATGAGAGGCGAAAAAGTGGTGGAACCGAGCCTGCGCCCCATAAAACGACGCAAGGCCGCAAGGGTCCTGGTCGTTGCCGAGGGCACCGTCCTTTTGGAGTCCGATTCTGACCCGGGCATTCCCGGCAGCGGCTGGTACGTGACCCCGGGTGGCGGCATCGACGAAGGCGAGGACGCAGTCACTGCCGCCGTTCGCGAGATGAAGGAGGAGACCGGGCTGGACGTCGAGCCGGGCCAGCTACTCGGGCCCATCGCCAGGCGACTCGTCAAGCACGGCTACTCCGACCGGATCCTGATCCAGGAAGAGTTCTTCTACCGCCTAGACCTCGAGGCGAAATTCACCCCCTCCGACGCCGGCTTCACCGCGGACGAAAAGGAGTCCGTTAAAGGTTTCGCCTGGCTTAGCCCCGACGAGATCGCCCGCAACGAGGTATGGCCGGCACGTTTGCTGGAGCTCTTCGATACCGACCCGTCCACAGACGACGTCCTAGACCTAGGCGAAGAAGAAGAATCCACCATCCCGGTTTAGATCCGGCTCCCATATCGGACATCAACAGATCAGTGGGAACCAAAATGTCCGTACTCGAGCTTTTCTGCAGTCGTTAATAATTCTCTAGTTAGCGGGAACCAAAACATTCGACTACGAACTTTTCTGTTCCCGCTAATGCGTCGGAAATTAAAAAGAACCAAAAGGTTCGACTACGAGCTTTTTGGTTCCCGTTATTTTCGACTACGTGTTGGTTGGCCTTGGGTGCTCTTGGTTTGTGGCTGGTCTGAGTGCTAGCGGCTGGTGGTTGGCTTGTCTGGGTTTCGTCGGTTGTGGGATTCGGGTCTTTGCGTCACTGGCAACGTGTCTCCGCTCCTCATCCAAGCGCTTTGGCGCTTGGATATCGTCGCTCCCGCCACGCCTTGATGTTCCTTCAAAGACCCGAACTCCCACAACCTCATACCTTTAGGTGGTCATCCGAATTATTGCGTCGAAAAGGGCTCGTCTACGAGCCAAATCTGCCGCAATAATGTCGCGACCACTTAATAAGCGAGGCTGGTGGAGCTGGGGCGGCGAGCATCGAGGCGTGGCGAGAGTGATAGCTCGTTAATCGCGAAAGCGATGAGAGCTGAGCGAAGACACGGCGACTCGCTCGACAACCCAACCCAGGCCAGCAGCAGACCTCGAGCAGCCAGACTAACCACCAACCAAGAACATCCAGACCAGCCACAAACGTCACTAGGAACAACGATGAAAAAGGTTCGGCGTCGAACTTATTTTCTGTCTTCGAGACACGTGACTAATTGTTTTGAGTAGCCAAGGTTATTTTTAGGCCTAGGGCCTTCATTATCTTGGTGATCGCAGCAAATGACGGGTTGCCGTCCTTCGAAAGAGACTTATACAGCGACTCTCGGTTTAGCTCAGTCTCTCTGGCGAGTTGGCTCATGCCATGCGCCCGAGCGATATCACGTAAAACAACTTGCACAGTTTTTGTGTCTCCATCTTCAAGTGCAATAGCCAAATAGTCGTTAACTGCCTCATGGCTGTCCAGATATTTACTTGCGTCAAAAGCCGAAAACGTTACGTCCTTCATTCCTGCTCCCTCCTAACCTTCCTAGCAAGTTCTTGAGCGATACGAATATCTCTTGCCTGGCTGGACTTGTCGCCGCCGGCCAGAAGAAAAATCGTGACGGCTCCAAGCTGGGTGAAATAAACCCGATACCCAGCACCAAATTGAAACCTCATTTCGCTTACTTTTTCGCCAACAGGTTTGATGTCTCCAAGCATCTTTCCGTGCGCCTCGCACCTAGCAATTGCATGCAGGATACGACGCTGAGCGTGCCTGTCTTTCATCTTGCCAAGCCAGGCATCAAAAATGCTGCTGGAAAGTATCTCCACACCCCAATTGTAGCTTAAAGGCTACACACAGCGAATAATTTACGCCACAATAGTTCTTAATCGAGCTTTTGTCCACGTTATTTTCGGTGACATGGACGTTGGCTCGGCTGCTTCATGGATGTGGTTTCTCTTTTACTTTCGCCGGTTGTGGCTGGCATGGCAGCTTCTGGTGGTTGTGGGATTCGGATTTAGCCCCTGGAGTACAGGCGTCCTTCAAGGGTGGTGACGAAATTATCCAGGCTGGCCGGCAGGTCCTGCAGCTGCCAGTTGGCTGGGCCGTGGTACCAGTCGATGTCGTTGGGATCGGCGACGCCGGGGTCGTCGTCGGCTTTGCCGAACGCGTTCACCCAACGGTCCTGAGAACCTAGGACAACGGAGTACGGAAGTACCTTCGAGTATTCCTTCAGCTCGTCTTCGCCGAACATCTGCGTCGACTGAGTCTGAAGCTGGAGAGATAGCAAGTCGAGGCCGTGAAGAATCGCGCTGCCCTTCGCCGAGCGCCTAGGCATCACCTGGGCAAGAAAAAGCAGGCCAATCGCGAAACCAACAAACGCGATTCCTGTTAGGCCATATTTGGTAAACGCAACCAGCAGGCCGAGCGTCACCAACGAAATAATCAGGGTGATGACGCCCACGGTCTGGAATCCGCTCCGCACCCGGTCGGGGCGAGACTTGAACCAGCCCTGCTTGACGACCTCTTCGTAAAGTTTGTCCTGAACACCTTCAATGGAGTCACTGATCGTTTTCGGCAGAGCAGACAACCTGACGGGCGCAGCGCCAGCCGGAACGATGGCGTCCAGCAGCTCCCTCTCGTAGTCGAGAAGATGATCGGAGCCTTCGAGACGATCCAGGCGCCACTCGGTGCTGGAGAATTCACGTTCGCGTGGCAACTCCGTGATCAGCAGATGCCCGCGCTGTGCCAAATCTAGAATCGTCGCGGTCACGTCCACCGGATCAACCTGCTCGTCGAGCAGCGTACCGATCATGCCCGGACGGACGGCCTCGTGCAGCATGAACGAGACCTGGCCCTCCGCCACTGGAGAAAACTCGGCGATCAGGGCCGGCTCGGTGTCGCGGTTGTTGTCTCTGCCGCGGTGCCAGTGCAGCAACAGCAGAGCGCCCGCGCCAGCCAGAGCAACTGCCAGCGCCACCAGCGAATACGGCATGTTAGCGGAGAAGGCACGGTCTAGCGTCCACTCCTCCTCGAGCACCTCGTTAGGTTTGACGATCGACTCCTTCAGCTTGAACTCCAGCTGAACGACCTGCCCGGCGCCCAAAGCCCTATTGGTGAAGCTCGGGTAGCGCGATTGATAGGTGGAGGCCGCAAAAGTGTCACAGCTGACCAGGGCTGCCGGGGCGCCAGCCTGGCAATCGACGTCAGCAACGAGTGCCCTGCCGGTGCTGACCTCGCCCGTCACCTTCTTAGCACCAACGGACAGGCCCTGGACGACCCGCCAGTTGACTGTCGTCAACGGGTCGGAACCCTCGACGCGCTCACCTTTGAAAGCCGCGCCGCGAACCGAATAGCTGATCTCGATCGGCTTTTTGCCGGCCTTGGAGCCGCTAACCTGGATGACCGTGTAGCCCTCGTCCTCGCTCACCTCGGCACCCAAATCGGTGCCGTCAGCTGTGGCGGAGACATCAAAAATGTCGAAAACGTAGTTCGCGTAGTCGTAGGCAGGCAGCGTGTTTTCGATGCGCTGGGTAATATCTGGAGCCGCGTCCGCGAAAGTCAGTTTCTGATTGACGTGCAGCGTGCCGTCCTCGTCGACGGAACCCGACACCTCTAAAGTTTCTGCAACGCTCGGATCGGCGTGGGCCACCGGCACACAGAAAAGCGCCAGCAGGGCACACAAAAATACGGCCAGCTGCGCGGTGACGCCGCGGCGGTGCTTGAAAGACACGATGGCTCCTAGATAGCACGAGCAATTATCAACCAGATTAACAGCATCGCTCGCCCGGACGATCAATAACTAAGCCGTGTAGTCTGGTTGGGTGAGCAGCAGAAATCCGTGGGCGACTTTCCCGTCTGGTTCGGCAGGTGGGCGGCGTCGGCGAGTCAGCACCCAATCTTGGCCTCTGCCCACACAACAACGCGGACGCAGCCGGAAAGGCAGCAACCCGCTCGCCAAACTACTCAGGTGGATCGGCACCGCGCTGTTCATCATCTACACTTTCCTGAACCTGGTGGGCATGCTGACCGACGGGGACGTCTCCAGCGACAGCCGCATCCAAGAGCACTACAACAACGAGAGTTACCAGATTCCGCAGGCCGATTCGCGCCCGCCAGCACTGCCGTCCCCCGCTACGTACGAGCAGGCGAAGTCGTTCTTGGTGGACAATCCCATCTATGATCAGCAGGTGCTCAGCCCGGTTCGCTGCGACATAAACCCGATAGATTTATCCCGCGCCTCCGCAAGACAGATCGAACAGCACCTGAACGACTACACCTCATGCCTCATGCGGGTCTTCGGCCCGGCCATCGAGGGGGCCGGCTTCACCGCAGTGCGCCCGCCCGTCACCGTTTATGACGGGACCATCTACACCGCATGCGGAGAGATGCCCGAATACAACGCCGCCTACTGTGCCGCCGACCAGCAGGTGTACTTCGCCAAGCGGCTCGCCGACATTTTCCCCCGCGAATACCTCGACGTGCCGTTCGTCGCGGAAAGCGTCCTGGCCCACGAGTTTGGCCACGCCATCCAGGGACGCACAGGCATTCTTATCTCCGAGCGCGCATACGAGCAGCAGTTGAGTGAGCTCGACGCCCTCGAATTTTCCCGCCGCACCGAAGTGCAGGCCGACTGTTGGGCGGGCCAGTTCAATTCGTCCGTCAACGATTCCATCGGCATCGGCGCAAGCGACCAGCGACGCCTCGCCAGCTTCTTCTCAACCCTCGGCGACGACGCCCTAACCGGCGACCCCAACGCCGTCGGCAACCATGGGCGCGGCGAAAGCCGTCAACGCTGGTACACCACCGGAACCCAAGAGACTTCCATGGGCGCATGCAACACGTTTGTCGCGCCAAGCAACACGGTTAAATAGCCGCTTCTAACTCTGGTTTCGTTGGACGGTTTCCGACGGCTGCTGGACTGAATGCTCAAGGTCGACTGGCGTCATGGCTGCTTCTGGTCGGCTGTTGGACTGGGTTGGCTTGTCGAGCTCTTTCGCCCGTGTCTTCGCGACGAATACGTTGTATTCATCTGGCTCTCGCCACGCCTCCAATGCTCGCCAACCCAACTCAGCTCCACCAGCCTTGCTTATTAAGTGGTCGCGGCATTATTGCGGCAGATTTGGCTCGTAGACGAGCCTTTTTTGACGCAATAATTCGGATGACCACCTAAAGGCATGAGGTTGTGGGAGTTCGGGTCTTTGAAGGAACATCAAGGCGTGGCGAGAGCAACGATATCCAAGCGCCAAAGCGCTTGGATGAGGAGCGGAGACACGTTGCCAGTGACGCAAAGACCCGAATCCCACAACCGTCTAAAATCGTTCAGCGAAACCACAGACGAGTAGCAACCAAACCATCAACCGACCTGCAGCTACAAAGTCAGCCACAAGCAGCAGCCGACGAGAACGTATCGGAAAGAAAAGTTAAATACTCTGCACTAGCGCGGTGGCGATTGCTGCTACACCCTCGCCGCGTCCGGTCAGGCCTAGGCCATCAGTTGTGGTTGCTGACACGGCTACCGTCGCACCGAGTGCGTCGGTTAGGACGTCTTGCGCCTCGACACGTCGGGCAGCCATGCGCGGACGGTTACCAATGACCTGCACCGCGACGTTGACCGGCGCAAAACCGGCTTCGGCGAGACGTCTAACGGTCTCGCGGATGAAGGCGACGCCGCTGGCACCGGACCACTGTGGCTCGTAGGTGCCGAAGTTGGAGCCCATGTCGCCAAGCCCGGCGGCGCTGAACAGCGCGTCACACATTGCGTGGGCGGCGACGTCGCCGTCGGAATGGCCGGCCAGGCCCTTCGGCTCGTCGGGAAAATGCAGCCCTGCGACGTGCATTTCTACACCGTCCTTCAACTGATGTACGTCGGTGCCGATGCCAACTCGAATCATGCTTTCCTAGCTTTCGAAAGGTTCGCCAATAGCACCGGAGGCGGCGAGCGCCTCGGCGATAGCGAAATCCAGCGGATGGGTGATCTTCATGGCAAGCTGATCGCCCTCGACGAGCTTCACCTCGTAGCCCTCAACCTCGCACACGCCGGCGTCGTCGGTGAGCGTGGAGCCAAGGTTTTTGCCGTGGCAGGCGATGAGCACCTTCGGGTCGAAGCCCTGCGGGGTTTGTACGGCACGCAGATACGAACGGTCGACCACCTCGGAGCCTTCATCGGTGAGGCGACGAATGGTGTCGGCAACGGGGATCACGGGGATGACCACGGGGTTGCCGGCTGCGACGGTATGCGTCACGCGCTCCACGACGCTCGGCGGAACCAGCGGACGGGCGGCGTCGTGCACCAACACGACATCGCAGTTTTCGTCGACGTGTTCCAGCCCCGAAATCACGGATTCCTGGCGGGTGTTTCCGCCCTCGCAGAAGACCAGCTCGACGCCAAGATCACGCAGGCAGCTCTCGAAGCGCTCGGCGTGCTCCGCCAAGCAAACGATGATGAGCTTCTGCACCCCGCCGGCCACCAGGCGTCGCGCGCTCCAACGAACCAGCGGATGCCCGGCCAGCAGCCTCAGCGCCTTTGGCCCGCCGCCACCGACCGTCGATTTACCGAGCCTAGTGCCGGAACCTGCCGCGACGATGATTCCAGTTACGTTCATTAACCCTCGTATTTGTAGCCCAAACCACGAACGGTTACGAGGTTAACCGGATTAGACGGGTCTTCCTCGATCTTGCTGCGCAGCCTCTTGACGTGCACGTCGAGAGTTTTGGTGTCGCCAACGTAGTCCATGCCCCAGACGCGGTCGATCAGCTGATTCCTGGTCATGACGCGGCCGGCGTTTCGCAGCAGCAACTCAAGCAGCTCGAACTCCTTCAAGGCGAGCTTCACCGGCTTGTTGGCCACGGTTACTTCGTGGCGGTCGATGTCCATGCGGACGTCACCGACCTCCATCACCTCGGGGTTCAGCTCGGTCTCGTTTCCGCGGCGTAGAACGGCCCGGATTCGGGCGACGAGCTCGCGGTGGCTGAAGGGTTTCGTCACGTAGTCGTCCGCACCGATTTCCAGCCCGACGACCTTGTCAATTTCGGAGTCGCGGGCCGTCACCATGATCACCGGCACGTTGGACTGTTGACGGATCTTCTTGCACACCTCGGTGCCGGACATGCCCGGCATCATCAGGTCCAGCAAAACAAGGTCGGCGCCTTCGCGCTCGAACTCGGTCAGCCCGGAAGTGCCGTCGGCGGCCTCGAGAACCTCGTAGCCTTCCCGCTGCAGCATGTAGGAGGTGGCTTCACGATAAGACTCTTCGTCCTCAATGATGAGAATCCGGGTCATTTGGTTTAGCTCCTGACTATCTGGTTTCCAAGTTAACGATAATCGGATTCGGCAACGAAATTGTCGATTACAAGCTCAATATACTTCGGCAGGCGCATCGTGAATGTTGAGCCTTGCCCCGGCTTGCTCCACACGTTCACTGTGCCACCGTGCGCATTCATGACGTGTTTGACGATCGACAGCCCCAGCCCGGTGCCGCCAGTTGCACGAGATCTGGCGTAGTCAACCCGGTAAAAACGCTCGAAGATTCGGTCCATTTCTTCGGCCTCGATGCCGATGCCGTTATCGGCGACGCTGATCTCGACGAACTCGTCGTCGGACTCGTTGACGAGCCTCGTGCTGACTGCTATTCGAGACCCCTTGTCCGAATAGTTGATGGCATTTTGGATCAGGTTGGTCAACGCGCTGGTCAGCTGGGTGGCGTCTCCGAGCACCTGCAGGCCGCGTCGGCCGGCCGTCGACATGTGCACCTCGCGGTCGTCAGCCAGCACCTTGCACTGGTCGATTGCCGAGGAAGTGACGTCGTCCACCTCCACGATCTCCGCGCGCGCCAGCGGATCGTTCGACTGCAACCTGCTCAGCTCGATGATCTGACGAACCAGCTCGCCGAGCCTGGTTGCTGACTCTGACATTCTGGTGGCGAAGTGACGAACCGCTTCCGGGTCGTCGGCGGCCTCCATGACGGCCTCGGAAAGCACCTGCAGCGCACCCACCGGCGTTTTGAGCTCGTGGCTGACGTTGGTGGTGAAGTCCCGTTTGATCTCGTCGGCCCTGGCCTGCGCCGTGCGGTCATCGGCGATGACGATCACCATGCCTTCATCAATCTGCACCGCGCGGATGGCCAGCTCCTGAACCACCTGGCCCAGCCCGCGTCTAATAGTCAGGTTGGTGCCCACCGGATGCGTCTTCTCGCGGACCTTACGCACCAGATCCAGCATCTCTTGATCTTTGATCCTGTTGCCGCGAATCAGGCCGCTGGTCTGCGCGGCCGAGGTGGCGTGAATGACCTGATCGCCGGCGTCCACGATTATCGCGGCGCTGCGCAGCAAATCGACCACATTCAGCGTCTGCTCACTGAGCGCCGGTTCTTCAACCGGCTGAGTCTCGTCGGAAGAATTCTTTATGCTGACGACGATCGCGCACGCGACCACCCCCACGAACAGCCCCAACAATGCAGCTACCCAGATATTCACAGTTTCATCATACGGTGCAGATTAACCACACTCACGACGGCGGAATGTAGGCTGAAGTCGTTAGACCAAAGAAAGGCCTCCATATGCGCGAGCTATACCGCAGCGAACTGCAAGAGATCGTCAACGATCTCGTCGTCATGTCCGACTCTGTTCAGATCGCGGTGCGCGACGCCACTACTGCTCTCTTGGACGTGAATCTGTCCGTCGCCGAACGGGTCATCTCGTCCGACGTCCGTATCGACCAGGTGCACGACCACGTTGAGTATCAAGCGTTCAGCCTGATGGCGACACAGGGCCCGGTGGCCGGCGAGCTGCGCACGCTCGTTGCGTCCATCCAGATGGTCGCCGAGCTAGGCCGCATGGGAGACCTGGCCGCTCACGTCGCCAAGATCGCCCGCCTGCGCTACCCCAACCGAGCGGTTCCGGACGGCCTGGTGGAGAATTTCCGCAACATGAGTTCCATCGCCCAAGACATGGTTGGCATTGCCGGCCGCGTGTTGGCCGAGCGTGACGCGGACGAGGCCGAGAAGCTCGTCACCGAGGACGACCAGATGGACAAATTGCGCAGCGACCAGTTCCGCATGATGGTCGGCAACGACTGGCCATACAGTGTGGAGGAGGCCGTTGACGTCGCCCTGCTTGGCCGCTACTACGAGCGCATCGCCGACCATGCCGTCGCCATCGGCAAACGCACCATCTACATCATCACCGGCGAAATGCCCGAGGGTGAAGACTGGCCGACGACGTAACCAGCCGTACTTTTTTTGGCTGGACGCACATGGTCGGTTGTTGGCCTGGAAGCACAGGGACGTCTGCTGTCTTGGCTGCTCAAGGCCAGCTGCCGGCCTGGAAGCTTAAGGTCGGCTGCTGGCCTGGATTGGGTTGGCCTGTTTATGGTCACCCCGATAGCTTCTTGTCGGTTGTGGGATTCGGGTCTTTGCGTCACTGGCTACGTGTCTCCGCTCCTGATTCAAACGCGTTCGCGTTTGAATGTCGTCGCTCTCGCCACGCCTTGATGTTCCTTCAAAGACCCGAACTCCCACAACCTCAGCTAAATAGGTGCCCACCCCGGCTCATCTGGAGATAGCGAGGAGAAAAAGATTCGACGTCGGACTTTTTTCCGCGATGATTTCTGAGGATTTAACGGGAACGATAAGGCTCGACGTCGAACAATTTCCTCCACGTTGAGTCGCCAAGATTTAACGGGAACCAAAAAGCTCGACTACGAACATTTTCTTCCTCACTAATCTCGACGACGCCCAACTCGGTGCCCACTTTTAACAGTGAGGATGCTGGGCTGGGTTGGTTTGGAGAGCATCGAGGCGTGGCGAAAGAGAAATCTCGATATCGCGCAAGCGACAAGAGATAAACGAAGACACGGCGACTCGCTCGACAAACCAACCCAGACCAGCAACCGACCAACACCGTCCAGGCAAGCAGCCGACCACAAGCAACCGGGCAAACCACAAACGTCACCAGAAACAACGAGGATAAAAAGTCCGTAGACAACTTTTTCTTCCACGCTAATTAGCCAGAAAACAACGGGGATGGAAAAGCTCGACAACGAACCTTTTCTTCCTCACGAATACGTTTTGGGCATAAAAATATCCCGCGCAGGTTAGCGCGGGATATTTTTGTTGGCTTACTTGCCCTGGTTGGCTACGGCCTTGACGCCGGCCTCTGCCGCCTCGGGGTCGAGGTAGCGGCCACCCTTTGTGACAGGCTTCAGGTCGTCATCGAGCTCGTAGTAAAGCGGAATACCAGTCGGGATATTCAGCTTGCTGATCTCGTCGTCGCCGATGCCATCGAGGTGCTTAACCAGCGCGCGCAGCGAGTTTCCATGTGCGGTGATCAGGACGGTCTTGCCGGCACGAAGATCGGGGACGATCTGGTCGTACCAGTACGGAAGCATGCGCTTAACGACGTCCTTTAGGCACTCGGTCAGCGGACGAATCTCGCTGGGCAAGTCGGCGTAGCGTGGGTCGTCGAACTGGCTCCACTCGCCGTCCTTGTCGATTGCGGGCGGCGGCTGGTCGAAACTACGACGCCAGGCCATGAACTGATCTTCGCCGAACTGGTCGCGGATCTCTGACTTGTCGAGGCCTTGCAGCTTGCCGTAGTGGCGCTCGTTGAGGCGCCAGCTGCGCTTGACGGGGATCCAGTGACGGTCGCAGGCGTCCAGCGCCAGGTATGCGGTGTGAATTGCGCGGCGCAGCACGGAAGTGTGAACGACGTCAGGCAGCAAGTTCTGCTCGGCGAGCAGTTCGCCACCACGAGTGGCTTCGCTGACGCCCTTTTCATTAAGGTCTACGTCAACCCAGCCGGTGAACAGGTTTTTCTTGTTCCATTTGCTTTCGCCGTGGCGAAGCAGAATCAACTTTGCGGTCATGCTCCTAGCATATGCGCACACCCGAATGGAGGTCTTGCCCACAGCCACTTTCACCCAATTTAGGCCCAGGGTTGCACGAATATTAACCGTACGTGTCACGCGGGCCGCGGCCGTCGCGAACGGATCTTGGCCCGTGATTCCAGTTCGGCGCCGCCGGCCCCTTGATGTCGATCCTGGTGACGGATCCTTGACCAAGAGATTCGTTAAGTGACGCGATGACTTTGGGGGCTAGTGTCCGGAGCGCGGTGGCCCATGTGGTTGACTCGGCCTGCACCTGCAGCACGCCCTCTCGGAATCCCACGGGTTTGCAGTGGTCGGCTACGGCCGTGCCGACGAGCTGCGGCCACTGGGAAAGCAGTGTGCGCACCCCGATCTGGGTCTGCCAGCCCTGGCGTTGGACAAATTTGCCGAACGCTTTGCCGAGAGGTTGCGGGTCGCGCGCGTCGGATGCGGAACCCGAATACTGCGGGGCAACGTTTTTGCGGCGCCGAACCTTCTTCTTTACGATGCCTTTGGGCGGGGGCAGGACGCCGGCCACCTCGCGGGAGATTTTCAGCGCCAACTCGATGCCGGTGGGGTCGAAGCCGGGGACTGTTTCTTCGTCGCTCATTTTGATGCCTCGTCGGAATCGGTGACGTCTTCGGCAAAGTTAGACGTCATTTCGTCCTCGGGAGAGCTCTGCGTTTCCTCGAACGATTCGTCCCTAACGGTTTCCGGGCCGTCGGCGGGTTCTACGTGGCCAGTTGTGACATTGAAGTATTTTCCGTTCAGCTTTTCGGGCACGTCGGTTCCGACGGCGGCGGTAACCAGAACCTGTTCGGCGTCCAGCACGGCGTCGGCTAGGCGCTGCCTACGCACCTGGTCGAGCTCGGCGAAGACGTCGTCGAGAATCAGCACGGGGTTGATGCCGTCGCAGCGTAGCAGCTGGAACGTGGCGAGGCGCAGGCTCAACGCGAGCGACCACCCCTCGCCGTGACTGGCGTATCCCTTCGCAGGCAGCGGGCCGATACTCAGGGCGATGTCGTCTCGGTGCGGCCCGAGCAGCGTGATTCCCCTGGCCAGTTCCTCGCTGCGTCGGGCAGTCAGCTGGGCGCGCATCGCATCGCGCAGGCTGGCAACGGTGGACTCCTCGGGCAGTTCGAAGGAGCACTTGTACTGGGCGTTTACGGAGTTGTTAGTGGGCGCGATCTGCTCGTAGGCGCCGGAGGCGAACGGGATCATTTCGGTGAGCGAGTCCAGGCGGGCTGCCAGCAGCTCGGCCCCGAATTCGCTCAGCTGCTCGTCCCAGATTGCCAGGGTGTATTCGTCGTCCAGACCCTCGGGGGAGCCGGATCTAGCACCGATCTGCTTCAGCAGAGTGTTGCGTTGGCGAAGCACCCGGTCGTAGTCGGACTTCACGCCGGCCATCCTCGGCCAGCGTGAAACCACCACCTCGTCGAGGAATCTGCGGCGGTCGGAGGGGTCGCCTTTGACGAAGTTGAGGTCGTCGGGGCTGAACAGCACGACGCGGAGCATGCCGAGCATGTCGGAGGCTTTGGTTAGCTGGCCACGGTTAAGTTTCGCGCGGTTTGCTTTGCCTTGGTTGATCTCCAGCTCCAGCAGGATTCGACGCGGGTCGTCCAGGCCTGCGACCACCTGGGCGCGAATGACGGCCTGCTGTCGACCGAACCGAATTAGCGGAAGGTCTTGCGAGACGCGGTGGCTGGCGAGCGTGGAAATATATTCCACGGCCTCAACCAGGTTCGTTTTGCCCTGACCGTTTCGTCCCTGAAACACGGTGACGCCCGGCTCGAGCTCAAGACGGGCAGACTCGTAGCTGCGAAAATCTGCGAGTTCCAGGCGGTCTACGTACACGGTTGCCAGTCTAGTTGAGCTTAAAACTTGCCGGTCACTGGTCCAGTTCGGCCAGTTCTTCCTTGTCGGCGGCGGGCAACACGACGGTGAACTTGGCGCCGCCGGTGGAATTCGAGTTGCTCGCCCACACCGAACCGCCATGCGCCTCGATGGTGTGCTTAACGATAGACAGCCCAAGACCCGTCCCCGGAGTGTTTCTTGCCTTGTCGGAGCGGTAGAAACGGTCGAAGATGTTATCGAGGTCCTCCTCGGCGATGCCGGGGCCCTCGTCCTCGATGGTAAGGGTCTCGTCATGCAGCCGGACGAAAATGTGGCCTTCCCTGGGCGAGAATTTCACGGCGTTGTCCAGCAGATTGGTGACAGCTCGGCCGAGAGTATCTTGTTCGCCGACGATGAACAGCGGCTCCAGTTTGACGTCGAAAGTGATGTGCGGGCCACGACGCTTCGCTCTGGTGACGGCGTCGGTGACCACCTCCGCGAAGTCGAGCACCTTTCGGCTGACATTGACCGCATCGTCGCGGCTTAGCTGAACCAGATCGCCAACCAGCGAGGTGAACTCGGCGAGCTGGGCGGAGACGTCGGCGAGGATCTCGTCCTTTGCTCCAGGAGGCAGCATTCCGGACTTCTGATCGGCCACCAACAGTTCGATGTTGGTGCGCATGGAGGTCAGCGGCGTGCGCAGCTCGTGACCGGCGTCCGCGATCAGCCGTTTTTGCCGCTCGCGCGAGCTGGAAAGCGAGTGGATCATCGTGTCGAAGTTCCTGCTGAGCATGCCAATCTCGTCGTCGCTGTGGATGCCGATGGGCACCAGCTCGTCGGTCTCGGTCACGCGCGAAACCGCCTTCGCCATAGTGTTCAGCGGAACCATCAGGGAACGGGAGGCGAAGTATCCGACGACAATGCCGCCCACCAACACGAGCGCCGAAACCCAGAAGATGTTGAAGCTCATGTCGCCGATCACCGCGTTCGCCTGCGAAAGCGGACGGGCGATGACGACCGCCAGCTTGTCGTTGCTTGTCGTCATCGGAACGGCCACCTGGCGGTACTTCTGACCGTCGACGCCGAGCACCGTCCTGGCGGAAATCCCCATCTGGGTGCGGGCGATGGCCAGCTCTGCAGCCCCCGTCTTCACGGGCACGGATGCACCAGAATTACCCCGCAGTGTGCCGTCGGAACGAACCAAAACCATCGATAGATTGGCGGCGTCCAAGGCGGTCGAGTTGATGCCCGCCATGCCGTCCAGGTCAAACTGCAGATAGATCGACGCGTCGATTGCCGCGTCGGCGAGCTCGCCGTCCATCTGGTCGTAGATGGACGACTTAGCCGTGAAGAAGCTGGTCGCCCCAACCAGAAGCAAACCGACCGCGATCGAAAGGGCAATAATCTGCGTGATTCGTCCAGGCAGCGACCTGCACTGCGCCAGCAGATCGGCCACCCAACCGCGGATTTTGTTGCCTATCACGGCGCTGTTTCACGCAACACGTAGCCCACGCCGCGGATGGTGTGGATGAGCCTCGGTTCACCTTCCTGCTCTGTCTTGCGCCTCAGATAGCCGATGTAAACCTCAAGCGAGTTAGCGGTGGTGGGGAAATCGAAGCCCCACACCTCGTTGAGCAGCCAACCACGCTCAAGCACATGATTCGGGTGCTCCATGAACACCTGAAGCAGCGCGAATTCCGTGCGGGTGAGGCTGATGCGTCGCCCGCCCCTGCTAACGCCGCGCGTGGCCGTGTCGAGCTCGAGATCACCGAAGTGCAGAATCTCGCTGGGCTCCTCGTGCTCGGGTTTGGTGCGACGAGTTAGCGCCCGGATCCGGGCCAGCAGCTCGTCCAGGCTGAACGGCTTAACCATGTAGTCGTCTGCGCCTGCGTCCAAACCATCGACGCGATCACCCACCGCATCGCGGGCGGTGAGGATGAGGATCGGCACGTCGTTGCCGTTCTCACGAAGCATCTTGGTGGTTTCGAGGCCGTCCAGGCGGGGCATCATGACGTCCATGACGACGGCGTCGACGTTCTCAGACGCGAGCTTGGCCAGCGCGTCCAGGCCGTCGGTTGCCGTGCTGACCTCATAACCGTTGTACTGCAGCGACCGCGCCAGCGAATCGCGGACGGCCTGGTCGTCGTCAACAACTAAAATCTGCATTCTCTAACCTCTGGAAAGATCTGGTGCCGATTCAAACCGGATGTCGATGTGCGCGCCGGCCCTCGACAACCAGGCTACCCTGCCCTCGCCTGCCAGCTGCGTGCGCCCATTAGGAGTTACGGTCAGGCAGGTGGTCTCGTCAATTGCGGCTACGTTGGCCATTTTACCAACGAGCATGGCCTCAATGGCCCTGCCCATTGCAGAACGCGCATCGACGTGGGTCTCGACGCTCGGACCGATAAGCCCAAGGCCGTCGGTGATTGTCAACTCGTCGAACCCGTAGGCGCATTCGGGTGTGGTGATTTGGCGTCCGTTGCTCTTCCAGCCGCCCACGATGGCGTACTTTCCGACGATCGCGGCACCGGCTGAAAAGCCCAGGTACGGCACTCCTGCGCTGACCAGCCTGCCAATGGTGGACTTGTTTCCAGCCAGATAGCTGAGCACCGACGACGGCATTCCCGGCCCGACGATCATCGCGCAGATGGATTTTTCGTCGGGGAACTCGAACGTCTCCGGATCGCCGTTCAGCCAGAAAGTTTCGATCTGCGCCTCCGGCCAGCGTTCACGCAGCACCTCTTCGTACTGGGCGCGCTCCTTGACGTTGCGGTCCTGCTCGTCGGCCGGATCGCCCACCAGAAACAGGGCTACTTTTTCCTCAGCTGTGAAAAAATCCTTGGCCTGGGTGACGAACGCGTCGAAAACAGGGGCGAGCGAAGGCTGATTCGGAAACGGCCTGCCACCCACTAGAAATAAGCTCATGTCTATAAGGTTAGACGCAGCAGCTGACAATTCTCACCTGCAAACTCTTCTCGAGGCGCAACGAAAGGCAAACACATGGATTTGCGGGGACGCAGTTTCCTAAAAGAAACGGACTTTTCGATCGAAGAATGGGCTCACCTTCTAGATGTCGCGGCCAAGTTGAAGGCCGATAAGATGAATGGGCGGGAATGTCAGCAGCTGGTCGGCAAGAATGTCGCACTGATCTTCGAGAAGACCTCCACCCGCACTCGTTGCGCGTTCGAGGTTGCAATTCACGACCAGGGCGGCCACTGCACCTATCTAGATTCGGTTGCCTCGCAGATCGGCCACAAGGAATCGATCGCCGACACGGCTCGGGTGCTTGGGCGCATGTTCGACGGCATCGAATACCGCGGCTTCGGGCAAGGGCGCGTCGAAACTTTGGCCGAATACGCTGGTGTGCCAGTGTTCAACGGCCTGACCGACGAATGGCACCCCACCCAGATGCTCGCTGACCAGCTCACCATGCTCGAACACAGCGGCAGGGACTTGTCGGAGGTCTGCCTGGCATACCTAGGTGACGCCAGAAATAATGTCGCTAATTCTCTGCTGGTTTCTGGCGCGATGATGGGTATGGACATTCGGCTACTGGCACCCAAGAGCCTGCAGCCGGCAGCCGACGTGCAGCGAACAGCCGCAGAAATCGCAGCTAAGTCGGGGGCGCGGATCACAATAACCGACGACATCGACGCGGTAGAGGGCGCGGAGTTCGTCTACACCGACGTGTGGGTTTCCATGGGTGAGCCCGACGAAATCTGGACGCAGCGCGTCGACGAGCTGCTGCCCTACCAAATCAACCAGAAGCTGCTGAACAGAGCCGGCGAAAACGTGCGCGTGTTGCACTGCCTGCCCGCATACCACGACTCCAACACAAAGATCGGGCGCAAAATCACCCAGCTAACCGGCATCACCGGTGGCCTGGAGATCACCCACGACGTCTTCGAGACCCACCCGGAAATCTTCGATCAGGCCGAAAACCGGATGCACTCAATCAAGGCAGTGCTGGTGGAGATGCTGCGCGCCTAGATCCGTCCGCCGATGGAACGCACCCAGTTCATCGCGTCGGTGTATTCGGGGTCGGTTCCGCCGCGCTGATTCATCGGTTCGACGCCATTCGCCCGTTCATAGCTGCCCAGGAAAATCACGTCCTGGCAGATCCTCTTCAGACCGATCAGTGTGTCGGCCAGGCGCAGATCCTCGATATGGCCCTCGGCGTCGATGCTGAAGCAGTAGTTACCCAAAGATGTCTTGGTGGGACGCGACTCGATGCGACACATATTGACCCCGCGCACGGCGAACTGCTGCAAAATGTTGAGCAGAGCGCCAGGTTCGTCGCGGTGCATGTAGGCCACCAGGGTGGTCTTGTCGTGGCCGGTGCGCGCCGGGGACTTCTGCCTCTTAGTAACCAAAACGAAACGGGTGGTGGCCGACGGGTTATCGGCGACGTCGCTGACTTGTGCTTCTAGCCCGTTTAGATCGCCGGCGATGGCCGAGCAGACGGTGGCGTCCGCCTTGCCCTCGGCGACGAAGTTGGCGCCCTGAGCCGTGGACCCGACCCGCATGATCTCGGCCTCGGGGAAGTTCTCGTCAAGCCAGTTGCGCACCTGCGCAAGAGCGTGCGGGTGGCTGGCGATCGTCTTAATTTCGGACAGCTGCACACCCGACCTTGTGCACAGGTTGAAGCGGATGTTCAGCACCGTCTCGCGGACGATCTGCAGCGGATTAGCCGGGTCACCGATGTCGTCAAGCGTTGCCGTCACGCCGCCCTCGACGGAATTCTCAATTGGCACCAAGGCGGCCTCGACAGAGCCATCTCGCACCGCCTCCAGCGCCAAACCGACGCTGGCGTACGGCCTCATGTCGTCACCGGAAACTAGCTGCAGCAACGCCTGATGAGTGAAAGTTCCTTCGGGGCCAAGGTATCCAAGCATGGGAACTAGACTAACCCGGCCATCGGCCGGGCCAACTATTTCTACCCGCGCTTGTTGCGCTGCACCCAGTGATTCTGCGGCTTGCCGATGTAGAGCTGACGCGGGCGGTAGATGCGCTGGGAGGTGTTGTCGTTGATTTCCTTCCAGTTGGCGATCCAGCCGGGCATGCGCCCGATCGCGAACATGACGGTGAACATGTTCAGCGGAATACCGACCGCGCGCAGGATGATGCCCGAGTAGAAGTCCACGTTCGGGTACAGGCTGCGCTCGATGAAGTAGTCGTCGGCCAGCGCCTCGGCGGCGACCTCCTCGGCCAGCTCCAGGAGCGGATCGCTGCTTTCCATCGTGTTCAGCAGCTTGCCGGCGGCCTTACGCAGGATTTTCGCGCGCGGATCCATGTTTTTGTAGACGCGGTGGCCGAAGCCCATCAGGCGGCTACCGTTCTCGCGCTTCTTAACCTCTTCGAGGAACTGCTTCGGCGTGATGTGTTCGCGAAGCATCCGCTGCAGCATCTGCACCACGGCGACGTTGGCGCCACCGTGACGCTGACCCCAGAGGGCCACGACGCCCGCAGAACAAGCCGCGTACATGTTCGCCTGGCCGGATGCCACCATGCGCACTGTGGACGTGGAACAGTTCTGCTCGTGGTCTGCGTGTAGTACCAGGAATTGGTTGATTGCCTGGCTCACCTCGGGCAGTGGCTCGTAGAGATCGTAGGTCTTCGAGAACATCATGTGCAGGAAGTTATCGACGTACTTCAGCGAGTCCTTAGGCTGAATGATCGGCTCGCCGCGGCTCGACTTGTATGCGGCGGCCGCGATCGTGCGAACCTTGGAAATCAGGCGAGCGGCATAGTCAATCAGGGCTTCCTCGTCGCCGTGGACGATCAACGGACGCTCGTGCATCGAAAGCGAGTTGATCATCGCCGACATGATCGCCATCGGGTTCGAGTTAGCCGGGAAGGCGTCGAAATGCTTCAACATCGCCGTAGGCAGCGCAGAGTATTTCGTGAGCAGCGAACGGAAATGTTCGCGCTGCTCGGTGTTGGGCAGCTCGCCGAAAATCAGCAGCCAGGCGGTCTCGACGAAGCTGGCGCGCTCGGCAAGCTCCTCGATCGGGATGCCGCGGTAGCGAAGCGTGCCCTCCTCACCGTCGATGAAAGTGATCTTTGATTTGCAGGAGCCGGTATTTGCGTAGCCGTCGTCAAGCGTGATGCAGCCAGTCTTTGCACGCAGCTGGCTGATGTCGATGGCCTTCTCGCCCTCGGTCCCCACAACTATTGGGAGCTCGTAGGTGGTGCCGTCGATCTCTATCTTTGCGGTATTAGCGCTCATCTGTACTCCTATTCGTCTAGGCAATTGTAGGCAATATGAATGCACTGATGAGCACCCGCCCAAATGCGTGCGCGTTAATCTTGAATGAAGGGGCTAGCCGTGCACACAACAGAGCGGCTAATTGGTCACATAACGGAAGTTTTTGACGTCCAACAGCGTTAAAGCTGCAGAGGCCATGAAAGTTTAGGAGGCCGACAATGTCCAGATCCGCAAGCGAAATTGGAAAATCTATCATCGCCGTGCTGCCCAGCGCCGCCCCAAACTCTGTGGGAAAAATGTTCCATTGGCTAATCGACCAGGCCATAAACGGAAACAAAGTACTGCCCGGCGCTAAAAAAACAGCCGGGCATCACCTGCGCAAACGACGCGGCGACGTCGAGAAGGCAATCGACAGGCTGGTTAACCTGCACGTCTCGCTTGCTGGGACGCAGGGTTTCGTGACGAGTCTTGGCGGTGCGGTGGCTAGCGTCGTCGGAATGCCGGCGGGAATGGTCGCAATTTCCATAATTCAGGGACGAATGGTGGGCGCAATCGCGCACCTGCGCGGCTACGACATCGAATCGGGCCAGGTCCAGCAGGCCATCATGATGTCTCTGCTGGGCGAAAAGATCGTCAACGAGCTGGTGGCTTCCGGGGATCTTCCCGGTTCGCCGCTCGTCATCGCGACAGCCCCCGTTTTGGACGACGAACTGTCTGAATCCATTTCGCGCAGGGTCGCCACCTCGCTACTCAGCCAATCCGGCGGCAAGCAGATGGCCAGCATGGCCGGCAAGAGGGTGCCGATCGTGGGTGGCGGCATCGGCCTGGTAACGGATTCATACAACACGCTCGCGATCAGCCGCTACGCACGCGCACAATTCGTCAGCAGGCGTCCCGCGCTCGACGATTAAGCCAACTAAGCAAAAATGCCCGAGATTATCTCGGGCATTTTTTATGTCTTGAATTCTTTAATTCGGCAGTCTCATCAGCATGATGACGTGCTTGTAATCGGGCTCCGGTGTGCCGTCGAGCGACTCGAGGCCCTGAACAAGACACGGCTTGCCGGCCGCGGTGAATGCGAAGTAGACGTACGGCGTGGTCAGCACCGAAAGCGCATCCTGCAGGTAGTGCGGGTTGAAGCCGGCCGCGGACAGGCTCAGCTCGCCACCGATCATGTTCTCGACGACGGCCTCCACTGCTTCTGAACCGCGAGCCTGGTCGCCAGTCGCGGCCTCCAGCGCGATCTGGTCGTCGGCAATCAGCATCCGCAATGGAGTGTTGCGCTCGGCCACCAGCGAGACGCGTTTAACCGCCGAAATCAGGTCGGAAGTCTTTGCCTTAACCGTCACCTTCGGGGTGATGTCCATCAGGTGACGAACCTTCGGGAACTCACCGCCCAGCAGACGGGTGGTGAGCTCACGCTTGCAGCCGGAACTTTCGCCGGTCAGGCCGATGATTCCGTCGCCGGTGCCCTCGCTGTGGGAGATAGCCACGGAAACCTGCTCACCGCCGGTCAGGGAACGCGAAACCTCGCTCAGCACCCTGGCCGGAACCAACGCAGACCCCTCGATCTGAGTCTTCGACGGGTTCCAGGTCATTTCCTTTAGCGCCATGCGGTAGCGGTCGGTGGCCAGCATGGAAAGCTTGTCGTCCTCGATCTCGATACGCACGCCCGTGAACACCGGCAGCAGCTCGTCGCGACCCGCGGCGACCGCAACCTGGTTGATGGCCTGGGAGAACTTGCTGGACTCTACAGCGCCGCTGGCCGAAGGCATCTCGGGAAGCGACGGATAATCCTCCACCGGAAGCATCTGCAGCGTGAAACGCGCAGAGCCACAAACCAGCTGAACGGTGGATTCGTCGCTGGAAATATCCACCGGTTTCTTCGGCAAGCTGTGAGAAATATCGGCCAGCAGCTTACCGCTGACCAACACTAGCCCCTCGTCGATGACCTCAGCCGGGACGGAAACCTTAGCGCTGGTCTCGTAATCGAAGCAGCTCATTTCGACGCCGTCAGCGTCCGCCTTGATCAGCAGACCCGCCAGGATCGGAACGGACGGGCGGCTGGGAAGACTGCGCGCTGCCCAAGCTACGGCTTCGGCCATCGCGTCGCTTTCGATGCGAATTTTCATCAGTTCTCCCTCGCTTCATTTAAAAACTGGTTAGGCATAACGCCTATCACTACGAGCATACCCGCTTGGTCCCTGCTCTTCACCTAACAGCATTGAGTTGATCTTGAGGGTCTTGCTTTGTTGATTTAAAGAATTCTATTTGGTCCGGTTACGGCCATTTTCCAGATTTCCACACCGGTTACTTTTATTAACTAAGAGATTTATAAATCTAGTAGTAGTAATAACTTCTGTGAATTAGTGGATAACCACCCATAAAACCTAGTCAACTGTATTTTTATACTTGTTATTCGCGGTGTTAATAACTTGTGGAAAACTTCTGGTGAATGTGGATACCGAAAACTCTTAACAGCTGTACACAAGCTACGCACAGGAAAGTAACAAGGTTTTCACACCCGCTGTGGACGTATTTCGTGACCAAACAATTATCTCAATCCACAGAGCAAACCAAGAAGTCGATTTTGAGCGTGGAAAAACGTCACCAGCTTGTGGATAACTCTGTGGAATTTAGCCCCAGAGAGCAATTCTGAAGCCCTTTGTCACCCACAAGTGCCATTATGGTTTCATGCTTTATGCCACGCACGCCATCATCGACCTGCAGCAGCTGGGGGCTAATGTCTCCGCCGTGCGGTCAAAAATAGGTGACCGTGCGCTGCTTGTGCCCGTCAAAGCTAACGGTTACGGTCACGGAGCCGTCCAGGTTTCGCGTTACCTGCAAGATAACCGGTTGGCTAATCACTTAGCCGTCGCGAACACGCCCGAGGCGCTGGAACTGCGCGAGGCGGGCATCACGCTGCCGATACTTAGGCTTTCCCCGGCATTCCCCGAAGAGCTATCGGCATTGTCCGACGCCAACGTGTCCATCACTATCGTCGACGAAGACGGCGTACGCCAGGCAGCCGAAGTCGGGTTCCGAGCCCCTGTACACATTGCCCTCGACACAGGTATGCACCGAATCGGAGTCGATCCGTCCGGCGCCCTCGGTCTCGCGACGAAAGCGCAGCAGGCCGGCCTCAATATTGAAGGCCTGTTCACTCACCTGCCCGTATCCGACGTCGAAGACGGGCGGGAATTCACCGTCGCCCAACTCAAAGCGTTCAACTCCGCCGCGACCCTAATCCAGCAGAATCGCCGGGACGCAGGTCTGCCGCCAATCAAATACGTGCACGCGGCGAATTCCGGTGCTGTCCTCGGCCACGACCTGAGCGGCATTAACATGGTGCGTCCCGGAATAATCATCTACGGCTACTATCCCGATCCGGCCAGCGGCAAGAACCTTGACATCAAACCCGTCCTGACCTGGAAGACGAAAGTTTCCGCGCTCCGCAAAATTGGTCCAGGCGAGACTGTCGGCTATGGACGCACTTGGTGTGCCGATACCGACCGCTGGATCGCCACAGTCCCCGTCGGTTACGCCGACGGCTATTCCAGGCTGCTCAGCAACCGTGGCCGGATGCTTTCGGGCGGGGTTTCGTATCCCATCGCCGGACGGGTCTGTATGGACCAAACCATGCTCGATCTCGGAGATTGTGAAAATTCTCCGCTCAAAGTTGGCGACGAGGTGACCCTCCTCGGCCGCGATGGCGACGAACAAATCACCGCCGACGAACTCGCCGACGCAATGGGCACCATAAACTACGAGGTTCTCTGCCTAATCGCCAAGAGAGTCCCCCGGGTCTACAAATAGAGTCACTACACATCCTTGAGTCCTCTAGCTACCGATTCGCGTGACGCGGCGGCCTGGGTGCCTGCCTCTGGTGGCTTGTCTTGGGTGCTCTTGGTTGGTGCTTGGTCTGGACATTCTTGGTTGGCGGTTGGCTGGTTGCTTTTCGGCGGTTGTGGGATTCGGGTCTTTGCGTCACTGGCAACGTGTCTCCGCTCCTCATCCAAGCGCTTTGGCGCTTGGATATCGTTGCTCTCGCCACGCCTTGATGTTCCTTCAAAGACCCGAACTCCCACAACCTTATGCCTTTAGGTGGTTATCCGAATTATTGTTTCAAAAAGGGCTCGTCTACGAGCCAAATCTGCCGCAATAATGTCGCGACCACTTAATAAGCGAGGCTGGTGGAGCTGGGTTGGGTTGGCGAGCATTGGAGGCGTGGCGGGAGCCAGATGAATACAACGTATTCGTCGCGAAGACACGGGCGAAAGAGCTCGACAAGCCAACCCAGGCCAACAGCCGACCTTGAGCTGCCAGGCCAGCAGCCGACCTTAAGCATCCAGGCCGTCAGGCGACCAGAAGCAACCAGACCAGCCACCTCGAGGATGGTTACCAACTGATAGAGCTAGGTTGGCGTCCACGTAAAGGTAGCCACCTAGCAGGTTGGCGGTCACGCAAAGGTAGCCAACTGGGCTAGCAGGTTGGCGTCCACCGGGCGGCGGCCTCACGAACGCGCATCCCCGTCAGAAGCATTTGGGCTCCGTAGCAGGCACCGACGCCTTCGCCAGCGCGCATCCGCAGCTCGAGGAGTGGTTCGAGGCCGAGCTCGTCGAGAACTTTCTGGTGGGCGTGTTCGCGACTGACGTGGGACGCGATCAGCCAGCCTTGCACTCCGGCGCTGATCTGGACGGCAGCCAGCGCGGCGACGCTCGTCGCGAGGCCATCTAAAACTACGACGCTGCCGGCCTTTGCTGCGCCCAACACGACGCCCGTCAGCACGGCGAATTCCGGGCCACCGACGGCGGCGAGAGCCTCGATCGGGTCGCGCAGGTCGCGTCCCTGAAGGCGCTCGAATGCGCCTATCAGAACCTTGATTTTGCGTTCAACCATCGAGGAGTCGCTGCTGGCACCCAGGCCGACGGCATCCTCGGGGCTCAGGCCGGCGAGCGCGCACGCCAGCGCGGAGGCCACGGTGGTGTTTCCGATTCCGATTTCGCCCAGGCATACCAGGCCATCGCCGGATAGCTTCTCGCCCAGCTCGATGCCGCGCTCTACCAGCAATTTAGTTTGTTCGAGGCTCATTGCGTCAGTGGTGACGATGTCGCCGCGCTGGCCGGGCAGTCGCAGGTCTATTGCGCCCTCGATAGGCCCCTCGTTCACGCCTGCGTTTACTGTCACCGAGGTCAAGCCGATAGTTTTTGCGGTGGCTGCACCCAGCGAAGAGCCGGCCGCCGAAGCACGCATAACCTCGTATGTGACGGATGAATCGAACGCTGAAATCCTGTGCGAGGTGATCGGGTGATCTGCGCCAACGATGACCAGCGTGCCGGAATAAACCTTGTCCATCGCGGCACCCAGCCTGTCGAGCGCCTGGTCGAGCTTGCCCAATGATCCCGGAGGCGTCAACAGCTGATCGGCCTCGTCGCGGGCGCCGACCACGTCCAACCTGCCGGGCGCGCTGACCTGCATGTTCGCGTACTTTTCGGCCAGATCCTCGCGTAGCCCAGAAACGGGTGCGGACGGCTCGTCGGACTGCGGCCAACGGTTTCTCAGCACGACTTCTTCCAGCGGCAGGCGTTTCGACCAGCCGCGGCGCTCCAAGCCGGGCGACGGCGGGCGCTCGTCCGGCCAGCCCAGGCACATCCAACCTAGCGTCTCCACGCCCTCGGGTAGCCCGAGCATTTCGGCTAACTCTGCCGGGTCGAACAGCGTCACCCAGCCCATGCCAAGCCCGCGCGCCCGGGCGGCAAGCCACATGTTCTCGATCGCGGCCGCGCAGCTCCACATGTCCGCGTCGGTGAACGTGTTCCTTCCTAGCACTCCCGATGACGGGGTTCGCCTATCGCATGCCACCACAATTCCAAGCGGGGCCTCGCGAATGCCCTCCAGTTGAAGATCCAGCAGTCTCGCCGCGCGGTCCTGAGTTAGCAGCTTCGCCTGACGTAGCCTCTCGCGGTCTGCCATCACTGCTGCCTGGTCGCGGATGTCTTGGTCGCTGACCACAATGAAGCGCCAGGGTTGCGAATGTCCAACCGAAGGGCCCCTATGCCCCGCAGTCAAAACCTGTTCGACCAGTTCCTGTGGCACCTCGTCGGCGCGATACCTTCTGATATCTCGCCTTGCAGAAATAACCTCATCCAGCGCGGCGGTAACTGCCTCACCCATGCTCCACGCTTCCGGATCCTGCTGGCGGTCTACATGGCTCGTCGCGTCTCCGATGTTCGGCACCGGACGTTCGTACTTATCATTGCTCATGGCTAAAGACTATCTTCACCCCTTTTTGATTTTTCCGGCACTCCATTGGAGCTGGTTGATCTTTTAGCTTCTGGTCGGTTTCTGACCTGGCAGCTCCCTCTTGTGGCTGGTTTGCACGTCGACGGGATTAGCGTGGAAGAAATTGTTCGACGTCGAACTTTTTCCTCCTCGTTTTTTGCACTTGGGCCTGGTGGCCACTTTTCAGGCTGAGGTTGTGGGAGTTCGGGTCTTTTCGTCACTGGGCACGTGTCTCCGCTGCGTTCTCATCGCAAGCGATGAATCACTTCGCTCCCGCCACGCCTTTACGTTCCTTCAAAGACCCGAACTCCCACAACCGTCGAGATGTTCCCAGGTCAACCACCACGTCACCAGGATCAGCCGGATACAAAAACCGGCATAAATCGACAGTCACGCGTAAACACACAGAGTTATCCACAGGATTATCCCCAGAATGGGGATAATTACATGCATGTAATTACAGCGATGTTGGTAACCCTGTGGATAACTGTGGATAAATGGTTATTTCCCACACGAGTGTTTGAGGGGTTCCTGTCGCAATGGGCGGCATCGTGGGCTTGTCGGGGACGTGCGAAGATGAAGATATGAACGATTACCTGGGCGCGCTTTTTGCCACGCTTGGCGCATCCCTGAGCCTGAACGGGGATGGCGGCAATGTGCGCGGCTGGGCGGTGTCGGTTGGCATCGGATTGGTTGCGGGCGTCTCCACCATGCTCGGGCAGTGGGCGGTGCTGGCTATTAATAGGGTGCGTGGGCTTCGCATGGCCATGACGTTGTTGACGTCGGCCGCAGGGATGCTCCTGAAAGGCGCCATCCAGTCGGCGCTGTTCATCTTGCTCGGAAACCTGTTTTTGGGTGTCGATCTGTCGCTGAGTCAGGTGCTGCCCCTGGTGCTCGCGTCGTACGGTCCGTTCTGGTTCGGTTTCTTAGTCGTGCTGCCCTACACGGGCCCGGGTATCGCGCGAATTTTGAACGTCTGGGTGCTGCTGGCGATGTGGTCGTTTGCCATAGTCAGCCTGGGTTTGACCAGGCCAAACGCGTTGCTTCTGACGCTGGGCGCTTGGCTCGGCGCGCAGCTCATCGACTGGTGTTTCGAGTTGGCCCCGATAAGGCTCGCCACCCGCGTTTTCAGGTGGGTCAGCGGGAGCGAAGGCGTCACGTCCGACGATCTGATGAGGGCTGCAGAGGATAGGCGAGTCTGATGATCGTTTTGCAGATTATTTTGGTCATGGTTTTGGGCCTGGTGATCGCCGGCCTATTCGCCCCCGGCGAGGCCCTGTCTTGGTGGCAGCGCAACTATGCTCATATGGATTCTTCGCCGGCCGCCCCAATTATCGACTGGCCTAGACTCGAGCAGGCAAAGCAGGCCCCGCTCGAGCAAGAAATAGAGCTACCGGCCGAGGTGGCGGATAATGTTGCCCGGCCGAAACCGGTGGTTGCGGAGGATGGCGACGAGCACTATCTGGTTTACCTTTCCGGCATCGGCACTAGCGGGCCCGACCAGCTGCCCGTTTTTGAGGTTCCAGTCGTCGATGAGTTAGCCAAGCGCCTCGGAAAGACCACCGTTATTTGGGATATCTACCCATATTCTGTGGAAAACCAGGCGTTGACCACCGGCAGACGCTTCTCGGGGCTTTGGCAGAAGCTGAGAATCTGGAAATTCGAGAAAAAACCGGGGCGCTTTTTGGCGGTCATGATCAACGTGCGTAACGCCTTCCAGATGCTCGTCAGTTCCGACCGTAGATATGGACCGGTGTTCAACCTGGCGGTCGCCGAACAGATCTCGGCGGCGCTGCTTCGTCATGGCTACAAGCCCGAGGAGAAGAAGCCGGTCACTTTGCTCGGTTGGAGCGGTGGTGCGCAAATAGCTCTCGGCGCCACCTGGTATCTGTCCGCGCTCGGCGTGCCGGTTCGGGTGATTTCGATGGCCGGCATCACAAGCTCCGACCCCGGAATCGATCGTGCAGTGAAAATCTGGCACCTGCGTGGGCACAAGGATAACGTCACCAAGGCAGGGCTGCTGTTGTTTCCGCGGCGCTGGCGGATTTTTAAGAACACGTCGTGGAATCGTGCTATCAGGGACGGCCGGATTCAGCTCGTCGACCTGGGCGCGCTCACCCACACCGGCGAGTTCGGCTACTACTCGGCCAAAACAACCCTGCCCGACGGGCGCCAACCCCGACAGGCCAGCATCGACCATATCGTTAAGGTGCTCGTCGACGAGGGCCTGGCCACGGACACCGACGGCAAGTTTTAGCCAACGGCTCCGGGGCTAGCGGCTTTGGGTTAACGCGGCGAGCGTATTGGGTAAGTTGTGGGTAACGCTGATAGTTTTGCCTGCATGAGCGAGTCGAAATCTAGTAATGGCGCAGGCGACTTCATCGCCGACATGGTTGCTGCTGACATCGAGGCGGGCACCTACGGCGGCAGGGTGCAGACGCGCTTCCCACCCGAGCCTAACGGCTACCTGCACATCGGTCACGCGAAGGCCGTGACGGTTGACTTCGGCATCGCCGAGCAGTTCGGCGGCATCTGCAAGCTGCGTTTCGACGACACTAACCCGGACACGGAGGACGTGGAATACGTCGACTCCATCATCGAGGACATCGAGTGGCTCGGCTACGAACCCGACGAGGTGATTTACGCCTCCGACTACTTCGAGGACTTGTACGAATGGGCGGTGCTGCTCATCAAGAAAGGCCTGGCATACGTTGACGATCAGGACGGCGAAACCATCTCCGCCCAGCGCGGCCGCTTCGGTAAGCCGGGAGTGAATTCCCCCTACCGGGACCGTTCGGTGGAGGAAAATCTTGACCTGTTTAAGCGGATGCGTGATGGCGAATTCGCTGACGGCGAGCGAGTGCTGCGCGCAAAAATAGACATGTCTGCGGACGAGATGAGCCTGCGCGACCCGGTCATGTACCGCATCCGTCACGTGCCACACCACCGCACCGGCACCAAGTGGTGCATCTACCCCAACTACGACTGGGCGCACGGCCAGTCGGACGCGCTCGAGCACGTCACCCATTCGCTTTGCACGCTCGAATTCGTTTCACACCGCCCGCTTTACGACTGGTTCCTGTCCCACCTGCCGCTGCCCGCGGAGCAGCCCCGCCAGACGGAGTTCGCCCGCTTGGAGTTGACGCACACCGTCACCAGTAAGCGCAGGCTGCGCAAGCTGATCGAGGATGGCATCGTTGATGGCTGGGACGACCCCCGCATGCCTACTCTTTCGGGTCTGCGCAGGCGCGGCTACCCGCCGGCGGCGATCAAGAATTTCTGCCGCGACATCGGCGTTTCCCGCACCAATTCCAGGCAGTCCATTGAGGAGTTGGAGAGCTACGTGCGTCGCGAACTGAACAGGACGGCGCAGCGGCGCATGGGTGTTCTGCACCCGTTGAAGCTGACGCTCACCAACTGGCCCAAGGACGAGGCCGGCAACCCTGTGGTCGAGTATTTCGAGGTGGTTAATAACCCGGAGAACCCCGACGACGGCAAGCGCAAGGTTGCTTTTACCGGTGATCTGTATATCGAGAATGACGACTTCGCCGAGGTTCCCCCGCCCAAGTTCTTTAGGCTTTCGCCGGGCCGCGAGGTGCGTCTGCGTGGCGCATACTTCGTGACCGCCACCGACGTGGTTAAGGACGCCGACGGTAACGTCGTCGAGGTTATTGCCACCTATGACCCCGAGACAAAGGGCGGCGATGCACCCGACGGCCGCCGCGTGAAGTCCACGATGCACTGGGTGTCTGCCCCGCACGCCGTGGATGCCACCGTGAACCTCTACGACAAGCTGTTCACCGCCGATCTTCCCGGAGCCGAAACTGGCGAGCCGCTGGATGATCTGAACCCGAACTCCCGCGAGACACTGACCGGCTGCAAGGTCGAGGCATCTCTGAGCGACGTCCCCGGCGGCGAGGTCGTGCAGTTTGAGCGCCTCGGCTATTTCGCCAAGGACAAGTTGGCCGAGATGACCTTCCACCGCACGGTCGGCCTGCGCGACGAGTGGGCCGCAATTCAGCGGCGCGCCCAGAAGGCGAAAAAGCAGTAACCGCGCGTAATCAAGGTGGTTAGTCTTTTCGAAGACTAACCACCTTTGTTTTGTTCAGTTTGATTTACTGGGCAGGCCGTTTTGTGCTTTATTTGGCTGCTCAAGTTCGGCTGCTGCCATGGTTAGGTTTTTCGAGCTCTTTCGCCGTGTCTTCGTTTCGCTCTCATTGCTTGCGCAATGTCGAGCTTCGCTCCCGCCACGCCTTCAATGCTCTAAAACCTAACCCTGCCAACAGCCTTGCCTGGAAGATCGGAAACGAAACGAGCCAATCATCGTTAGCCTTCCATACCAGGTTTCGGATTCTAGAAGCTGATGGTTTTGTGTAGCTCAACTCTCCGGCCGAAGCACAGCGAACGGGTCTGTCACCACGAGTTCGTGTACCGCGAAGCGGTACAGCTGCGCGGGGCGTCCACCCTTGGAGCCGGCCGTCGTCTTTTTTGGCAGCTTTTCTAGCTGGCTGCGACGGGTCAAGACTCTCTGTAGGTTCGTCGGGGCGACGTCGTGGCCTAGCGCTGCGGTGTAGATTGCCCGCAGCCCGGCGATGGTGAATTCGTCGGGTGCCAGCGCGAAGGCGATGTTGGTGTAGCTGAGTTTTCCGCGCAGCCGTTCCACGGCGTAGTTGACGATTTCCGCGTGGTCGAAGGCCATGTCTTTCAGCTTCGAAACTGGCAGCCAGTAGGCATTGTCGGGAAGGTCGATTTCTTGCTCGGCCGGAATCAGGCCGAGGTAGCTGGTGCCGATTGTGCGCTGGGCCGGGTCGCGGAATGGGTCGGATCTGGTGTCTAGCTGCTCCAGGTATGCCACGCTCTTCAGGTTTGTGCGCCGGTTCAAGTGGCGCAGCACGGAATCGCCGATCTGTTCGTCAATCTCCACCGGCCCGCTCGGCAGCGCGGGGTGGCCGGAAAATGGTTCGCGTGGGCGTTCCGAAACCAGCACACTGAGGCTTTCGCGCACTTGCAGAACAGCCGCGATCGCCTCGTGGCGATACAGGGCAACTCCGCTGTTGTCTCTGGCAGGTTGTCTCGTCACAACAAGGATGATAACCTAAAATCCGGTTTTAGCCTATAAGGCGAAAACCCAAGGATTGGAGTTTCGATTATGACGCAGACACTGAGCGAAAACCGTCTCGCCACCTCTTGGCAGGACGAAGTGCGACGACTAGCCCGTGAGCGCGATGCCGTTATTCTTGCGCACAACTATCAGGCGCCGGAGATTCAGGATGTGGCCGACCACGTCGGCGATTCCCTGGCGCTGTCCCGCATAGCTGCCAGCTCGGATGCGTCGACGATCGTCTTTGCTGGCGTCCACTTTATGGCCGAGACGGCGAAGCTGCTCAGCCCTCAGAAGCGCGTGTTGATTCCGGAACAGCAGGCCGGCTGTTCGCTTGCCGACTGCATCACCGCAGACCAGCTTCGCGCCTGGAAGGCAGAGCATCCGGGCGCGGTTGTGGTTTCTTACGTCAACACCACCGCCGAGGTTAAGGCAGAGACCGACATCTGCTGCACCAGCTCCAACGCTCTCGAGGTGGTCCGCTCGATTCCCGAGGACAAGGAGATCCTCTTCTGCCCCGACCAGTTCCTGGGCGCGCACGTTCGTCGTCGCACCGGCCGCGACAACATCCACATCTGGATGGGCGAGTGCCACGTGCACGCGGACATCTCCCCCAACAGCCTCATCGACGCCGTCCACTCCAACGACGGCGCGAAGCTCTACATTCACCCCGAGTGTGGTTGCACAACCAGCGCGCTTTGGCTTGCCGGTAAGGGCGATCTGCCGGAGGAAGACACGAAGGTTCTTTCCACCGGCGGAATGCTCACCGCGGCCCGCAACGAGACCGCAAAGAAGGTGCTCGTCGCCACCGAGGTCGGCATGTTGCATCAGCTGCGTGCGGTCAACAAGAACACCGACTTCCAGCCGGTGAACGCCGGCGCGGTCTGCCCGTTCATGAAGATGATCACTCCCGAAAAGCTGCTCGCCTGTTTGGGTGAACCCAGCGAAACGAGAGTCTTTGAGGTGGACGTCCCGGAGGACGTCGCCGTCAAAGCGCGGGCCGCCGTGGAGCGCATGATTCAGATTGGAAACCCCGGAAGCGCGGAGTGATGCTCAAGCTAACTGCCAACGCAACTAAACACTGTGACGTCGTCGTAGTTGGCACCGGTGCCGCTGGCCTTTCGGTCCTGCTGCACCTGGCCCGGGCGGGTGTGGAGACAATAGCGGTTACCCGCGGCTCGCTGCGGGACTCGTCGACGGATTGGGCTCAGGGTGGTCTGGCTGCGGTTTTCGACCGGAACGACGACTTTGAATCGCACATCGCCGACACGCTGGAGGCCGGAGCCGGGCTGTGCGACCCTGTGGCGGTTCGCGAGTTGGTGACGGCTGCCCCTAGCGCCATCAACAGGCTCGTCGAGATGGGCGCGATCTTCGACCGTGAACCCGACGGCAGCTTCGATCTGCACCTGGAGGGTGGCCACAGCGCCAACCGAATAGTGCACGCCTACGGTGACGCGTCCGGCGCGGAGGTCGAGCGAACCCTAGCCGCCACTCTCGCCGGTGTGCTGAAGGATTCGCGCGCCCAGGTGTGGGAAAACACCAGGGTCGCTGATATTTTGACCAACGATTCGGGCGTCGCCTGTGGAGTGCGAGTAATAAACGACGACGGCGTAACGGACGTCCTGGCCAGCGTCGTCGTGTTGGCAAGCGGGGGCATCGGTCAGCTTTGGCCGGTGACGAGCAACCCGCAGGTGGCCACGGCAGACGGAATCGCGGCCGCTTTCCGTGCCGGCGCCCGCGTTCGCGACTTGGAGTTCACCCAGTTTCACCCCACCGTTCTGTTTGATTCGCAGGCCACAAAGCGCGGAATGCTGATCTCCGAGGCCGTGCGTGGGCATGGCGCAAAGCTGATCAATTCTGCCGGTGAGCGGTTCATGGTTGGTAAGCATCCGCTGGCTGAGCTGGCGCCCCGGGACGTCGTATCTGCGGAGATCATGGCCGAGCTGGAACGCAGCGGCGAGGCCTGCGTCTACCTAGATGCCACCGAATTCGGCGACGATTGGCGAACTACTTTCCCGCTCATCTTGCAGCTTTGTAACAGCCGAGGCGTCGATCCGATCTCCTCCCCCATCCCGATTCATCCCGCAGCGCACTATTCCTGCGGGGGTGTCGAGGCGGATCTGGACGGGCGCACCAGCGTCGACGGACTCTACGCGGTTGGCGAAGTGGCATCAACCGGAGTGCAGGGTGCCAACAGGTTGGCTTCTAATTCGTTGACGGAAGCTCTCGTGGCCGGCGATCGGCTGGGCGCGGCTCTAGCGTCTGGGGCTTTCCCCTCTCCTGGCACGCCGGTTGCTCGCCAGCCAGAAGATTTCGTCTCGGCGGAATCGATCGAAAAGATAAAGTCGAATATGCAGAGCCATGCATTCGTCACCCGCGACGAAGAGGGTCTGCTGCGCCTGAGCGAAGAGCTCGGCAGGCTGGGCGCCGGTTGCTACAGCGATCGCGCGCTGACCGCGACGAATCTGGCTACCGCCGCCGAAATAATCGGCTTCGCTGGTTTAGGTCGGGAGGAATCGAGGGGCTGCCACAGGCGCAGCGACTTCCCCGACAGGCGGGACGAGTTCCGCTATCGGCAGGCCGTCGTGCGCGGAGTGCATGGCATGGAAATCATCAAACAACCGATCACCGGAGGCCTCAAATGAGCGACTATTTTGCAAGCGACGTTGAGCGGGCTGTCGACGCCGCTCTGGACGAGGATTTACGGCTCGGCCCCGACGTCACGACTCAAACCACCGTGCCAGCCGACGCAACCGGCGTCGCGTTGGTGGTGGCCCGCGAACCGGGCGTGATCTCAGGCGTTACTCCCGCACTGCTGGCGGCCAAAAAGGTCTCCGAGCGGCTGGGGACGCCCATCGAGGTGGAGAAGGTTTTGGACGACGGTGCCCGCGTTAAAGAGGGCGACATCGTGCTGAAGGTCAGCGGCCCGATTCAGGCGATCCTGACCGCCGAACGCACGATGCTCAACTTTTTGGGCCAGCTTTCCGGCGTCGCCACGGCAACCGCGCGCTGGGTGGACGCCGTCGCTGACACCGGCGCCAAGATCCGCGATACCCGAAAGACCGTGCCGGGCCTGCGCCTGCTGCAGAAGAAGGCGGTCGTAGATGGCGGAGGCGTTAATCACCGCATGGCTCTAGGCGACGTCGCGCTCATCAAGGACAACCATGTTGCGGCGGCCGGCGGCGTGAAGGAGGCGTTCGATGCCGTGCGGGCCAAGGCTCCTGATGTGCCCATTGAGGTCGAGGTGGACACGCTCGAGCAGATGCGCGAGGCCATCGATGCCGGCGCAGATCTGATTCTGCTGGACAATTTTACCCCCGAGCGGATGCGCGAGGCTGTCGAGATTTGCCGTGCTGCCAACGTGAAGACCGAAGCCAGCGGCGGTTTGCATTTCGATGTAGCGAAGGCGGTTGCCGCCAGCGGGGTGGACTACATCTCCATCGGTGCCCTGACCCATTCCTCCAAGGTACTAGATCTGGGCCTGGACTTGCAGTAGCAGAGTTGGAAGACTGTTCGCGCCGCAGAAAATTTAGTTGGTAACATGATTTTGGGCCGGCAAACCGGCTCAGATTCTAGCCCTTTCTAACTAACTGGAGAATCGATGAGCCAGGACAATTTTCCTTACGGCCAGGACAACAACCGGGCCCAAAACAACGAGAATTATCTGTACGACAGCTACCAGCCGAACCCGCAAGATGACGACCTAGACCTAAACCTGCGCAACGAGCAGCCCAGCCAACCAGATTTTCAGCAGTCGGGAGCCTCTCAGCAGAATTTCTCCAACCCTGCGCCTACGGATGCTTACCGCCAGCCTGGATACCAGACGGCGGTGAATCAGCCTGCGCAAAGTCAGCCCGGCTATCAGCAGCCGCCCGCCTATAACCAGCAGCCGAGCTACGGCAATTTCCAGCCCAACTACGCCGTCTCGCCGGCTCAGCAGTACCCTCCGGCCCAACAAAAGTCGAAGGTTGCTGCCGGCCTTCTCGGAATTTTCTTCGGCTCGCTGGGCATCCACAATTTTTATACCGGGCGCACCAATATTGCTCTGATCCAGCTGATTGGTTTTCTCGGCAGCTTTATCCTCTACATAATTTTCATCGGCCCGCTCATTCAGATGGCCATCGGCCTTTGGGCATTCATTGAGGGCATCCTCTACCTGTGCGGCTCGGGCTCCTACGCCTACGACGCCAAGGGCATCCCACTAAATTAACTGCAGCAGATGACCTGCTGGGTGGCGATGTCGCTGTAGAGCACCTGGCCATCCAGCTTCGCCACGTGGAGGACGTCGGCCAGGCTAGCTAGGCCCGGTTCGACGTCCACCAAATGATTTGGCAGGTCAGTTATCTTTTCGATGTCGAAGACGACGTCCCTAGATTCGGTGAACAGGGCCAGGTAGAACATTCCCTGCTCGACGATCTCCTGGAAGAAGTGGCTGCCTTGGCTCAGCTCCGGGCGGAAATTGCCCTTCGGGTAAGTGAATTCGGCAAGCACCCCGGCGTTGTTCAGCTCCGTGAAGTGGCTCGGCACGCCCAGCGAGGGAGTTGTCGTCCCCCAGCGCCCAGGCCCGGCGATCATGAACGACGTGTCCGAAAGCGCGCGGTTCAACCGCCCGATTCCGCGGGCAACCGAGTAGCGCTGCTGGGTGGAAAGCTGCAGATAGGCTTCCGGACGCACGATAACCGCGTATTCGATGGGCATCCGCACATTGCCGCCCATGAAGTTGCCGCGCTGCTTGATCAGCACATCTTTCGGGTCCTTCGGCATCTGGACGCGGCTGCCCAGGCCTTTTGTCTGTAAAGGACGGCACTGAACCAGGTTGATTAACGGGACTCCTTCGGCGTCGATGTTCACCGTGAATTCGGTGTCGACCGGGTAGTCGTACGCATTCGCCAGGGTGGCAAGCATCTCGCAGATGGTTTCGGCGAAGTCCGTGCCCTCCAACAGGCCCTTGAAATCCAGCACCTTCGGGGTCTGATTCAGCTTGCGTCCGGCGTGGCGAAGCCGCATGACGGTTGGGTGGTCGACGGACGCGAACAGCCTCCAATCGGCGTCGATCGGGGTATCGATCAACGTGTTGAGCGCGATCGTCGAAAGTTTAGAGTTCTGCAGGTCGAGCACGTCCACGTATCGCTGGCTGTGGCTGCTCGGGTCTCGGACGTCGACGGGCAGTTCGGGTTTGTCGAGCGCCACCAGCTTCGGGTAGTCGCTGAGAGTGCGGTCCACCGCCCTAGTGCCGAGCCCGAACACCAGCCGCATCAACCCGGCCTGCGGGTCTAGCGTGGCGTCCCACACGTAGATGTTCGACGAGTTTCCGACACCCGCCGCGTGCGGAAAGAAGAGGTCGCCGTGGCGAGCCCCCGAGACGCGCTGGACGAGGATCGACATCTGTTCTGGCGACTGATCCAGGCCCCTGTTTAAACGGTAGACGAGCGCCTCATCGCCCATGACCGACGCATAGACGGTTCGGATGGCGTCCTCAAGTTCCTTCAGCTGGCTTTCTCGGCTGCCCTGATTGGTGCAGAATACGGACTCGTATTTGCCCGCGAACGCGTTTCCGAAGTTGTCCTCGAGCAGTGAACTGGAGCGAACGATGATCGGTGCCCCATCGAAATATTCCAGCATCTGCGAGAATTTTGCCCGCACACTAGGCGGAAACGTGCCGTTTTTTAGGGCTGCGTTCAACTGGGCTCCAACTGGAAAATAGCTGGTGGGAGTCTTCTGCTCGCTCCACAGCTGCCACAGATCGTTGGCGATTATGTACTCGAAGAACAGGTCCGAGCCGAGAAAATAAGAATCGTGGGCCTCCATTTTGCCCTCGAAGCGCCCCGTGTGCTCCAGAATCGAGCGTGCCACTAGCACGCCGACGGACTTTCCGCCGATCGGCCCAGAGCCGATCTCGCGTTCCGCTATTTTGACGGCGTCGCCCAGCGTCATGTTGCGTTTCGCCAGCTCGACGAGGTCGCCCTCGGAACCCATCGTCGTTTCGATTAGCAAGTCGCGGTTCGCCTCCCCGGTTTCTCCGGCGGCAAGCAATCGTTTGGATTCCTCAATCAGCGAATTCCAGCCGTCCAAGCCAGCTGGGTCGACGACCGTAGGGGTCTCGACGGCCTCGCCCGCTAGATTTACCGGCCCAGGAGTCTTCCGTAGCCAGAGCTTCAGCGGGTTGATTCGGCACTCGTCGCCGAAGCCGAAGACGTCGCAAACCACCTGAGCGCTGTCCAAAATCTTGTTCAGAGCAGGGTTTGTGTGGGCGCTCTTTTCCAGACCGAACGCGCTGACCGCGTTCAGCTCAAAAAGCCGCTGGGAGGTCACGTGGAAGAAGTTCGCGATGGAAAGATCGGAAAGCCAGCTCGATTTAAGTTCGCTCAGCGGATCGAAGACGTATGCTCCGCCGGTGCCATTGCCCAGCAGCAAACGATTTATCTGGGATGTAAACGACTCGAAATTGTTAGCTTCCAGCTCAAAAACCCGGACCTCGGAATCCAGCAGAACAGGGTTGGAACCGAACCGCACGTAACTGACCTCGACGCCATCGTCGAGAGCGGCACCGGCGAATGCCCTTACCAGGGCTAAGTATTCGGAAAAATCCGAGTACTGCCAGACGACGTTATCGCCTGGCAGGAAACGTCCCAAGACGTGATCGAGCCCAGCAAAACCGGTACTTAACCGTTCGTAGCTCATGGCTAGAACATACCGCGCTTTGCTGGGCTCAGATAAATTTACGCAGCCACGACCTCTACGGTTACGTGGGCAATAACAGCGTCGGTCAGTTCGATCTCGATGGTGTGCTTGCCAACCTGCTTAACCGGCTTGGCGGTGGAGATGATGCGACGATCCAGATCCGGGCCGCCGGCCTTCTTGATGGCCTGAGCCAGGTTCTTGGTGGTCACAGCGCCGTACAGGCTGCCAGACTCGTCAGCGCGAGCCGGGACGGTGACGTCCAGGTCCTCGAGCTGAGTGCGAATGGCCAGAGCGTGCTCGTTGTCGCGAATGGTCTTCGCGGCGCGGGCGCGCTTGATGCCCTCGATCTGCTTTGCGGTGCCGCGGTTGTACGCAATAGCGAGGCCCTGCGGAACCAGGTAGTTGCGGCCGTAGCCGTCACGAACGTCAACGACGTCGCCGGCGATGCCCAGGTTTTCGACGGAGGCGGTCAAAATTAGCTTCATTTTATTCCCCTCTTATCGGTTGTTGGACGTGTACGGCAGCAGTGCGAGCTCACGCGCGTTCTTGATGGCGATGGCCACCTTGCGCTGATCCTGAACGGACAGGCCAGTTACGCGACGGGCGCGAATCTTGCCACGCTCAGAGATGAACCTGCGCAGCAGCGCGGTGTCTTTGTAGTCAACTTCGCCGATGCGCGTCGTCTTGACGGGCACGACCTTCTTTTTGCTCACAATCTTGCGACGATTTGCCATTGTGGTGCTCCTTAAATGGGCCCGGCGTGATGCCGGAATGGTCTCGGGTAATTACTGAAATTTATGGATCAGAACGGAGGCTCTGAGCTCTGTGCGTCGGCCCAGGGATCTGGGTTGGTGCGGTTGAAGCTCTCGTCCTGGCTAGGCTGCCAGGAGTTGCCGCCGTCGGAGGGCTGAGAGAACTGCTCGCCAGACTGGGACTGATCCCAGTTACCGCCGCCAGCGTTGAAGCCGTCGTTGTAGCCGCCGGACGAACGCCCCGAAGTGCGGTTGACGGTTGCGGTGGCGTAGCGCAGCGAAGGACCGATCTCTTCAACGTCGATCTCAATGGAGCGACGGTTGTTGCCCTCGCGATCTTGATACGAGTTGCTCTTCATCCTGCCGCTGACGATTACCCTCGAGCCCTTTGTTAGGCTGTCGGAGATATTCTGCGCCAGGTTCCGCCATGCAACACAGTTCATGAACAGAGCCTCGCCGTCGCGCCACTGGTTCGTGGTGCGATCGAACGTGCGCGGAGTGGATGCCACGGTGAAGTTCGCCACAGCGTCTCCGCGCTGGGTGAAGCGGATCACCGGGTCCGCCGTCAGATTGCCGATGAGAGTGATGATTGGTTCACCAGTCATTGTCTGCCCTTCCAGTTGTGCTGCATTGAGTAATAGCTAGCTTGCCACCAGCCACTGACAATTTCGGATCTGGAATCTGAAATTGTGGATAACTTATGCAGCAGCAGGCTTTACTTGCTGTCGGTGCGCATGACCTTGGCGCGCATGATCTTCTCGTCGATAGCCATCAGACGATCGATCTCGGAAACAGTCGCCGGCTCGCAGGTGAGCTGCAGAACGGCGTAGATAGCCTCGGCCTTCTTGTTGATTTCGTAGGCCAGACGACGCTTGCCCCAAACGTCAACGTTGTCGACGACACCGTTCTCGCTGGTAACAACCTTGGTGTACTTCTCGATCAGCGCGGGAACCTGACGTTCGTCAACCGCGGGATCGATAATGACCATAATTTCGTACTTGCGCATGCTTGACCCCACCTCCTTCGGACTAAACGGCCACGAGACGTTCCCGTGGCAGGAGGGATATTGCTTGCGAAAGCTAATAGTACCTGCTGAAAACTTCGAAAGTCGAACGTGGGTTACTTCGGCTTGCCAGGCACCAGCGGCTGGCCGTCGGCGACCCAGGCCAGCAGGCCACCAGCCAGCGACTTTGCGTCGAAGCCCTGTTCGCGAAGCATATGCGCGATCGCCGACGCGTGCTTGGGTGTGGCGCTGACCACGACGATGGTTTTGTCGGTCTCCGCGAACGGGTCGTTGGCCCAGATGGCGTCGACGGGAGATTCGCGCAGCGCGCTCAACTCGACGAACTTGGCTCCGGGAATGTGGCCCCGCTCGTAGTCAACCTCCGAGCGCACGTCGATGAAGACGCCGCCCTCAAGACGCGCCTGCAGTGCGTCCAACAGGCTGAGTTCGTCTGGCCCGGGCTCGGGCGCGGCCGGCTTGAACAGATCGCTAAATGCCATGAGCCAAGCTTAAGGCCTTAAACTTGCACCCATGAGAATTTCTCGGTTGTCCTGCGCTGTGATGCTCGCTTCTTGCCTGGCGCTATCTGCGTGCCAGTCGCAGCCATCGCAGCCGGCCCCATCCACGCCGTCGTCGACGCCGGTGAAGGTGAAGATGCTGTGGTGGGGAACGCAGCAGGAAGAAAGAGTGCTTAACGACCAGATAGCCGGGCTGGGGCTTGACGTCGAGGTTGAGAAAGTGGCCGCCGACGAGGTGGAGGACGTTCTGGCTGAGCGCGTCGAGGCCGGGGACACGCCCGATATCGTTCGCACGCTGCGTCCCCGAGAGGTCGAGACCAAAGAGTTGAGCATGGAGTGGGACTTCGTCGACGAGGCTAAGGCGGCGGCAACCGACGACGGCTCGCTGATCGCCGCCCCCTACGACGCGGCCATGACGGCTACGTACGTGAATAGCGAAGCCTTCGCCAGGGCCGGCGTCGATGTGCCACCTTCCGGGCATCCGTGGCGCACCTGGGAGCACCTGATAGCCGACGCCGAGCGCGTGAAGGACGCAAACGGCATGTCCAACGCTTTTGCGATAAGCAACGATCCGCAGACGCTGGCAGCCTTCTTCGGCAGCTACGACAATTCTCTGATGGGAAAGAACCCGCTGCACGTGTCTTTCGACGGCAACACCGCCGTCAAGAGCCTGAAAAATCTGAAGGGCTGGGTGGAATCTGGCGTGCTGAACGCCGATGTCTTCCCCAAATACGTGGCGCCGGACCCCGATTCGACTCCCACCCCCTCTCCTAGCGCCTCGCCCAGCGCGACTCCGAAGCCTTTCGAGCCGGCAACCGCGACCGCTCTGCAGCTTTTCGAGCAGGGCAAAGTGCCGGTGGTGATAGTGCCAGCCAGGACGCCCGCGCCAAGCAATTCCGTCCGTGTGGATAATCCCTGTCAAGAGGTCTGTGGTGGCTTGCCGCAGTTCAGCTATCTCGCCGCGCTGACTTCAGACGGTGTCGCCTCTAAAGTGATCGAGGCGCTTACCAGCGTGGACGCGGATTCGGCGCGCGTCCAGGCAACCGGCGGGCTGCCCGTCCATCCGGAGCTAATCCCGCAGGACGTGCAGGACGAAGAGGGGCTGCTCGGTGAGTACGCCCGGCTGAGTGTCCAACAGATGTCCAGCGGCATATCCCCCATCACCGCAGGCTTGACGGATTGGCCCGGCGAACAGATCGCCAAGCTGTTGGCCGATGAAGCCACCGAGCTGGAGGCAGCCAGTCAAATGCGAGAGGTGTTGACCAAGAGCGTCAAGGCTTATGAATAAATAAGTTCCTAAATGCCCTCCGCAAAGCGCGGGTAAATAAAAATGTCGGTGCTCACCGATAGCCTTGAATCGTAACTTCGACGATTGGTAATCGATGGCACAAAAGATATTTTCCAGGCTAGCAGCGGCCGCTCTGGCTTGCCTTTTTATTGCGGGCTGCAGCAAGCCCGGATACACCCCGCCCGATGGTGCCGAGGAGATAGGCGAGGCTTTGGCAAATGTGCTAGCCAGCGGCCAATTCAATGGTCTGCAGGTGGCCGGAGACACCCAGGCAGCCGAGGCCGATTTCGACGAGGTCATCGCGGGAATGCAGGGGCTGCGTCCCGAGGTCAAAGTCGGCGAGATCAAATACGAAGGCACGATGGAAAACCCGGCGGCTCAGGTCTCGCTGAATCAGAACTACACGTTCAGCCGCAACGTCGAGCCGCAGGACGAGTCCGCCAGCCCCGAGCCCACCCCTTCAATTAGCCGTTGGGCCTTCACCAGCAAGGCGAATCTGGTCTACGAGGGCGGCTGGAAGGTGTCGTGGGCCCCCAGCATCGTCCACCCGCAATTGGACGAATACACCCGCCTGGTTTATGAACGGACCAGCCCCAAGCGTGGCATCATCACGGACCGTAACGGAGCCGCGATCGTTTCCGAGCAGCCGGTATATAAGGTCGGTGTCGACAAAACCAAGCTGAATGGTGCCGATGGCGACGAATCCGCGCGCAGACTCGCCGAGTTGGTGAAGGTGGACGTCGACGCCTACGTTTCTCGTTTCCAGGCCAGTGGGCCACAGGCTTTCGTCGAGGCGCTCACCGTGCGCTCCGAAAAGCTGCCCGAGGGCATCGAGGAGATCCCGGGCGCGATCGCGCTGGGCGCCAACATGCCCCTTGCCCCGTCGGAGAACTTCGCCGGCAACATCTTCGGCACGGTTGGAGAGGCAACCGCAGAGGAGATCAAGAATTCCGACGGCCTGCTCAGCGCCGGCGATCAAGTGGGCAAACAGGGGTTGCAGAAGAGCGCAGACGCCAGGTTGCGCGGAGACACCGGCCACAAGATTTCGCTGAAGTTCCGAAAGAGCGTCAGCAAACAGACCCAGGAGGAGCTGGCCAAGCCGGCCACTCCCTCGGCAGAGCCCATAGTCGAGGCCGATCTGTTCTCGCTTTCCCCTAAGGGCGGCGAGGCCGTTCAGACGACCCTGAACATGTCGATCCAGACTAAGCTCGAGGCCGCGCTGGCGAAGTCGCCGGGCAAGATCGCCGTCGCCGTCTTGGACAAGGATGGCGGAATCCTCGCCGCCGGCACGTCACCGGATGTTGGGAGCCAACCGCTAGCCACCGTCGGGCAGTTCCCGCCGGGTTCGACGATGAAGGTCGCCAGTTCTCTGGCCTTGCTGCGTCGCGGCGAGAAACCGACGTCGAAGGTGGACTGCTCCGAAAAGGCCGAAGCCGGAGGCCGCGAATTCACCAATTATCCGGGTTACCCCAAGGTGTTTATCGGAAAGATCTCGCTGGCCAATGCACTCGCCCAGAGCTGCAACACCGCATTCGTCAACGCGAAGATCACCAGCAAGGAGCTCAGCTCGGCGGCAGCCAGCCTGGGCATGGGCGTGGATTACGACGCTGGCTTCGACTCGTTCTACGGTTCCGTGCCCGCCACCGAGGACCCGGTGGTGGCCGCAGCCAATTCCTTTGGCCAGGGTCACGTGCTTGTCTCACCGATGGCGTTGGCCGCGATGTCCGGGTCCGTGAACTCTGGCAAATCGCTGGTCGCCCACCTGCGCACGGACGTCGTCCCCACCCTGGATGCCAGCCCGATCACCGAGGACGAAGCAGCCCAGCTCAAAGAGATGATGGAGGGCGTGCTCAAGGGCACTGGCTCCAGTTACGCTAAGTGGTTAAGCGGCGCCAAGACCGGCACCGCGGAGTTCGAAGAGGGGTCCGAAACCAAGACCCACATCTGGGTGACAGGTTTCTCTGGCGACATTTCAGTAGCGATAATCGATTATGACGCTAAGGATGGCAAGAATTTCGAGCCGATCCTAACCGCTATTTTCAAGTAGTTAAGGATATTGATGATTCCCGCACAGATTAAGTTCGTTTGGCCCCAAACCCTGATCGAGATTTTGATCATCCTGGCGATAATCATCGTCGCTCGCTGGACGCTGCGAAAGGCTGTGAAGGAGCTGGTCCATACAGCCGAAGCCAACCCAGCTAAGACGTTCAAGCGTCTGGGTGCCAAGGCAACCAAGACCATGAAGGGCTCCAAGGACCCGACGGAAATGTTCATGAGCGTGGATCCCAAGGAAGACGAACGACGTCACGCGCGCATGAAGACGCTGGCGTCCATCCTCAACTCGGTGATCACGGTTAGCGTCGTCATCATCGGTTCCTTTTGGCTGCTGCGCGCAGTGAACATTGACATCACGCCGGTGCTGGCCTCCGCCGGTCTGGGTGGTTTGGCGATCGGCTTTGGCGCGCAAAGCCTGATTAAGGACGTCATCAGCGGCACCTTCCTGATCCTCGAAGATCAGCTCGGTGTCGGCGACATCATCACCATCGGCGACGTCACCGGCACAGTTATTGCAATGCAACTGCGCGTCACCCAGGTTCAGGACATGAATGGCGAGATGTGGTACATCCGCAACGGCGAAATCACCACCTTGGGCAATATCTCGCAGGGCTGGTCGAACTCCGTCATCAGCATCCCGGTCAATATTGACGAGGATCCTTTCAAGATCATCAATCTGCTCAAGCAGGCAGTCAAGGAGCTCGAGGGCGATCAGGAGATAGAGAAGGTGCTGCTGGATGAACCCGCAGTGCTTGGCCTGAGCAATTTCGATTCTTACATTGCCAACTACGGCATATTGGTCAAGTGCCGTGGCAACCAGCAGTGGGGCGTCGAGCGCGCGATCCGAGCTGCCTCTCTGAAGGTGTTCCAGGAAAATGGCGTAGACACCCCCGCAACTCCGGTTCGCACTGTGGACGAAAAGTCGAACTAGACGTTGAGCAATAAGCAGATTTGGGGGTCTGCCTTAGTCGCGATCTCGTCGATAGCTGCTATGAACTTTGGCGTGTCTTGGGCGAAGACTTTGATGCTCAAGACCGGTGCCGACGGCGCTGCCGTTTAACCTCGAGTTGATCGTTCTGTCGAAAATCCCGTCTCCGGCTCTTCGCCATTCTGCAGGCCAGCGCACCCGGCGATCGCATCTTTGATGGCTTGGCTGGTCATCGGTGAAGCACTTTCGACGCTGTAATGGCTGGCCATCGCAGCCGTCATCGGGGCGGCGCTCGGGGCCACAGTGTCGACTTCTCGCAACTAGCGGACGCCTCGAAACTTTATCTGTCGGTGGTTGAAGCTAGAATCAGCGCTTATGGCCATGAAGAAAGCTCTCGCTGCTCTGTTGCCCGCGTCCGATGTCGTAAATAAGATCGGTGCGGCTTTCGGCGACGCCGGACACGAGATTTACCTGGTTGGCGGTTCAGTCCGCGACGCGCTGCTTGGCACGCTCGGACACGACCTAGACTTCACCACCTCCGCGCGCCCGGACGACACCGAGAAGCTGCTTCGTTCTTTGACCAGGCAGACTTGGGACACCGGCCGCGAGTTCGGCACCATCTCGGCGAACATTGCCGCCGAGGGCCACGTTTGGCAGGTTGAGGTGACGACGTTCAGGGCTGATTCTTACCGGTCGGATTCTCGCAAACCCGAGGTGGCTTTCGGCGAGAACATCGAAGAGGACCTGATCCGCCGAGACTTCACCGTGAACGCTATGGCGCTGAACGTCACCGGCGGCAAAACCGACGAGTGGCGATTCGTCGATCCGCTGGCCGGCATGGAAGACCTGGCTGATCAGCTGCTTCGCACGCCCACCAGCCCGCAGGTCAGTTTCGGCGACGACCCGCTGCGCATGATGCGCGCCGCCCGTTTCTCCTCCCAGCTCGGTTTTTTGGTCGAGGAAGAAACCCTCAAGGCGATGGGTGAGATGGCCGAGCGCATCGATATCATCAGTGCCGAGCGCGTCCGTGAGGAGCTGAGCAAGCTGCTGCTCACCGATCGTCCCCGCGCCGGCCTGGATCTGCTGGTGAGCAGCAAGATCGCGGACCGAGTGCTGCCGGAACTGCCTGCAATGAAGCTAGAGCGTGATGAGCACATGCGTCACAAGGATGTCTACGAGCATTCGCTGACCGTTTTGGATCAGGCGATCGAGCTCGAGAAATCTCGCGACCTGGTGGACGGCAAACCCAACCCCAACCACGAGCCAGACCTGACGCTGCGCCTGGCCGCGCTGCTGCACGACATCGGCAAACCCGTCACCAGGGCATTCGAGAACGGCAAGGTCACGTTCCACCACCACGACGTGGTCGGCGCCCGAATCGCCAGAAAGAGGCTGCGCGCCCTGCGCTACTCCAAAGAGACCGTCTCGGATGTCAGCAAACTGATCGCGCTTCACCAGCGTTTCCACGGCTACGTCGAGGGCTCGTCTGGCGGCGCAACCTGCGGATGGAGCGATTCCGCGGTCCGTCGCTACGTCCGTGACGCCGGCGATCAGCTCGAACGCCTGCACATTCTGACCCGCTCGGACTGCACAACTCGAAACCGTCGCAAGGCAGATCGGCTGCGCAGGGCTTACGACGAGCTTGAGTTCCGCATCGACGAGCTGGCCGCCCAGGAGGAGCTGGAGGCGATTCGCCCCGAGCTCGACGGCAACCAGATCATGAAGCTGCTAGATATCGCGCCCGGCCCGATGGTCGGCAAGGCATACAACCACCTGTTGAGCCTGCGCTTGGATCAAGGGCCGATGGGCGACGAGCGCGCGGAGGAAGAACTTAAGAAGTGGTGGGCCCAGCAACAGGGCTAGCCAGCACGGCTATTTTCCATTTACTAGCTATTGGCAGCTCTTTCCGATAGAGTTTTCCGGCTGTTTACTCAGCATCTTTCGCGTCTTGGCCGACGCACAAGCCACATAGATGTCGTTTCTAGGGACGCCTGTGGCTTTTGGTTAGGAGAATTCATGGATGACGACATTATTCGCGTAGAGGGCGTGGATAGGGTTTTCTCTAGGAAGAAGATCCTGATCATTTTGCTCTTTGGCCTGGCGTTGGCCATGATGTCGATTAGCTCTGTTAACGTCGCGCTGCCGTCGATTCAAAAGTCGATTGGCTCCTCGGATACCGATCTTCAGTGGCTGCTTTCCGGCTACGCTTTGACGTTCGGCATCGTGCTCGTCGCAGCCGGACGAATCGGCGATCTGCTCGGGCGCGGCATCACCTTCATAATCGGTATCTTTCTTTTTTCGACTTCTGCTCTGATCTGCGGTTTGATTCACGATCCGGGCCTGCTGAACATTGCACGCCTGGTGCAGGGCATCGGCGCGGGGTTTTATTCGCCGCAGACCAACGGCATGATCGTGCAGTACTTCCGCGGCCAGGCGCGAGCAACAGCTAACGCGCTGTTCGGCCTGGTGGTTTCCGTGGCTGTTGCGATCGCCCCGCTGCTCACCGGCTTCCTGATCCAGTGGTTCGGCCCCGACTTGGGGTGGCGGGCGTCCTTCCTGTGGAGCTTCCCGGTTGGTGTCGTGACGATGATTCTGGCCATAATGTGGCTCCCTTTTGAGTCTGAACGACGTCTGTGGAATCACCGCAAGCTCGGCATGGCCCGCGCTGCTCGCTTGGACCTCGACCCGGTCGGCATGATCCTGATGGCGCTGAGCGTGATGTGTGTCATGTTGCCTTTCATGATTAAGACTGCGCTTTCGTTCGCGCTTCTGCCGCTGGGTGGCCTGCTGCTTTACATCTGGTACCGCTGGGAGAAGGCGTACAAGAAACGCGGCAATCAGCCGATGGTGGATCTGCACCTTTTCAAAGTCCGTTCGTTCACGAACGCGACGATGGTTTCCGGCATGCAGTTCTTGGGCGGCACCTCGGTGTTCGTCATCATCGCGCTTTACCTGCAGAACGGCCTGGGTGCCAGCGCGCTTGTCTCCGGTTCTATCGGCCTGCCGAACGCTATTGGTTCTGCGGTTGCCGCGATGATCGCCGGGCGTAACGTGCTGCGCCGCGGACGCACGATGACGATGCATTCGCTCGGTATCTACATCGTCGGCCTGCTGATGCTGATCACTTTGATCCAGTTCGTGCCCGCTATCAGCTACTGGTGGCTGTCGATTCCGCTGGTGTTCACCGGCATCGGCGTCGGCGCGTTCAACTCCGCTAACCAGACCCTGTCGATGCTCGAGTTGACCCCTGACATGGGTGGCACAGCTGGCGGTGTCAAGCAAACGATCGAGCGCACCACAACCGCGATCGGCAACGCGATGCTCACCGCGATCTGTTTCATGTTCGTTGCGCAGGGCTGGCGGATCGCGGCAACAATGGCCTATAGCGTCATCACTTTGATCATCGTGCTTTCCTTGTTGCTAGCCTGGTACGACAAACGCAAGTTGGGAGACCCGGAGCCTCTCGCATAGGAGCCGAATGGGACGCAGGATCAGCCTTTTCCTGGTCGTCTTGATGACGATCTTGTGTGCTGGCGCACCCTCTTTCGCCGACGAGCAGGCTCCCCGCCTCGACGTCGTTGTGACGCAGATGAGTCCGCAGTACGTGACTACCACGGGCGAAATATCCATCATTGGCACGGTGAAGAATCCTGGCTCGAGCGCGTTGAACAACGTTTCGGTGGGGCTTTGGCGAGACGCCACCCCGCTCACCACGCCTGCGCAATTGAAGACTGCCCTCGATCAGCCCGGTGGTGGAGCGGTAAGCAACGCCTCTGGTGCCAGCATGAACCTGGGCTCTGTAGAGCCAGGCGAGACAAAGAATTTCAAGGTTTCTGCGAGCCTAGACCCAGGAAACGACAGCGAGCCTCTTTGGTTGAGCCAGCAGGATGCCGCATACCGAATCGGCGTAGAGGCCCGCTCAGATGGCCTGCTGGTTGGCGCAGCGCGAACCGCCATCGTCAACCCCGGCAGTTCCGCAACCACCGCCCAGCTAGTCGTGTTGAACTCGAAACCCGCGCTGAATCCGCTGACCCACACTCCCGGCTCCGAGCCGGCGACCGCTGACCTGCTGGACGCTGACGCGTTGAGCGCAGACCTGAGTCAGCGCCTGGAGCCGCTGCTGAGAGCAGCAGACAGTTCCGATGTTCTGGTGGACCCTGCGCTTATCGATCAGCTGACAGCGCTCGGCACCCCGCAGGCGACGGAGTTCCTAACCCGCTTAAAGGCTAGGATTTCTAAGTCAGGTGCCTATCGGGGCCTCTACAATTCTCCTGATGTCGCAACTGTTCGCGCCTCTGGTACGGATAAGTGGCTAGATGCCGCCAACCGCGTAGACGCCGAAGGGGTCGTCGAGAGGCTGCCGCTGATTGTCTCCGCTGGTGAAGTTAGCGGCCAGGATGTCGAGGTGTTGGCTGCTGCCAAGCCCGTTGCGGTGCTCGCTAGGAATTTGGTTACTGGTCCTGCAGTTTTGGATGGCGTCCGTTTGGTGGCGGCGGATTCCGTGCCGTCGAATAGTTTCTCTGCGGCTGGTATGCGTGCCCGGCAGCTGATTTTCGGCAAGGAAAATCCGCTCGTCACGCTCGTAGCCAGCCCTCAGGCCATCGTTGACTCCCGATCGGGTTGGCTCGAAACGGTCTCGATCGACGGCCTGCTCAGCTGCCAGCCGGAATCGGAGATCAACCTGTCCTCGACGTCTCAGCCCTCCAAGATGCCCGATACCGAGGTCCTCAGCCGCTGGGTGACTTTCACGGGTAACTCGAAGAATTACCAGAAGATTCTCGATTCCGTCGCTAACGCTTATGCCTCCAGCGCGTTCACTGGCTCGCAGCGCGATGCCTGGCTTGCCAAAGTGTTAGAGCCTGCGCGTGCGCTGGACAACCCCAACGCCGTCCAATTGCTTGCCACGGACACGGTCACCACGTCTGAAAAGGACAACGCTTTGCCGGTGACTATCGTCAATTCGACGGGCTCTCCTGCGCTGCTTCGGGTCAGGTTCGACTCGGATAACGACCAGCGCGTGTGGATTAATGACACTTCTTTGGTCGAGTTGGATGCCGGTGAGCAGTTGACCCTGCGCGTGAACCCCCACTCGAAGGCCAACGGGCCGGTGGAGGTGAGGGCCCAGCTGGTTCTGGAGGACGGCCAGCCCATCGGTGAGCCGGTCTCGTTTCTGGTGACGGCCACGAAGGTCGGGAACGTCGCCTGGGTGTTGATCATCGCCTCCGGCGCGGTGCTGTTGACTGTCACCGCATGGCGGGTTCATCAGGTAAGACGCAAAGGTTCCACGCACGTCGAGGACTAACAATGTGCCGTTTCCCGCTAACATGGTTAGCTGTGGGAGGAAATGATGGCAAAAACTAAGAAACTTGGGGTCACTGCGACCTTGCTGGCGCTGCTGCTGGCTTGTTCTCTGATTGTTCTGATCGCCAGCCTCGCTATGGTCTTCTACAGCCAGGCCTCTCTCGTTATCACGGTTTTGACGATAGTTTTGGGCGGTTCTTTGCTGGCCTGGCACATCCGCGTGCTGATTGGCGGGTCTGGACGCACGAAGTCCACCATCACCACCAACTTCTCGATCGCCCTGATTGTTATTGGTTGTTTCGCGATGATCACCGGCTTCGGTCTTTTCGATGTGCTGGGTGGCAGGGTCGAACCGACCCGTATCGTGCTTGCAATCGCTGGTTTTATCGGTCTGGTCTGCGCGCTGATTGCCTTCATTCGTGACACCGGCCAGGAGCATGAGGCCCGCGAGTCTGAGGAGAAGAAGGAAGAGCTGGGAGAATCCGAGTCCGATGATTCTGCTCTTGAGGCGGGTGATGATGTGCTCGAGTCCTCCGACGATGGTTCGCTCGAGTCCTCGGACGATGATCTGGGGGCTACCCCATCCGAGCCCACCGCCGTCGAGGAAGCCGAATCGGCTGCGGAGGTCGAGGAAAGCGACGTCGAAGACTCCGACGAGCCGCTCGATAGCACCGTCGCTCTTTATGAAACTCCGGGCCCCGAAACTGAATCGGATGTGGACGATTTCTCCGCTGCCGAGATGACCATGATTGTTCCGCCGCCGAGCCCGCGTGCCCGTCGTGCGGCCGCCAGCATGGACGATTTGACCTGGCTCTACGACTCTCCCGAGGCCGCCAAGGCCGAGGAGGAAGAGCCGCGCCGAGCCCGTCGCGGAATCTAGTAAAACCGCCTTTTTAGCCTGCTGGAATCGACGCCGTTTTAGGGGTATCGTCGCTTCTCGCTATGACTTCTTCCGCCTTCGAGCGAATTTCTCCTGCCTTCCCCCGGCGAGCTCCGTGGGGCACGTCTGCGTCCCTGCGCGCGTGGCAGGCAGAGGCGCTGGAAAAGTACATGGACGAGCAGCCCCAGGACTTCCTCGCTGTGGCTACCCCGGGCGCGGGCAAGACGACGTTCGCGCTTAGGATCGCCTCCCAGCTGATATCGCAGCGCATCGTTCATCGGGTGATTGTCGTGGTGCCGACAGAGCACCTAAAGACGCAGTGGGCTGATGCCGCCAGCCGCGTCGGTTTGCAGATCGATCCAACCGGGCGCGGTGGTCGGGCTGGACGCAGCCGCGAGTACGTCGGGGTGGCCACCACTTACGCAGCCGTCTCGGTTCGGCCGTGGCACTACGAGGCGCTGTGCGCAAACAACAAGACTTTGGTGATCTTCGACGAGATTCACCACGCTGGTGATTCCCGCAGCTGGGGCGAGGCTGTGCACGATTCTTTCCAGTACGCCACCCGTCGCCTCGCGCTGACCGGCACCCCGTTCCGCAGCGACGACAACCCGATTCCGTTCGTCGAGTACGAGATGCGCGACGATGGTTCTCAGATCAGCCGCGCAGACTACGTCTACGGATACGCGGATGCGCTGCGGGATCACGTAGTTAGGCCCGTGATTTTCATGGCCTATGGCGGCCCGATGCGCTGGATCACCAACACTGGCGACGAGATCGCGGCAAACCTGGGCGAGCCGATGACGAAGGCGTTGACCTCCCAGGCTTGGCGGACCGCGCTAGATCCGAAGGGCCAGTGGATATCTTCGGTCCTGCAGGCCGCGGACAAGCGCCTTACGCAGGTGCGTCGTCACCTGCCGGACGCCGGCGGTTTGGTGATTGCGTCGAATCAGTCCACGGCTAGGGCGTATGCCCGGCTGCTCGATCAGATTAGCGGCGAAGAAACCACTGTGGTGCTCTCAGACGATGCCAAGTCGAGCGCAAAGATCGAGGAGTTTTCGGGCTCCGAGACACGCTGGATGGTGGCCGTGCGGATGGTCTCCGAGGGCGTCGACGTGCCTCGCCTGGCTGTCGGTGTCTACGCCACCAGCACCTCTACCCCGCTTTTCTTCGCCCAGGCCGTCGGTCGTTTCGTGCGTGCCCGCAAGCGCGGCGAGACTGCAACGGTATTCCTGCCCACGGTTGCGACCATCCTCGATCACGCGGCAAGCCTGGAACTGCAGCGCGACCACGTCCTCGGCGGCCGCAAACCCGACGAAGGCATCTGGGACGAATCCGAGGCCTTGTTGGGGCAGGCCAATGCCCGTGAGGCCGCCAGCGACGAGCTCAACAACGAGTTCAAGATGCTGGACTCGGACGCCACCTTCGATCATGTCCTCTACGACTCCCACACCTACGGCATGTACGCCGATCCGTCTAGCCGTGACGAAGAGGAATACCTGACGCTGCCCGGCCTTGCCGATTCGGATCTGATGGGCACCATGCTCGCCGATCGCCAGCGCAGGCAGCTCGCTAGGCACAAGCGCGAAATCAACAAGCAGGTGCGGCGGAAAGAAGTTCCCCCAGACGAGCCGTTGCACCGTGCATTGGCCAATCGCCGCAAGGAACTAAATACCCTAGTTAGCCGTTTCGCCAGGGTGCGGGGCGTGCCGCACTCACACATTCACGCCCAACTGCGACGCGAATGCGGCGGCCCGAAACTCGCCCAGGCAAACACTGGACAGGTCGAGGCGCGAATCAGGCTCGTCCAACGCTGGCTTAACCGCAACGGGTAGCCTAAAAGACATGCAGAAAATACTCTTTGTTTGCACCGGAAACATCTGCCGCTCGGCGATGGCCGAACAGATCGCCAATTACCTGAGCGGGCAGCGCGGCCTAGACCTAGAGTTCGACTCCGCCGGCGTCAGTGACGAAGAGCACGGCAACCCGATGGACTCCCGTGCGGTTCGTGTCATGAAGCAGCACGGCTACCCCGTCGGCCCACATCAGGCCAAGCAGGTCAGCCGTCGAATGCTCGACGAAGCCGACCTGGCCATCGGGTTCACCAACGCGCACGTTTCCCGCATGAAGCGAATCGCCCCCGACGCCAACATTCGTCTTATGACTGACTTCGACCCTGAAGCCGTGCCTGGCGCCGACATCAGCGACCCCTGGTACGGCGGCTCGGAAGACTTCGAGATCGCCATCTGCGAAATCGAGTCGGCACTCAAGGGGATGCTCGAAGAAATCGTCTAAACTCGCCCTTTACGGCGGGGACTTCCCGGCCCTTGAGTGAGGTGCTGGCAAACTGGTGGTGCAAGAAAGGAACCCACGTGCAATCTGATGAGCTCTTCTGGTGTCCGCAATCGGGCCAGATGGTTGGTGGCCGTTATCGGCTGAACCATGAGCTCTTCGTTTCCGGCCCTGAGGTCGACGGCTACCGTGCAGCCACGTGGCAGGCCACCGACAACGCCCTTTCGCGTTCGGTCCAGATGCAGATTCTGGGCCCTAGGGACCCGCGCGTCCCCCGCTTCTTGATGGCTGCCAGGCAGACGGCCGCCACCGACGATTGCCGCTTCTTGAGGGTTCTCGACGCGATGGAGGCCGAGGGGCAAGAGCTGCTCTCTTTCGTCGTGTGGGAGCATCCCGAGGGCAAGAAGCTGAGCGACGTTCTTTCTTCAACCAGACTGAGCAACGCTGAGGCGGCATACGTCGTTCGCGAGGTCGCGGCGGCTCTGGCCGCCCCGCACGCTGCAGGAAAGTTCCACGGCAGGCTCGGCTTGCGAAACATCCTGGTGACGCTCGAGGGTGACATCAGGGTGTGCGGTTTTCTGACCGACGGCGTCATTTTTGGCGACGAGCACGAGCAAAACTGGTCTAGGCGCGAGCAACAGGATCTTCGCGATTTGGGTGTGCTGCTCTATACCTGCCTGACTGGTTGCGCACCTGTTGCCGACGAGGCTTCGCGCGACGGGCTGCCCGCGGCACCCAGGCGTGGGGCCGGTGAAAAGCAGCACTGGGTCACCCCGAAGGAACTGCGCACATCCACAAATTCTGGCCTGGACAAGGTGGCGATGATGCTGCTCGGCGAGGCCAAAATGCGCTTCGGCACAGCTGATGAGCTTGCCACCACGCTCACCAGAATCTTGGCCAGCACCGAGCCGAAGGCCGAACTGCAGTCGAAGATGCGTGCCATGCGTTTTGCCAATTTGTCGCCCGAAATGCCGATGGCTAGCCAGGACGACAAAGCCACTGAGATCGTTTCCAATAAAACCTCTGTGACTAGGCAAGATGGCGCTTTTCAGGGGTCAGAAGCGCCAACCCAAGAGTCTCGCGAAGTGGTGCCCGACGAGGCACCGACGCAGATTGCCCCTGCCGTCGATGTGTCTGCCTACGAACCCCAATACGATGACCCCCCGACTGCTTTGCAGCCCGCTTACGTCGATGAGGTCTCTGACGTAGCGGAACCGGAGAAGTCCATCCCCATCTCTGCCAGGCAGAGTCCGGTGGCTCCTGCCAAATTCGCCCAGCGTAGGATTATCGCGCTCGTGGCGATCTTGGTGGTGCTCTGCTTGGTGCTGGTGATGGTCGTCCGTGGTTGCTCAGGTGCAGGCGAGCCCGCAGCAGCCACCGAGATCGTAAACGTTTTCAGCTTTGACCCTGTCGCAGACGGCGGCGGCGAAGACGAACGCTCCGAGACGGACCAGCTCGCCCACGACGGCGACCCGAACACTGCCTGGACCACCTGGACCTACTACGGCAGCGAGAAATTCGGCAATCTGAAGACCGGCGCCGGAATGGTTCTCGACCTCGGAAAGCCCCAGCCGCTCGGCGGGGTGCACCTATTGCTGGATAGCTCCCCCGTCGATGTTCAGCTGATGATCCCAGCTGCCGATCCTGGTGCCGATCAGCCTCCGATGGACACCGTCAACAGTTGGCAGACCGTCACGCAGGCGTCGCAGGCGGGTTCCGATATAGTTTTGCGCCCAGACCAACCGGTCACCACCAGGTGGGTGCTGGTCTACTTCACCACGCTGCCGGCCATCGCCGAGGGGCAATTCCGCACAGGTATTTCCGAGGTGAATCTCGTCGAGTAGAAACTCTTTGTCGTGCCAGGACATAAAACGGGCGATTCTTGCGTTGCATAGAGAAAGTTCTTAAGGAGAGATATGCAGTCAGTTCAGCTGAACACCGGCATCACGCTTCCGGACGCCTCCACACAGGCGGTTGACGTTTCTCAGGAGATCCGCGATGTCATCATTATCGGCAGCGGCCCGGCCGGTTACACGGCGGCTATTTACGCTGCGCGGGCCCAGCTCAAGCCCTTGGTGTTCGAAGGTCAGCTCGATGCAGGTGGCGCCCTGATGACCACCACCGAGGTCGAGAACTTCCCCGGTTTTTCGAAGGGCATTCAGGGCCCAGACCTGATGGCCGAGATGAGGGCCCAGGCAGAGCGTTTTGGCGCTGAACTGGTAGCCGAGGACGTCGAGAGCGTTGATTTGAGCAGCGACATCAAGCTGGTGACCGATTCTCGCGGCACACAGCATCGCGCCCGCACGGTGATTCTCGCCATGGGTTCCGCCTATCGCAAGCTTGGGATTCCAGATGAGGAAACCTACTCTGGCCGAGGCGTCAGCTGGTGTGCAACCTGTGACGGTTTCTTCTACCAGGGCAAGGACATCGCCGTGGTCGGTGGAGGCGATTCCGCGGTCGAGGAGGCCACTTTCTTGACCCGATTCGCTAATTCGGTGACGCTCATTCACCGTCGAAACGAGCTTCGTGCCTCCGCGATCATGGCTGAGCGTGCCAAGAACGATCCCAAGATTAAGTTCGCCTGGAATAGCCAGGTCGTCGGCATGGGTGGAGACGGTAAACTCGCTGAGGTAACTCTGCGCGATACGGTCACCGGTGAGGAGCGCAAGTTGGCTGTGGAGGGACTTTTTGAAGCTATTGGTCACGACCCCCGCTCTGCTCTCGTCAAAGATCAGATCTCTTGTGACGATTCTGGTTACGTTTTGGTTGCGGGCCAGAGCTCTGCAACTAACGTTTCTGGTGTTTTCGCCTGCGGTGATCTCGTAGACCACACTTATCGTCAGGCAATTACGGCTGCCGGCTCCGGAGCTAAGGCCGCGCTGGACGCAGAACGCTTTCTACTCGATAACTAATAAGGAGAAATATCTATGGCAGTAAAAGAGGTAACGGACGCTGACTTCGACTCCGTTGTGAAGGGCAGCTCAAATCTGGTCATTGTGGATTACTGGGCAGACTGGTGCGGCCCCTGCCGTCAGCTCGCTCCTATTCTCGACGAGCTCTCGGGTGAATACTCCAACGTAGATTTTTTGAAGTTGGACACCAACGCTAACCCCAAGATTCCGATGCGCGAAGGTGTCATGGCTCTTCCGACGCTGCAGTTCTGGAAGGACGGCGAGATAGTCAAGGTCGTTCAGGGCGGCAAACCGCGTAATGCCCTTAAGAGCATTATCGACGAGTTAGCTTAACCGTAAAGCGGTATACCTATAAAGCGCTATGTCGAAATGTCGACATAGCGCTTTATTTATGCCTTTTGGCGTCCTCGTTCGTTTCTATGCGCATCCAGGCCATTTGCTTTCCTGAAACGTTGCCGGTCGCCTTGCGGCGCTTGTTTTTGAGAGGCCGCTGGGCTTTGCAAACATCCTTCGACGTCTCGAGTAGTTGTGTTTCACGTGAAACATTTTCTCTTTAATTACTTAGTGTCACGCGAAACGGTCTCTTGAACTAGGTTGGTGGGGGATTCGATTGTTGCGTAAAGACTAGAGTTTGGGCTGGCTGCTCTTGTTTCACGTGAAACACTTTCAGTCGTTCTCCCTTAAATTCGAGCATTTGTCGGGAAAGCGAAAAAAGGCTCTAGGTGTTAAACCTAGAGCCTTCATGTTTCACGTGAAACTATTCAAGTATTTGCAGTATTCTCTTCAGATCGCCTTCGTCCGCGAATTCAATGGTGACTTTGCCCTTCTTGGCACCCATTGTTAGCTTTACCCGAGTGTCGAGGAGGTCGGCAAGCCTATCTGCGACGCTGGCAAGCTCGGGCGATACTTCTCTTTTTGCTGGTGTAGGTTTTTTCTGCTCCCCTCCTGGCTTATACATGGCGACGAGCTCTTCTGCTGCTCGCACCGAAAGACCTTCTGCAACGATTCGTTGCGCCAACTGTTCTTGAGCTAGAGGATCGGTTAAAGCAAGGAGTGCTCTAGCGTGACCCGCGCTCAAAACCTCCGCTGCCACCCTGCGCTGAACTGAAGCCGGAAGCTTCAAGAGGCGAAGTGTGTTTGAAATGTGTGGACGAGACTTCTTGATGCGGGTGGCCAGTTCCTCTTGTGAGCAGTCGAAATCGTCCAAAAGCTGCTGATAAGCAGCGGCTTCTTCGAGCGGGTTGAGTTGAACCCTGTGTAGGTTCTCCAAGAGAGCGTCGCGAAGTAGGTCTTGGTCGTCAGTGGCTCGAACAATTGCAGGAATTGCCTTTAGGCCAGCTAGTTTGTGTGCGCGCCAGCGTCGCTCACCCATGATTAACTCGAAGCCGTCTCCTTTTTCACGTACCACAATCGGTTGCAGCAGCCCGACTTCTTTTACAGAAGCTGCGAGCTCCTCAAGGTCTTCTTCGTCGAATACCTGACGTGGCTGCGCTGGGTTTGGATGAATCTTCGAAACGGCGATTTCTTTGAAATACGAGCCGTCTGGCATCTTATCCGAAGCTTGCTGAGGGTTAGCCTCTGAAATTCCATCTGTCCGCGTGAAAAGTTCGCCCAGTCCCCTGCCAAGTCCGCCTTTGCCAGCGCTCATTCAAGCTCCTAATAAAAAAAGTCTGCCGAACGTTTCGGCAGACTTTAGATTATCATCGAGTGGAAAGCTCGTAGGCAACTTTTCTGTAGGCCTTCGCACCAACTGATTTCGGGTCGTACTCCAAAATCGTTTGACCATAGCTCGGTGCCTCGCTGATTCGCACTGATCTCGAGATGACGGTCTTAATGATCTGGTCTGGGAAGTGTTTAGCGATTTCCGCTGCGACCTGGCTTGAAAGCTTCGTGCGAGCGTCGTACATCGTCAGCAAAATTCCGCTGACACGAAGATTAGAGTTTAAATTCTGTCGAATCATCGAGATGGTGTGCATCAACTGGGTTAGACCCTCGAGTGCGTAATACTCAGTTTGGATAGGTATCAAAAGCTCGTTTGCTGCGACCATTGCGTTAACGGTCAATAAGCTTAGTGACGGAGGGCAGTCGAAAAAAACCCAATCGACGTCGTTTGACTCTTCGTAGTCTTTTAAAGCCTGAGCAATGCGCTGCTCACGTGCAATCAACGACACTAGCTCGATCTCTGATGCTGAAAGATCGACAGTTGCTGGCAAAACCTTAAGGTTTTCCGATTCCGGAGACGTCTGAGCTAGATCTGCGATGCTCTCGTGGCCGATCAGCACCTCATACGTGCCTTTAGTGCCAGGAGAATGCTCGATTCCTAGCGCAGTCGACGCATTTCCCTGTGGGTCCATGTCTATCAACAGAACCTTGTGACCCTCGCGAGCTAATGCGGAAGCTACGTTGACTGCAGTTGTTGTCTTCCCCACTCCCCCTTTTTGGTTTGCCACAACCACTCTGCGGGTTTGTTCAGGAACAGGAATGGTGAAATCCGTTTCACGTGAAACATTCGCCATTACTTCTCCTTAGATGTGACTCGAACGATCCATGTCGGTTCTGAATTGGCCAAAGCGTGAACCTCGATAATCTCTGCGCTGGCCCTAAGCTTCTTAAGTTTAGCTCTACTCTTCTCCACTTCAACGGAAGCGTTTTTGCCTTTGAGGGCAATCAGTTGTCCCTTTGGCAAGAAGAGATCGCAAGTGAATCCTAAAAGTTTTGGTAAAGCCGCAACTGCCCTAGCCGTAACGACGTCAAACTTCTCTTGGACGTCTTCTGAACGGCCTCGAATTACTCTGACTCGATCGGCTAGACCAAGCTCGTCAATTGCTAGCTCAAGAAATTTTGCCCGTCGTTCAAGCGATTCAATGAGCGTGACGTCGATGTCATCCCTAGCTATCGCTATTACCAAGCCTGGCAGGCCGGCTCCGCTGCCGACGTCAGCGACTTTCGCATTTGCAGGAATGAAATCAACAAGAACTGCGCAGTTGAGGATGTGTCGACTCCAAATGCGCTCGTTCTCGCTTGGGCCAAGGAGGCCCCATTCGTTTCCACGATTAGTCAATATGTCGACATATCGACTAATCGCTTTCTCGTCTTTGAATAAATTGAGGGTGCCCTCCGGCATCTTCTCTGTCGCCACCAGGGCACCTCCCAACTGACTAGCTCTGCTCGGACATTACGATGACGCAACGGTTGGGCGCTTTACCCTCGGACTCGCTGTAGAGGCCAGCCTCCGCTACGGCGTCGTGAACAATCTTGCGCTCGAACGGATTCATCGGCTCGAGCTTTACAGATTCTCCGGAGTCCTTAACTTCATGAATCACCTGCGCGGCAAGGTCCTTTAATTCCTGCTTGCGCTTTTCGCGGTAGCCAGCGATGTCCACCATCAGCTTGCTGCGGTTGCCGGTCTCGGTGAGCACGGCAAGACGAGTCAGCTCCTGAAGAGCCTCGAGCACTTCCCCATTCTTGCCGACGAGCTTATCGTCATCGGTGATGATGGAAACGTGAGCGCGATCGCCCTCGGTATAAATATCGATGTCGCCGTCCAGGTCCGAGATCTCAAGTAAATCCTCGAGATAGTCGGCAGCGATATCGCCCTCGGTGTCGAGAATCGCGAGTTTCTCGTCTAGTTCTTCGTCGTGCGGTTCAACATTTTCGTCAGTCATGGATTACTCCTGAACTATTTCTTTTTCTTACGGGCTGAACGAGGCTGGCGCTGAATCTGCTGCCGTTGAACTGTACGTTTCGGAGCCTCGGAGTTCTTTTTGGTGGTCTTACGGTTGGTGCCCTGTCGAGTCACGCGAGTGGTGTCGGTGACGGTCTTGGAATCGGCTTTGCGAGGTGCCTTGCGGGCCTTATCGGCGCGACGACGCTCGATCTCTTTCGGGTCCTTTCCCTTGGTCTTCATGCGGTCTTCCCAGTCGAGGTACGCGGGAGTGCCGGGCGTCGGGTAGGTGCGGATGATGATCATCTGCTGGCCGACGGTCCAGATATTGCTGAAGAACCAGTAGACCAGAACGCCGATCGGGATGATCGGGCCGGAAATGAAGTACATGAACGGCAGTATGTACAGCATCATCTTCGATTGCTGCCCCATCGGGCCCTCGAGTGCACTCGGCGGCATGTTGCGGCGCATCATGTGGATCTGCTGCCAGAACAGCAGACCGGTCATGCAAAGAATAAGAATAATCGCGAGGATCTGGGTGGCGCCGAAGCCGTTGTCGAGCGGAAGGAGCGTGCCGGATAGTTGAGCGCCGAAAATGTTGGCGTCGGACAACGACTTGACCAGTTCGGGGTCTTTTTCAAACCAGTAGCCAACTGGATTGTTGCGCGCTGCGCCGTTAAGTACGCGGAATAGCGCCCAGAAGATCGGCAGCTGCAGCAGAAGCGGCAGGCAGCTGGCCATCGGGTTGACGCCCTCTTCCTGATAGAGCTTCATCGTCTCTTGACCGATGCGCTCGCGATCGGCGCCGTATTTCTCCTGCAGCGCCTTCATCTTGGGCTGCAACGTCTGCATTGCCCTAGACGAGTTCAACTGCTTGATGTACAGGGGAAGAAGCAGCGTGCGGACAAAGATGGTCAGCATCGCGATGGCGCAGATCCAGGTGACGCCAGAGTAGTAGCCGAATAGCGGCGTGATGATGTCGTGGAAGAGCTTTAGTAATCCCGAGATCGCCCAGTAGAGCGGGCTCATGATGGCTCGGCCGATGTCGCCAAGCCCGAGCGGGATTAATGCGTTCAGGGAAATTAGCACTGTTGCTTCACCTTTATTCTATTCGGCTGGTGCGAAGTTTTTGTAGTCGTCTAGCTCGGTGCCAGGCACCAAGTCGAAGCCGCCCGCCGACCACGGGTGACAACGAAGTATGCGTCGAATCGTCAGCGCCCCACCGCGAAGCGCACCGTGATTTGTCACAGCTACCAAGCCGTATAGAGAGCAGCTGGGATAGTACCTGCACACGTCTCCGTAGAGCGGCGAAACGAATCGCCGCCAGGCCTTGATGAACCAAATCATTAGGTGCTTCATCGGTTTTGTCGGGCCACCAATTTTTTCTCTGCCCTAGACCAGGTTTTCGCTAGATCGTCCTCGACTAGCTCCGGTAGCTTCGCCGCGTCTGGAAGCGCGCGTACGACAATCTGACGCAATCCGGCCTGCGAGGCGGGAGTGGCGGACGAGGCGTCCTCGTCGGCCAAAAGTTTGCGGCACATATGTCGAAGCCTGCGCTTGACGCGGTTTCGGGTGACGGCGTTTCCAACCCGCTTAGACACGACGAAACCCACCTGCGTGTTTGCAGGTGGGCGCGTTATGCCTTCGGCGCTAGATGCCGAAGTAGTATCCGCTAGTCGCGCGTGTACCACCACGGTGGATCCGCCCGCCCGGACGCCTCTCTTTACAGTCGAGGCGAAGTCGGCAGTCGAGCGTAGCCTGGCCTGGGCGGCTAGCACGCTAGGCCGACAGGACTGCGCGACCCTTGCGGCGGCGTGCGGAAAGAACTGCACGTCCTGCGCGGGTACGCATCCTCGCGCGGAAACCATGCTTGCGCGAACGGCGACGATTGCTCGGCTGGTAAGTGCGCTTGCTCACGATTTATCTCCGTTAGTTGTTGGGGGCCGCCTTGCGAGCATGATGCTTGCGAGGCGGTATTTTTCGGTCTTGGTTGCCGCGTCGTGAACGTGCCCGTCCCCTGTCTTGGCGCAGGGCTACCCAGGCAGCAACTAAAGCGGCTATCCAATGTTAGGCCCTCGAGGCCTTAATAACAAAAGAGTTGGCAAAGTGTTGAGTTATTTGCAATCGCTCTCATCTTTGATTTTAGGGCTAGGCTAGCTTTTACCACTTTTAAAGGGGGCCGATTAAAGTTATGGCCCTGAGGCAGAAATTTTGAAATCTTCACCGATTGGAGGGGCGGCGTGAGCGAATTAGGTTCCGAACTTGGAGCTCTCCCTGATCGCGTCGAAACCCCATCCGCCCAGGATGCCTGGCAGAAAGTCCTGGACGCGGCCGATGCCGCCGCCCGTGCCTGGCTGCGCAGCTCGAAGCCGCTGACCGTCCACGAGTCGACGCTGATGGTTGCGGTGCCGAACGAATTTACCCGCGAGCGCATCGAGAGCAGGCAGCGGGTGCAGATCGAAGACGTGCTCTCGGACCTCTTCCATAAGTCAATGCGGCTGGCCATCACCATCGAACCTGATCTGGAACTGGCGCTCGAGCCGCCGGTGCGCGACGACGAGGACGAGGAACCCGTAGAGGTGGCTAAGTTCGTCCCCAAGCAGAACGTGCACGAGCTGATCGCCTCGGATGCACAGCCCGCCGACGACGGTGACAGGCTGAACCCGAAGTACACCTTCGACAACTTCGTCATTGGTAGCTCAAACCGCTTCGCGCACGCGGCTGCCGTCGCTGTCGCAGAGGCCCCGGGCAAGGCGTACAACCCGCTGATGATTTACGGTCAGTCCGGGCTGGGCAAGACGCACCTGCTGCACGCGCTCGGACATTACGTTCGAAACTACTACCAGGACGTGCGGGTCAAATACGTCTCCACCGAGGAGATGACCAACCACTTCATTAACGCCATTTCGGAGAACCGCACCAACGAGTTCCGCCGCTCTTACCGCGAGGTGGACGTGCTCTTGATCGACGACATTCAGTTCTTGGAGTCGAAGATTCAGACGCAGGAGGAGTTCTTCCACACCTTCAACACGCTGCACAACGCGCAGAAGCAGATTGTGATGACCTCCGACCGCCCGCCGAAGGCGCTCGAGGCCCTCGAACCCAGGCTACGCAGCCGGTTCGAGTGGGGGCTGATTACGGATATTCAGCCGCCGGACCTAGAAACCCGAATGGCAATTTTGCAGCGCAAGGCAATCAGCGAGCGCCTGAAGGTGCCCGTAGATGCGCTGGAATTTATCGCCTCGAACATCACCACGAACATTCGTGAGTTGGAGGGTGCGCTGATCAGGGTGACGGCGTTCGCGTCGCTCAATGGCCAGGCCGTCGACCTCAAGCTGACTGAGGACGTCTTGCAGGACCTCATCCCTGCCGGCTCGGAGCGCGAGGTCAATGCGCAGACCATCATCGAGGAGACCGCCAACTACTTTGGCATCACCCCCGAGGAGGTTTGCTCCACCTCGAGGACGCAGACTCTGGTGCGCGCTCGTCAGGTGGCCATGTATCTGTGCCGCGAGCTAACCGAGCTTTCGCTGCCGAAGATCGGCACCGAGTTCGGCGGCAAAGACCACACGACGGTCATGCACGCGGTGAAGAAGATTCGCCAACTGATGGCCGAGCGCAGGAGCGTCTACAACCAGGTCACCGAGTTGACGAACCTAATCAAGAACGGCGGTTAGTCGAGCGGCTAAACCGCTCGGTGGGGGAGTTAGCTGAGCGCTTCTTTCGGGTTCCAAATCACCTTGAGCGCGTCGGGCACGATTTCGTAGACGAAGTCTTGTCCCTCGCCCATGGTGTCGCCGTCGATCTCGTAGGGGGTTGGTTCTTCCATTTGAATGTGCAGGCGCTGCCCGGAAACCATCGAGATCGCCTCTCGCTTGAACAGCAGCTTGCCGAGCAGTTTCGCCCAACCGCCCAGGCCCTTCGGCGAGGCCATCATAAGGTCTAGGACCCCGTCGTTCGGCTTGGCCTGGGGGATTAGCTCGAAGCCGGCCTGCAACTTGGCCACGTTGGCAACGAGCACGAGCGCGGCCTTTCGGTTGTCCTTCTTGTATCGCCTGCCGTGGTCGTCGTCCATGCGGTATTTGAGCCGACGCAGGGGAGCGTCGAAGTTCTTGATGAAGCTGGCGGCGTACGCGCCTGCCCCGACTACGGACTTCAATTTTTCGTCGGTGTTCTCCATCAGCTGGGCGTCGAAACCTATGCCGCCCATCACCATCAGGTGCTCGGCCTCGTCCTCGTTGCCGTCGACGGTCAGCTTGATCGCGTCTAGCGCGTTGGCTTCGCCGCTAAAAGCGTGTTTGGCTGCGTCGGCCATATCGAGTGGGATGTTCAGATTTCGGGCAAGCAGGTTTCCTGTGCCGCCGGGCAGCAGGGCGACAGGAATGTCTGAACCCACCAGTTTTGAAAGAACAACCCGCACTGTTCCGTCGCCGCCGCAGACCAACACCAGGTCGCAGCCGGATTCGCGCGCCTGTTTTGCCATCTCGTAGCCCGGATCATCTTCGGAAGTTTCCAGGTATTCGGGCTTGTCGTAGCCGGCCTCTTGGGCCTGGGCATCAATAAGTTTCTTGAAATCCTGCTCGTCAACCTTGACTGGATTGAAGATAACCACCGCTTTTGACATGTCATAACGCTAACAGGTGTTCGCCAGCGTGAACCGCAAATAGTAAGCTAATGGACATGATTGACCCTAAGTTGATCCGTGAGGATCCTGATTTAATTCGTCGCTCGCAGGCTCGTCGTAACGCGCCGGTGGAATTGGTAGACCGGGCGGTCGCCGCAGACCAGAACCGTCGATCAACCATCGCAAAGTTCGAGTCAACCAGGGCCAGTCAGAAGAAGATCGGTGGCCAGATCGCCAAGGCGTCGGATGAGGAGCGCAAGGAGCTGCTCGCCAAGACTAAGGAGCTGGCCGCTGAGGTTAAGTCTTTGCAGGCTCAGGCGGACGAAGCCGAGAAGGAATTCCACGACGTAGCCATGGCTCTCGGCAATATCGTCATCGACGACGTACCGGAGGGCGGCGAGGACGACCTTTACGTCATCGACGAGTGGGGCACTCCCCGAGATTTCGAGGCCGAGGGCTTCGAGGCGGCAGACCACTTGGAGATCGGCGAGAAGATCGGTGCTCTGGACATGGAGCGCGGCGCCAAGGTTTCCGGTTCGCGCTTTTACTTCCTGACGGGTCCGGGCGCGATGCTCGAGTTCGCCCTGATTCAGCACTCGCTGTCGAAGGCGCTTGAGTGGGGCTTCCAGCCGATGATCGCTCCGGCGCTGGTTAAACCGTCTGCCATGGACGGCACTGGATTCCTCGGTCAGGCCGCCGACGACGTCTACCACCTCGAGCGCGACGACATGTATTTGGTCGGCACCGCGGAGGTTTCGCTCGCCGGCTTCCACTCCGACGAGATCTTGCCGCAGGAGACCCTGCCCAGGCATTACGCGGGCTTCAGCTCGGCGTTCCGTCGCGAGGCCGGCAGCTACGGCAAGGACACCCGAGGCATTTTCCGTGTGCACTGGTTCGACAAGTTCGAGATGTTCGTCTACTGCGCGCCCGAGGACGCCGAGGCCGAGCACCAGAAGCTGCTGGGCTACGAGAAGGACTTCCTGACTTCTCTCGAGATTCCGTTCCAGGTTCTCGACGTCGCCAGCGGCGATCTCGGCCTTTCCGCGGCCCGCAAGTACGACTGCTACGCCTGGTTCCCGGGCCAGCAGCGCTACCGCGAGGTGACCAGCACGTCGAACTGCACCACGTTCCAGGCCCGCCGACTGAACATCAGGATGCGCGGCGAGGACGGCGTCCGGCCGCTGGCCACCCTGAACGGCACGCTGTGCGCCATGACGCGAATCATCGCAGCGATTCTGGAGAATTACCAGAACGAAGACGGTTCGGTGACCATTCCGAAGGTTCTTCGCCCCTACTTAGGTGGCCGCGAACGTTTCGAGGTCCTGTAAATAATTAAAAATTTGGCCCGCCGGATTTTTCCGGCGGGCTTTTTTTAATTGTTAAAAAGTTCTTTTTACTTAATTCACAGGAGTATCTTTTCTTTTTGCTTAGGTGAGCCTTGCAAAAAATGTGACTGAAACCATTTCGTTATGAAACATTGCTTTCAGATAGGGATACCTAACCTAATTAATGCTATATATTGTTTGCGAGAAAGACCGGTAAAGGTTTTTCTGCTCAGAAGGGGAGCAGCCTTCTGAAGCTAACTTGACTTGAGAGTTGACGTGAATAAAGAAAATATCGATATAGCCATTCGGCCCAGTGCGGAGGAGGACGGCGCATCGCGCGCGAGCCGTCCTAGCCGGATGAAGGCTTGGGCGCTGCCACTTCTTTTGGTGGCGGTGTGCATCGGCATGTTCAGTAATCTTTTCGCCCCGGTCGCTAAGGCGGAGCAGAACTACGACGAAGTCGTCGCTGCGATGTCCGAGAAGATCCAGCAGATCCCGGGGCAGTACGAGGCCGGCGATCTGGACGGTATTAAGACGTCTATCCGTCAGGCTTACTACGAGAACTACCAGACCAGCGGTCTCGAAGATCAGATCAAGCACCGTCTGGGTGATGAGCGCTCGGCCGAGTTCGTCAAGGCGCTGCTAGACCTACGCACGCAGGCGAACTCAGGGGTGCCTGCCGCTGATCTCGAGAAATCCTCAATGGACGTGATAGGCAAGCTGGAGGCCAACGTCAAGGAGCTCGAAGATGCGCCGGAGCTAAACGACCAGTGGACGCGCGTCGCAGGCAACATTTCGGAGCTGCTGACCACCGCCAAGGACGAGTACGCGGCCGGTAACTTCGAGAAGGCGTACAAGGCTGCGACCGACGCCTACCTCGCCCAGTACGAGGCGAATGGCCTTGAGAAGGCCACAATCTCTTACATCGGCCAGTCCCGTGTGTCTCAGCTCGAGGGGCTATACGCCGACATGCGTCAGATGGCCAAAGACCAGTCGAAGAGCGCCGACGAGTACGCCGCTGTTGCTGATGAATTGATCTCTTACGTCCAAGAGGACGCCAAGGAGCTCGACGAGCTGACCGCACCGGACGCCGAGCTCGGCTGGCGTGGCTTCTTCGCGTCGTTCCTGATTCTGCTGCGTGAGGGCGCCGAGGCTTTGTTAGTTGTTGCGGCGGTCGTCACCTACGCTCTCAAGGGACAGCGTCGCGACCAACTGATGGGCATCCTCGTTGGCGTTCTCGCTGCGCTTGCCATCTCGGTTGGCCTGGCAATCGTGTTCGCCAATATCACCGCATCCGCGTCGAGCGGTTTCTCGCAGGAGTTCATCGAGGGCATCACAGGCTTGCTGGCCGTCGTGATGCTGATCTGGGCGTCGAACTGGATTCTCAACAAGGCCAGCGGAAACAAGTGGGAGCAGTACATCGAGCGCACCGCGGGCGAGAAGGCCGCGAAGGGGGGCGTGTTTGCGCTAGCCATGGTGGCGTTCCTGGCCGTGCTGCGAGAGGGGTCCGAGACGGTGCTGTTCTATCTGCCGATCATCGCGGGTGCAAAGAACGGCGCCGACCACGCGAAGATCTGGCTGGGCGTCGGCCTCGCAGTGCTGATCCTCGCGATCTTGTTCCTGTTGGTCTGGAAGTTTGGCGTCCGGCTGCCCATGAAGGCCTTCTTCAAGTGGACGTCGATTTTGCTTGGGCTGCTCGCCATCACCATCGCTGGTGGTGCGGTGAAGGAGTTCCAGGACGCGACAATAATTTCGTCGCATCGGGTCGAAGGTATGCCCGAGATATCTCTGTTGGGTGTCTACCCGACTGTCGAATCGCTGGGGGCGCAGCTGCTGGTAATCGTCATTTTGGCGGTGCTCGGCTGGCTGCAATACCGGCAATCAAATAAATCCGGGGAAGCCACCGTCGTGGCCGAAGCCCCACAAAACTGAAAGGAGTAATCAGTGAAGAAACTTATTGCGCTGATTGCCGCTTTGCTCATGGCGCTGGCCTTCACGGCTTGTGACAGCACCGACAAGAAGGCCGATAGCGATGCTAAGCCGGCCGAGTCCGCTGCCGCTACTGAGGCTGCCGAAGAGTCCACCGATCCTGACGTCATTGGTATCAATGAGATTCCGGTTGGCGATTCTGGCCCGCAGAAGAATGGTTCCCTCGAGGTAGACCTGGTTTACTTCCAGGCTGTCGACATGGAGCACGGCTCGATGTCCATGCCTCCGGCTTCCGAGTCTGACATGCACTTCGAGATCGATGTAAAGACCACCGACGAGGCCAAGGCTTGGGGTTACGACGCCGATCAGTTCCTGCCTTACCTCGACCCGAAGGTTGAGATCAAGGACGTCAACACTGGTGAGGTAATCGATCCGGGCACCATGATGCCGATGATCGCTTCTGACGGCCCGCACTACGGCAACAACATCAAGCTGAAGCCGGGCAAGTATGACGTCACCGTCACCATCGCCTCGCCCGCCGACGAGTTCATGCTGCACACCGGCAAGGACTCCTCTGGCGTTAAGGGCCGCTTCTGGACCGAGCCGCTGAAGTTCGAGTTCAAGAACTGGAACTGGGACGGCCAGCTCGTCTAGTTAGAGTTCTCGCGTGCACCCCGGAAGGTTTCTGCCTTCCGGGGTGTCGCAGTAAAAGCGGTGAGTGGACGAATAACTCGTTTCTTGGAGCTCGTCGTATGATTGGAAAATCTGTTTGCTGAATAATTAGCTGAGGCTTAACAAATGCTTAAACTCTTCGTTGCCGCTGTACGGCTGTCGATGCCGCTGCTGCTGACGATCGCCATTTTGTTGGCGTCTCGCGCTCACGCACCGATGGAGCGTAGGACGGTTTCTCGAATTACTTGGGCGGTGACCGTGCTTTCTCTCGCTTCCGGTGCCGTGTTGGCCCAGCTGCGAATAAACACCACGCTCATCAACATCCCGACGATGAATACTATCGTCGGCATTCCCGCGATTATCTCCGCGATCGTCTTCCTGGTTGCCGTCTGGATGTTCGGCAACCGAGATCTGCACGACATCGAGCAGACCGGACGTCATCGCTTCTTGACGATCTCCGCCCTGGTGACCCTAGCGTTCAACTCGGTATTCCTGGGCTTCCCATACTTCTTCGGCACGGACGGCGTCGTCTTGATGGGTTCGAGTCTGTTCGAGTCAGAATCGCTGCTTCGCTTGGCCGGCTTTGTGCTGGGCACTCTGCTAGTGCTGGTCGCCTGCTGGTGTTACGTGAAATCCGCTCGCCGAGTTCCCTGGGTGGTCAGAACGGTCATCACCGTCGTCGTCTTTTTGGCCATCATCGGCCCGCGCGCGGTGCTGCTTTATCAGCAGCTTTCCACCAGGGGAGTGCTGCCCAAGAGCAACCTGATCTTCGACATGGTGTTGTGGATTCAGTACAACGGCCCGATCACCCAGCTGGTGCTCGCGGTTCTGATCGGCGTCCCGAGCTTGATCGCGCTGTGGACGCATCCGCGTGGGCCCGTCGCAAATCCGGCACTGGGCAGGATCCGCAAGGCCGACATGATTTCACGGCGCAAGTTTTTCGCGCTTTCGCTGGTGCTTAGCATCCTGTTCGGCGTGACACTGACCCTCGGCCACGCGAAGGCCGAGGCTAAACCGGAACTTTCGCCGATCGAGCCATCGGTGATCCAGGACGACAAGGTGCTCGTCGACCGCGCCACCGTCTCCGACGGTCACCTGCACCGCTTCGCCATCACGACCCGTGCCGGCAAGGAATACCCCGGCAAGGCAGGCGGCATCTACAAGACCCAGGGAGGGGTGGAGGTGCGCTTCATTGTCATCATGAAGAACGAGACGGCGTTCGGCACCGGCCTGGATGCCTGCGAGATCTGCGGCGATTCGGGCTATTACGAGTCCGACGGCAAGGTGATCTGCGAAAAGTGCAACGTAATGATGAACATCCAAACCATCGGATTCCCCGGTGGCTGCAACCCGATTCCGATTTCCTACGAGGTGGTTGGTGACAACCTGCAGTTCTCGCTGGACGAGCTGGAATCTCAAGAGAACGTTTTTAGGTAAACATGTTTTTCTGGCGAATGATTTTCCGCGCGCTGCGCAGGCAGATGTCCAAGCGTCTGCTGGTTGCGGTGACTATCTTTTTGGGTGCGAGCCTGACCACGTCGATGTTTGCCGTAATGCTGGACGTTGGCGACAAGATCAAGCAGGAGCTCGGCAGCTACGGCGCCAATATTCAGGTGCTGCCTAAGGGCGCCGCGGTGATCTCCGACATGTACGACGTAGACACCGACCAGGCCCAGGGTGCTTTGCGCGAGGACGAGCTGCCCAAGTTGAAGACGATCTTCTGGGCGTACAACATCGAGGACTTTGCACCTTTTTTGGAGACCCACGCGAACGTCGGTGGTGAGGATATGAAGGTGCAGGGAACTTGGTTCCACAACACCATCGATCTGCCGACGGGCGAGGACGTCACCACCGGTCTGCAGGGTATGCGCGACTGGTGGCAGGTTGAGGGCCAGTGGGCCTCTGACTTTGGCGAGGCCATGGTGGGTAGCTCTGTGGCTAAGAAGAATGGTTGGTCGGTTGGCGATCAGATAGAAATTTCCTCCGACAAGGGCACTTCTTCCCTGAAGATTGCGGGCATCTACACGGCTGGATCCGACGAGGATCGCACGATGTACATTCCGTTGTCCGAGGCGCAAAAGCTGAGTGATCGTCCGGGCCAGGTCGGAAAGATCGAGGTTCGCGCGCTGACCACGCCGGATAACGAGTTAGCTAGCCGTGCGGCCCGCGATCCGAGCACGCTTTCGCTTGAGGAATGGGAGACCTGGTACTGCACGGCCTATGTTTCTTCGATCTCGTATCAGATCGAGGAGGTCATGACTAACGCCGACGCTAAGGCCGTCCGTCAGATCGCCGACACCGAGGGCGTGATCCTCGACAAGACGCAGATGATCATGACGATGGTCGCCGGCTTCGCGATGATCGCGGCAGCGCTGGGCATCGCCAACTTGGTTACCGCGTCGGTGATGGAGCGAAGCAAGGAGATCGGCCTGATGAAGGCGCTGGGCGCCAGGAACGGTTCGATCATCGGGCTGATCCTGACGGAGACGCTGGTTGTCGGCCTGATCGGTGGCGGCCTCGGGTTCTTCGCTGGCGTCGGGCTGGCGCAGCTGGTTGGGCACCTGGTGTTCGGATCGGCAATCACGATCCGGCCTGTGGTTGCCCCGCTGATGGCATTGATCATCTTGTTGACTGTCGTCATCGGCTGCATCCCCTCGATTCATTCGATGCTCAAGCTGACACCTACCCAGGTTTTGCACGGACGGTGATTTGATGAACAGCAAGCAAAGGCGCATGTATCTGCGCATGATCACGAAGTCGCTGTGGCGACGGATGTCTCGAGTGTTGATTGCGTCGCTTTCTATCGCGGTTGGCGCGGCAACGCTTTCCGGGCTCGGCCTGGTGGCGTACACCGTCCCCAAGCAGCTGACAGCCGAGCTGCGCAGCTACGGCGCTAACATGGTGGTGCTGCCGCAGGGAGCCGACGCGATCAGTCCCGACAAAGTCGAGGACGTCGACAAGCTGGCCGGCGACAAGACTCTCGGCAGGGCCGGCTATCAATACTCGAACCTGCTGTATAACCAGCAGTCGATTCAGGTGGTTGCAACCAACATGGACGACGTCGCAAAGGTTCGTCCTTATTGGGAGATCGACGGCGAAAGGCCAACCGGGCCCGACCAGATTTTGGTGGGGGAATCGGTGGCGGAGCTTTACCGCTTCGAGATCGGTAAGAACGTCGGACTGACAGAACCGACCACCGAGAAGGGCACGGCCAAACAGCTCAAGGTCTCCGGAATTCTGCGCACGGGCGGGCCAGAGGACGACTCCATCGTCATGACGCCCGAGGGCCTAGCGCAGTTCAACGTGCAGCCCGGCTACAACCTAGTGGAGTATTCCATCGACGGTGATACGGCGACAATCAACCAGCTAGCCGGCGAGATAACCGAGTCCAACGAGGGCGTCGAGGCCGAGGTGGTTCGTCGCACCAGCGAGAACGAATCCGGCATTGCGCAGACCATGCAGACCCTGATCTGGATGGTGAGCGCGATCATCGTCGTGCTGACCGTCATCTCGGTTTCGGCGACATTGAACGCCATCGTCACCGAGCGCGCCAAAGAATTCGGCCTGAAGAAGGCGCTGGGCGCGCTGAGTAATGACATCATGGGCGAGCTGCTGGGCGAATCCGTGCTGCTCGGCCTGTTCGGTGGCGCAATCGGTGTGGCCGTCGGCATCTGGATCGCCGACGTCATCTCGGTGCGCGCTTTCGCCATCGACCTAAACATCAACTGGTGGGTTGTGCCAATCACACTGCTAATTTCCACCGCGATCAGCCTGGCGGGCACGCTGCTGCCCGCCCGCAGGATCTCGCAGATCAAACCAAGTAACGTTTTGAGCGGAGAATAAGAAATGGACGCGAAAATTCAGCCAGCCGAATCGGTTTACTCGGTTCGCGGGGTCAGCCGCAGGTACGGCGACCTGGCCGCGCTCGACAACGTCAGCCTCGAGATCACCCGGGGCGAATGGGTGAGCATCGTCGGGCCTTCTGGCTCCGGAAAGTCGACGCTGATGAACATTCTGGGCTGCATGGACACGCCCACCGACGGCGTCGTGCTGCTGGAGGGCGACCGCCTGGACAAGATGGGCGAGCCGGAGCTCGCTAACGTGCGTCGTCACAAGATCGGCCTGGTTTTCCAGCAGTTCCACCTGGTCAAGCACCTGAATGCGGTGGAGAACGTGATGTTGGCGCAGTACTACCACTCGATTCCCGACGAGCAGGAGGCCATGGCCGCGCTCGAACGTGTCGGCATGGCGGATCGCGCCACGCACCTGCCAAGCGAGCTGTCCGGTGGTGAGCAGCAGCGCGTTTGTGTTGCCCGCGCGCTCATCAATCACCCGTCGGTGATCTTGGCCGACGAGCCCACCGGCAACCTGGACGAGGTGAACGAGAAGATCGTCATCGACTTCTTCCACCAGCTCCACGACGCCGGCACCACGCTGATCGTCGTCACGCATGACGCCGAGGTGGCTGCCCAGGGGCAGCGTCAGATCATCCTCGAGCACGGCAGGATCGCGCGCGAGGTGAACGACATTTCCGCGACACCGACCAAAGGCAGCGCCCGCTACCGCACCGAAGAAAAGGAAGCCTAATGCGCAAGACAGACGCCACACTCATGCTGGCCGCGGCCATCGGAACGATGTTACTGAGCGGGTGCGTGCCTAAGTCCGCACCTGTTTCCGAGCTGCCCGACGGCTCTTACACTGGTCAGTCCGAGCCTGAGCGCGACGGCTCGGTCGGCACTGTTGACTTCACCATTTCCGGGGGCAAAGTCACCGACGTCTCGTTCATCATTCGAGACAAGGACGGCACTCCTCACGACGAGAATTACGGCCTGGGATCCGACGGAACACCTGCTGACAAGACGTTCTACCAGCGTGCCCAGAACGCGATCGAGGCCGAAAAGTCGTACATGAGCCAGTTGAAGGAAACAAATAATCAAAATGAGGTCGAATCTATCGCTGGCGCCTCAGTTAGCTATAGGGTCTTCTTAGGTGCTATCCGCGACGCCGTCGAGTCGGCTAACGAAGCTGGTTAACGTCTTGCGGTTGTGTCTTGGTTCGAAAGGGGAAAATTTACCGAATGGATGATTCGGTAGGTTCAAGAACTGTAAAGACCACTTTTCGCACGATGGGCACCCTGGCCAGCGTGTCGTGTAGCTACGACACTGCTCCTCCTGGCGTCGATACGGGGATCACGCTCAAAGCGCGGCTCCAGGAGGAGTGCCGCCGGCTCGAGCTGTTGCTCAGCCGGTTCATCCCCGATTCCGACGTTTCTCGCATCTGCGCTAACCGCGGTTATTGGGTTTCGGTTAGCCCGGAAACTTTCGAAGTTCTCTTCGCAGCACTTCGGCTGAGCAAACGGCTGGACGTCTTCAACATCTTCATGGGTGCCCAGGCATCTTCCTGGCAGCAGTTGGGGGAGAGCGGGTTCCCTCGTGCGTCTGCTGCTGCCGGCAGCCTGGAACTTCGCGACGGTCAAGCCCGTCTGGATGCTCCTGCGGGCACGATCATCGATCTCGGGGCGATTGCGAAAGGTTATGCTGCCGATCGGCTAGCTCAGATTGCGCTCGATGCTGGCGCTACCAGCGTCGTTTCTAGTCTTGGGACGTCGTCCATTCGGGTGAGTGGGCGTCCCGTGAAAATCGGCGTCCAAAGCCCGTGGGAGGGTTGGGAAACATTCGGAACGTTGACCATCTCGGACAGGTCGCTTTCTGTTTCCGCGGATATGGGCAGCAAAATCACCCGTGGGCGTCAGGGCAGCCACGTCCTGCATCCACAGACGGGGGCGCCAGCACTGACCGACCTGGTGGCAGTGCTCGTCGTCGGGCCTGACGGCATGACCTGCGAGGCCTATTCCACCGCGTTTCTTGCGATGGGTCTCGACGACGCGATCGTGTTAGATCAGCAAACCCCGCAGATCGACTGCTTATTCATGACACTCGACGGGCGTTTTTTGGCTAGCCCGAACCTGGATCTCACCGCGATGCCGGGCCTCCAGACCTGGTTGCGGGCAGTTCGCGGTTAAATTTCTGCCAAATCGTACTCGCTATTTCTAAAAATCGAGTTCTTTTTTTGCGGCCAACACTCTGACTAGGGGTTTTGTGGTGCGCTTCCAGGAAAGCTCGATTAGCGAGTGGGATTTGGCAGAAATACGGCTCGGTGGCGGGCCGGTTATTCCACTGCCGCGGTCATGACTTCGTCGATGGAATCGCGAATAACCAGGTCTGCCTGGTTATCGGCCGGGGTAGCGTCCCTGTTAATTAGCACTAGGTGGCTGCCCCGGTAGTAATTGATCATGCCTGCTGCAGGGTAGACGTTGAGCGAGGTGCCGCCGATGATGAGCAGGTCTGCGCTCTCGATCGCCCTGACGGCCTCGCTGATGACCTCGGGGTTGAGGCCCTCCTCGTACAGCACGATGTCTGGGCGAACCTGCTTGCCGTCGACGGGGCAGTGCGGCACCCCGGTGGACTCCTTCATCCAGACCTTGTCGTAGACGTGGCCGTCTGGGCAGTAGTTGCGGTCGACGCTGCCGTGTAGCTCCCAGACCGTTTTCGAGCCGGCTTCTTGGTGTAGGCCGTCGCAGTTTTGCGTCACGATTGCCTTGATGTGGCCGAGCTCCTCGAGTTTGGCGAGCGCGGTGTGTGCCCCGTTTGGCTTGGCTTCGGGGAAGATCATGTGCGCGCGGTGGAAGTCGTAGAACGCTTCGGGGTCTTGCAGGTAGCAGCTGTGGCTGAGCATGTATTCGGGAGGCATGTTGCCTTTGGCCGTGGTGTACAGGCCGGTGGCTGAGCGGAAATCGGGGATGCCGGAGGCGGTGGACACCCCGGCGCCGCCAAAGAAGACGCCTCGTTTTGCTTTAGATAGCCACTGGGCTAGCTGTTGGATTTCTTCCTTATTTAACTCGCTCATGACCTCAAGTCTACGAGTGTGCAGTCTCAAGTGAGGGTTTAGGCATTTAACGGCCTTTATTTAACGTATCGGCGTCTTGCTGGTTAGCGTGCGTGTCAAGACAAGAGGGGAAGATCCATGTCCAAACTTTCTAAACTGCTTGCAGCCCCACTGGCTGCTGTGCTGCTGGTTGGTGGTTACGCCGCAACGTCGTCGGCTTCGTCCGCCAAGGACGCGGAGCTGGGTGTTTCGCTGGGCGGCACTGATACTTCCGTCGTCGGAGAGGCGACCGTCTCGCTGAGTCAGGACGAGGTCATGGCCACTAGCCAGGCGGAGCTGAAGAAGCTGCGCGGTGCCATGTTCGACAAGAACGTTAAGTTCGACGGCAAAGCGCTGCAGAGCGTCGTCGCTGAGAACGGCATGAACAAGCAGCAGTACCTTGATGCCGTGGTCTGGGACTCGGCTCTCGAGAAGGTTGCTGTTCAGCGTGCGTTCGAGCAGACCATCGCTAAGGGTCACACCCGTCCGGATGGTTCCAAGCCGAAGACCGCAACTCTCGACGGCCGCGATGCTGGTTTCGAGATTTTGGCGTCCGGCACGAGCATGGACGTCAAGGGTGCGATTGATCTTTGGGCATCCGAGGAGAAGGACCTGGCCGCAACTGAGGGCAAGTGGACCAGCGATACCGCCCATCTGCACAACCTTTTGAACCCGAAGAGCCGCGCGCAGGCATTCGCTCTGGTTTCCGGAGCCGACCGCAGTTTCGTTGCTGGCCAGTTTTATTTCGACGGCAACGCTGACGCCAAGCCTGCCGGCCTGAATGGCGATTACAAGCTGTCTTCTGTCGTCAATGTGAACGCCAACGAGGTCACTTCGGTAGCTAACTCCAATCTGGCCGTTGGCGAGTCCACCAAGATGGTGGTTAGCGCCGGCAACCTTACCCTTAGGGTGAAGGAGTTCGCCTCCAGCGCGCCCGAGATTGCGAAGGTCGACTCCGCCACAGGTGAGGTGACCGGCGTTGCTGCCGGCGAGGCCACCATCACCGCCACTCTGGCCGACGGCGCCACCACCGAGTCCACCTTCACCATCGGTGGCACAAAGTCCGGCGATAAGGACCTCGGGAAGGCCACTTTGACCACCACCGCAGGTGAGGGTCTGAAGGCCGGCGACGATGTTGGTTTCAGCGTTAAGCTGGACGACCAGTCCATCACCCCGACTCTTAAGTGCGAGTATGCTGCCGACGGCACCACCTTCGAGGCCGTCGAGTGCGACGCCAAGCTGAAGATTGCCGCCGATGGCTCGAAGCTGCGCGTCACTGTTGCGGCTGACGGGTACCAGCCCAAGCAGCTGGGACACACTTTCGCTTTCATCGAGAAGGTTGATGCCAGCGGCACAAAGACTAAGGAGCCGAAGGCTGATGCGGTTCCGGAAGCGGGCGCCACCGAGTCCGCTGCCCCGAACGCTTCCGTCAAGCCTTCCGCAGCGCAGACCAGCGCTACTCATCCTGTTGCTTCCGAGTCGGCGACCAAGTCGTCTGTCGAGACTCCTGCTGCAGAGGCGAGCGAGACCTCGGCCGAGGAAACTCCGTCTGCTGCCTTGAGTGAGTCTCCTGCTGCCTCGCCCGCGGAAACTGAGACCAGCACTGGGAAAACCGAAAAGGTGACTGAGGAGAACACCGAGTCGGCGGAGCCTTCACCAACCGAAACCTCTAAGGCCCCTGAGGCTAAGGTCGTCCTGGACAAGTCCGAGATCTTCCCCGGCGAATCAGTGATGGCCAATGGCTCCGGTTTCGTGCCTGGCGAGAAGATCGAGGTTGAGTTCCACTCCACCCCGGTAAGCCTCGGCACTGTGACCGCTGAGGAGGACGGCACTTTTGTCGCCGAGGTGAAGACCCCGAAGGCAGCCCAGGCTGGCGAACACAACATCGTGTTCAAGGCAAAGGAAACCACTCTCGAGCTGCCGATCACCGTGAATGCAGTGACCAAGGCTTCCCCGACTGCAACTCCTGTTGCCGCGCCAAAGGGCCTGCCGAGGACGGGTGGCCCGGTTGGCGTGGGAATCCTGGCGATTGCAGTGTTTGGTGGCTGCGCGATTGCCTTCGGCGCCCGCAACGCAGCCCGAAGGGGAGACCTATAAATCGCCCCTACATATAAGGTGTAAAAACAAGTTAATAACTGCTTTTCGGAAGCAATCTAAATAGCGTTTTGCCGCGGCCCTCGCCGCGGCAAAACTGCGTATAGGAGGGGTAGCGAGGTGTGAAATAACAGGTGTAATAAGTGCGGTATGACGGAGAAATCTCTGTCTATGAAACCTATCTTGCTCAGGTGGAGGCTTGGGGGTAATGTTTTATTCAAGCTTAGGTGTCTTTGTGCATCTAACTGAAAGAAATAGCGTCGGGGGGGGGAAGCTGTTCGGCTTGGCTATTGCGAGGCTTGATTTTCTCTCCCCGTGCTTCACCCCCCCCTACATGGAGAAGCAATGACTAAAATACCGAGCCTGCAAAGGCCGAAAAGTCGCGTAGCTTCCGGAAGAAGTTGCTGGCAGGCCTGTCTGCAGTAGCAATGGTGACGACATTCGTTCCCTCGCTAGCTGCTGGCACTGCTCACGCGGCTCCCGGAGATGCTGCTGTTGCGGCAGCGGGTAATTGCCCCACTTACATTGGCGACACTGCTATTGAGGGCAAACCAGGAGAAGCCACTGAAGGAAACAAGCCTGAGATTGCTCTCAAGGCTGACAACATTATCGAGGCTGACGCCTTCAAGTCCGGTTACATTAAGACCACGACTGACGCATCGAACGCCAAGAATACGCTGTCTGGGCGCGCATTCTTCGGCGGCGTAGGAACTCCTGCCACCACGTCTAATGGGGCTACTCCGGTACCTGATGGCACGAAGGTTTATCTGCAGTGGCGAGATACGGACGGGGCAGCATCTCCGATATATTCGACCATAGTAAAAACGTTAGATCAGTCGGATGGCAGCCAGGTTGGTCCTGGTGCATACGCATTTGATCTGCGTAAGCCTTGGGTAGATAACACCGGAAAACAGCACGTTTATAAATCTATAAGCGGTCAATACTACAGGATTTGGATTCAAGACTTCACCGATCCTGCTGGCAATGATGTGTCCATGGTTCGTCAGGCTGGCGGATTCTTCCCCGGTTCCCTCGTTAACTCCGTAACTGGCAATAATCTCGGGCAATTCCCCCTAATCGGCACAAACATGCAGCGCACAGCAGTCTTCATGTACACCATGCCGAATGATTATATGACTCGCCCTAAGGCTGAATGGATCCACGACGAGAAGGGTGCTCTGACCGCCCCGGCGACTGATCTTTCTGTAACTGATTCGGTCTCCGGCAAGGTCTGGTTTGAGTCGGCCGCTGGTGATTTAGCTAATTCGGCTACTGGTCCCAACTTTAATAACTCCGGTGATGTCGCTGTCGAAGGCTACAAGGTAGTTCTTTCCATGCTTACCGCTGAGGGGAAGGCCGCGCTTGCTCAGCTCCGCAAGGCAACACCGAACGTTAATGACAGGGAAGTTGCTGTTCGGGACATGCTTACTGATCATCCCGAATACATACAGGGCACTTATACCGCTCTCACTAACGAAAAAGGCATGTACACCATTCGGCTGCCAGAGAATGCTGGTGCTGATGTAGACCGCATGTACATGTTCGTTCTAGACAAGAACGGTAAGCCTGTTCCGAATTATTCCTCGTTCATGCGCCCGACGTTCAACATGTTCAACTCGAACGCCTCTTGGACACCGCAGCCTTCTTCGGCTGAAAATCTGATCCGCCGCAACTGGTACAACGTGAATCTGGCTCTGGTGCTTAGCGTTCAGGTAGAGCTGGACATCACTAACTTTGACGCTCAGGACAACTTTGCTCAGCCTGGCCAGACCGCTGAGTTGAAGCTGGCCGGTAAAGAGTTGTCTCCCCTTCCGAATAAGATTGTTTGGAAGGATTCCAATGGCAAGATCGTTCAGGTTACTGAAGGCTTGACGAAACTGAGCGATGCCAGCAAGGCGAACTTCCGGGTACCTGAGAACGCTAAAGACGGAGAGGTTTACACCGCTACGCTGATGGCTGCGGATAACGAACTCTCTGCTGACTCTTTCATCGTTCGTACGCTCAATGCGAAGTACGATGCAATCGAGGTTAAGAAGGGCAGCACTAAGGCAACCGAAAAGCCTTACGCAACCAGGGAAACCAAGGGTCTTAACAAGATCTCTGATGGCAAATTTGGTTTCCCCGCGGATGCAACTTTCAAGCTAGGTAAAGGCGCTAAGGACTGGGCAACTATTGGTACCGATGGTGTAGTGACTGTAAAGCCTGGTGCAGATGTTAACCCTTGTGCTTACCGCATTCCGGTTGAGGTCACTATGACCGATCCGCTAAACAATAAGCAGAAGCTCACTGTTAAGACTTGGGTTCCCGTTAAGGTTCTGCCTTCTGACGCCGACACCTACGAGCCGGCTTACGTCCAGGACTCCAAGGTTGAGGCTGGCAAGGAAATCGTCATTGCCAAGCCGACCTTCGATAACACCTCCACTCCTGATAAGGAGACGGCTGAGGCTCCTGAGGGCACCAAGTTCGAACTCGGTGGCAAAGCACCGTTCCAGACCGTAGAGGTTTGCGCCGAAGATGGTTCCATCAAGGTAGCTCCGACCGCCGAAACCAAGCCCGGTAAGTACGAGATCCCCGTAAAGATCACCTACCCCGACCGCTCTTCTGAGGTCGTTAACGTTCCGGTTGAGGTTCTCACTAACGACAACGACGGCGACAACGTCCCGAACGACAAGGACAACTGTCCTGACTTGGCTGGTCCGGCTTCCAATAAGGGTTGCCCTGCTTGGGGTGATGGTGAGGGTGAGCCTGGTTCTGATGTAGTCCTGCCTAAGGATGAGAAGAATGGTCCGCTGCCTAAGGACACCAAGTGTGAGGCTGATAATGGCGCTACTTGTGTCATTGATGAGAACGGTGATGTCAAGGTAACGCTTCCTAAGGACGCTAAGCCTGGCACCGAGGTCACCGTTACTGTTAAGGACAAGGACGGCAAGACTCTGGACACCTCTAAGGTGACTGTTACTAAGCCTGCTGATGGCGACAATGACGGTGTTCCGGATGCTGAGGATAACTGCCCGACTATTGCTGGTCCGGCCTCTAATAAGGGTTGCCCTGCTTGGGGTGATGGTGAGGGTACTCCTGGTTCTGACGTAACTCTGAACAAGGACGCTGCTAACGGCAAGCTGCCAGATACCGTCAAGTGCGAGGCAGATAACGGCGCTACCTGCACCGTTAACCAGGACGGCAACGTGACCGTTAAGGTTCCTGAAAATGCTGCTCCTGACACCATAATTAACGTCACCGTTAAGGATGGCGACAAGACTCTAGACACCTCCACCGTTACCGTTACTAAGCCTGATGCTAAAGATGACGACAACGACGGCGTCCCGAACGACAAGGATAACTGCCCGACTATTGCTGGTCCGGCCTCCAACAATGGTTGCCCGGCATGGAATGACGGCACTGGTGCTCCTGGTTCTGATGTAACTCTCGACAAGGATCCGGCTAACGGTCCTCTGCCGAAGACTGTTACTTGCGAGGCCGACAAGGGCGCTACTTGTGCCATCGATGAGAATGGCAACGTAGTTGTCAAGGTTCCTGCTAATCTGAACGACGGCGACAAGATCGTTGTTAAGGTCAAGGACGGTGACAAGGTTCTGGACACCTCCACCGTTACCGTCAAGGACGGCGACGATGACAACGACGGTGTTCCGAACTCCAAGGACAAGTGCGCTGACACCCCTGCTGGCACCAAGGTCGACAAGGACGGCTGCCCGATTGTTGCTGACTACCAGCCTGGTTACGGTGATCCCGTTGTAGTTGCTCCTGGCGAGTCCAAGACTGCCGCTCCGGTTTACGCCGGCGACAAGAAGGCTCCGGAAGGCACCAAGTACCAGATCAAGGACGGCTGGAAGGCCCCAGAAGGCTGGACTGTGACTGTCGATCCTATGACCGGTGTTGTCACCGCTAAGGCTCCTGCCAAGGCTGACCTCAAGGGCGACACCGCTGAAGAGGTTAAGGTTCCTGTTGTAGTCACCTACCCCGACGGCGCAACTGCCGACGAGGCTGAGGCTATCTTCCAGCTCGATTCCGACAACGACGGCACCCCCGACGTTAAAGATGATGACGACGACAACGACGGCGTCAAGGACGAGGATGAGAAGAAGGACGGCACCAACCCGAAGAATCCCGACACCGACAATGACGGAGTTTCTGATGGTCGTGAGAAGGACCTTGGTACCGATCCTAAGAATGACGACACTGATGGTGATGGTCTGAAGGATGGTGAAGAGGCCGGTACCGATATTGACGATAAGGGCAACCCGACCAAGAATGATGACGGTACTCCTAAGGTCAATAAGGACAACGCCACCAATACCGATCCGAAGAAGGCTGACACTGATGGTGACGGCATCTCTGACGGTCGCGAAAAGAACATCGGCACCGACCCAAACAAGGGTGACACCGATGGCGACGGTCTGAATGATGGCCAGGAGGCTGGCACCGACGTCGACGAGAACGGTAATGCCGTTAAGGACGACAAGGGTAACCCGAAGGTCAACAAGGACGGTGCTACCGGCACCGACCCGTTGAAGGCCGATACCGACAACGACGGCATCAACGATGGCGACGAGGTCAACGGCACCAAGAACCCGTTCAAGAACGACAAGTTCGACCCGAACGGCAAGCCTGGTAACACCAACCCGCTGAACCCGGACACTGACGGCGACGGCCTGACTGACGGTGACGAGGTCACTGGCGCCAAGAATGGCGGCAAGCCTACCAACCCGAACGTGGCTGACACCGATGGTGACGGAATCAACGACGGTGACGAGATTGCCAACGGCACCGACCCGCTTGACCCGAACGACCCGGGCAAGAAGGCTAAGAAGTTCAAGAAGAAGGCAAAGGCTGGTCTGCCGACCACCGGCGCCGACGCACTGCCTATCGCAGCGTTTGGTCTGATTGCCGCTGGTGCTGGCGCTTACGCGATCCGTCGTCGCAAGCACTAACAGCTGCTAGCTAAATAAAGAGGTTTGGGCCGTCCCACTTGGGGCGGCCCAAACTTCTTGTTTGGAAACAACTGGCCGTAACAAGGCGTGATTCATTGCTAAAACTGTTAAGTAGTGTAAGAATATCTATTTGTTAGGCAATCCGAACTTGCCTAATAGCCGGTACAGGGAATTTGGTGAGAACCCAAAACTGACGCGCAACGGTAAGACGTAAGTCGAGTCCGACCTCTAACCGGCAGGTATCATTAGCCGCGCGAACCGGCCCGACCGAAAGTAACCGAATGCAGGAAAGTGCTACCGCCAAGGGGAGCACAATCCTGAGGCGGAGAAAAAATAAACGCAAGCGCAATGTGCGTCTTGTAATTCTGCTGCTCTTGATGGTCCTCACCCCGCTGCTTTCCATAGTTTTCGGGTCAGCAAACGTGAGCATCCCAGACATCGTTGGTGTCACACTCGATCATCTTGGTTTCAACGTCGATAAAACCTGGACGCCAGCCATCGATGCGATCGTCTGGCAGAATCGTGTCCCAAGAATCATTGCTGGGCTGGCTGTTGGCGCGATTCTGGGCGTTGCGGGTGTCGTTCTGCAGGCGTTGGTGCGTAACCCGCTGGCGGAGCCTTACGTGCTCGGCGTTTCTAGCGGTGCATCGACTGGCGCGGCGCTTTCGATTATCGTGCTCGGCGCGTCCAACTACATGGTCACGGGCAGCATGGCTTTCGCGGGAGCACTCATAGCTACGCTGATGGTGATGGCAGTCGCCGGTCAAGGCTCGACGCCACTGCAGCTTATACTCGCAGGTCTTGCAGCTGGCTTCGGTTTTCAGGCAGTAACGAACCTGCTCATATTTTCTTCTGGCAGCCCCGAAACATCGCAGGCCGTTATGTTCTGGATGCTTGGGTCGTTGGCTCGCGCACAGTGGCCGCAACTCCCGCTGTTAGTGATCGTTGCCGTGGTTTTCACGGCTGTGATGTTCTTCTGCGGCCCGATCCTCGACGCTCTGGCGAGCGGAGACAGAACGGCCGAGTCGGTGGGAGTGAATGCATCGAGGATGCGGGTCGTCATGCTGATTATCGTTTCGGCTTCAGTGGCAATAGCAGTGGCGGCGGCAGGCGGAATTGGCTTTGTCGGGCTGATCGTGCCGCACGTCATTCGATCATTCATCGGATATTCACATCGCTTCCTAGTGCTCGGATCAGCACTCGCTTCATCGCTGTTCCTGGTTTGGATGGATGCAATCGCCCGCGTCGCATTTGCTCCTGCAGAGCTACCGATCGGGGTAATCACAGGTTTAATTGGTGCGCCTTGTTTAGTAGTCCTCATTAAGAGGCAACGGCGTGCAAGTTAAGAAAGGAAAAAGAATGAGGAAACAACTCATCGCCGGAGCGCTAGCGCTCGGTCTTGCTCTCACCGGATGTTCCAGTAACAATGCTGAAAGCGAGTCTTCAGCTCCGGCATCGTCCGCCGCGCAGGCAGGATTCCCTGCCAAGATTCAAAGCTGCAACGAGACTTTGGAATTCGAGAAGGCTCCGGAGCGCATTCTGTTGCTCTCTGAAACCGACTTCTCAATCCTCTACGACCTAGGCCTGGCCGACAAAGTAGTCGCCAAGTCCGGTAACCGCCGCATCGACGAGAGCTACCCCGAAATGAACAAGGCTCTCGACGCCATCCCGCAACTTGAGGCCGGCGACACCGGCACCGGCGGCGCAAAAGTGTCCACCGAGGCCGCGCTGTCTGTAAACCCCGACGTCGTCTTCGGTTATGACGAGGGCGCCGACCGTGAAAAGCTGAAGGCATCCGGTGTTCCGCTGTACTCGCCCGACGCGATGTGTCCGGGCTACACCACCGATCACGCGTCTTACGATCTCGTCTACAACGAGATCGACAAGATCGCCACCATGTTCGGCGTTCAGGACAAGGCCAAGGAGGTTAAGGACAAGGTTGCCAAGCGCCTCGAGGATGTCAAGAAGGCAGCTCCTTCCGGCAGCAAGGCCAATGCCGCAGCGCTGTTCGTGATGCCGGGATCCACCGAGTTCTACACCTACGGAACCAGCTCCATGGTTCAGCCGATCTTCGAAGCCAATGGCCTGAAGAACGTCTACGACGACTCCAAGGAGCGCGTATTCGACGCATCCATGGAATCCCTTCTCGAAAAGGACCCCGAGTGGATCGTGCTGATGGCCGACTCCTCCACGCCGGAGGAAGCCAAGGCGATCCTCAAGGGTTACGCCGGTGCTGACGGCCTGCAGGCTGTGAAGAATGACAAGATCGTCTACCTGCCGTTCGTCCTCACCGACCCGCCGACAACCCTGTCTGTTGACGGCGCCGTCAAGCTCGGAGAGCTGCTGAAGAAGTAATGATTACTGTCAACCGCCTCTCCGTCAGCCGTGGAAAACGTCGGATTATCTCCGACGTTAGCTTTAGCGTGTCTGACGGCGAGGTGGTTGGCGTAGTCGGCGTCAACGGGTGCGGAAAATCTACCCTTCTGATGGCGCTACACAATGCTCTGAAGCCAGACACTGGTGAAGTGCTGGTGGACGGCAAAAACATTGCCGAGCTGAGTAGGCGAGAAATCGCCAAACAAATAGCCGTGGTGGCTCAGGAACGCGATGCGGTTTTGCCGCTGACCGTTCGTGATGCCGTCGGCCTCGGCAGGCTGGCTAGCCGGCATCTGATTGGATACGGCGACGACGCCGACCAGAGCCTCGTCGACGAAGCGATGGCTCGTGTCGAACTTACAGACCTAGCCGATCGGCTAGTCACAAATCTTTCCGGCGGTGAGCGTCAGCGCGTGATGATCGCCCGCGCGATCGCCCAGCAGTCCTCGCACCTGCTGATGGACGAACCGACCAACCACCTAGATCTGCGGCATCAATTCGCGCTTCTAGACCTGATCTCGGAGCTCGGGCGGACTACGGTAATTGTGCTTCACGATCTAAACCTGGCGGCTCGGTGCTGCGGCCAGATAATCCTCCTCGATGGCGGTAAGGTTGCTGCCAGAGGAACTCCCACTCAAGTTTTCACCCCCCAAATTTTGGAGCCTATTTATGGGCTCAAGGTTCGCACGGTTGAATCCGGCGGCCGTGTGAACCTGCTATTTGATAACCGCCCATAAGAGTGAGGAAAACGATGATTTCAAACATTGACAGCCGTCGAGAAGGTTCAAAACTCTCTATTGTCGGTGCCGGTGCGGTCGGTTCGTCGCTGGCATACGCGGCGATGATCGAAGGCGTCGCCAGGCACATCGTTCTCGAGGACATCAACGGGCCTAAGGTCCGCGCAGAAGCCCTCGACCTTATCCACGGTGGCCAGTTCGTGCCCGAGGCGCTCATCGAAGGCTCCGATGACGTCGATTCAACCGCAGATTCGGACGTCGTTGTAATCACCGCTGGCGCCAAACAGCAGCCTGGCCAGTCACGCCTAGACCTGGCGGGTTCGACGGTCAAGCTGATGCAGAACATTCTTCCCCCGCTGGTCGAGCGCTCCCCAGACGCCATCTTTCTGATGGTGACCAACCCCGTGGACGTCACCACCCAGGCCGCTTTGAAGATCTCTGGGCTGCCACCGTCGAGGTTGTTCGGTTCAGGCACAGTGTTGGACTCTTCCAGGCTTCGTCAGCTGATCGCCGAGACTTGTGCTGTCGCCACCGGCAACGTGCACGCATACATGTGTGGCGAGCACGGCGACTCCGAGACCCCGATGTGGAGCACCGCTAGTATCGGCGGCGTGCCCATCCTCGACTGGAAATTTGGCAACGGAAAGTGCTTCACCGGGGAGAAGCTCGACGAGATGTCGCAGCGCGTCGTGAACGCCGCCTACGAGGTCATCGAGGGCAAGGGCGCGACGAATTTCGCGATTGGTGTCAGCGCCTGCCGCATCATTAAGGCGATCCTGCGCGACGAGCGAGCGGTGCTACCGGTTTCGAGGATGTTGACCAATTGGCACGGCATCGGCGGCGTCTGCATGTCGGTGCCGACGATCGTTGGCGCTCGTGGCGCGGTCCGTCAACTGGAGCTTGAGGTCAGTGAATCCGAGCTTTCGCAGCTGAGGGCAAGTGCGGATCAGATCCGCGAGGCCGCCACCAGCCTGGGCTACTAGCCACATGGGTCCTGGCGTAAAATTTGATCCGACTACGGATTATTTTTTACGCCAGGAGCAGCCTTCTTGTTGCCGTGGATTAGCTCGCCGCTCAGCCGCATACTCTCGCGCAGTTTGACGCTAGGAAGGTAGGCGTGGCCGATAGCCAGTCCAACCGCAGGCAAATTTGAGAGTGCCGGAATCGTCAAGAAAATCTGTTCATAGCGAGGCTGGAATTTCGACTTGAAAGCCAGTAGCGAACGGAACCCGTAAACCGGCTCCAAAATTTTACCCAGCCACTCGAGCCAGCCATCGGTCTGCGACTCGATATTAGCCAGCGGCGCCCCCGAAAGGCTGATGAAACTCAACCCCTCAGCTTTTGCGTCCAATGCTGCTTGGGCAATCAAAAGCTCCATTACCTGAGAAAAACCGTGTGAGCGTCGACGCATAAAATCTAGGGTTAAGCCAACTAGCTGACCTTGCCTATAGACCGGTAGCCAGCTAGTGATGCCATGAACAGTATGTTCCTCATCAAGCGCAATTAGTAGCCGTACATTAGGGTCTTTCAGCTCGTCAATAGAGCCAAGGGTGTAGCCCATCTCAGGCAGCTTCTTAGCCTTCATCCACTCCTCAGAGATCGTCAAAATCTGTGCGACGACGGCTGGGCTAGCATCCCCAAAAGTTGTCCAAAGTGTTGAAATATTCTGTTTTTTCGCTTTGTTGATGGCAGTGCGGACGTCCTGGATTTTTTTACCCTTAAACTCCAGGTCTGGCAGGTCTAAAATGGTTTCTTCCGCAACCTGCAGACGGGACCAGCCCAGCCGACTGGTCGCGGCCTGGCAGGGGGCATGAACCGAATAAAACGCCGGGATCAGTCCAGCATCGGTAGCAAAAGCGGAAAATTCGGCAACTACCTTGTCGAGGTCTTGCGGTGCACACACCGGATCGGCGGTTACCAAAGCCACCCCACCCCAGGGACGATAGGCCAAACCAGCAGCCGAATCCTTACTGAACCAGTACGAATTACCTTGCCAGGTGGCCCACCAGCCAAAAGACGAACCACCATTTTTCACCAGCAAATCGCGCAGCCGATCACGCTCAGCTACAGTTTCTACCGCTCCGGTGTACAAAAAGATTCGCAGCAAACCAATCAGCAGCGTCAACCAAGGCAGCATCGGAACCCAAGTCAACACCAACTGGGTGAAGAAAGTCATTGGAACTATCGGCGCAACCAGCAGCCCCATTGACCACATCGGTGCCGAATGAACAAAAAATTGGCCAATCAATGCCCAGACAGTGGCCTGCGGATAGAACTCGTCGGCTGAAGCCGCGCCAACGAAAACACAGACCAGCAAAGAAACGACGAAAACAGCCGCAACCGTCAATAACAGCCGCCGCATGGGTGCCTTCGGGGTGACGACCTTAAACCACCTGCGGGTTGCCACCAGCAAAACCAGAATCGCCAATGGCAAAGCAACCGGAATAATTAGCCGGACAACATTGACCGCCTCAAACAGCGCCAGCTGACCCAACATGTTCAGGGTCGCGATCGCCGCGATGAGCAGGTTCACGACACACGCTAACGCCCAAGCCAGCCTTCGTCCCCGACGCAGCCCTTCGGCCAGAACCAAACAGGTGAATTGGGGCAGCAGCATAGTTAGCGCTGCACCCAGAGAATAATTGGCCGCTCGCGAAAGCGTGTAACGACACAGCCGGTCTTGGGTAGGGTCGTCACAGATATGAGCCAGCGCATCTGCGTCAAAATCAGGGCCGTGGATCATTGCGCTGATCTGAGCTAGCGGACCAATAGCATGCGGGGCAAAAACAGTCAGAATAGTCGCTGTGCTAACTGAAGCCAGCACTAACGAAACCAGCACCCGGCCTTCGTGAGTCGTGCCGATCAGCGAGCGGCTAGGAGAATTTTTCTGCCAGGCCAACCTGCCAACCGCCAGGCCAAAAAGTGCGGCGAATAGCCGCTCGAAATCCTGCAAATGACCAGAAAAGGCAAGCAAGGTGAAAAGCACGACGAAAGAGCTCGTGCGCACGCGCCGTCGCCAAAGGGTGTCAAGCTTTCCGGTGGCGGCCAGTAAAACAGCCATCAACCAGGGAGTGCAGCCGACGTCCAACGCGTTATACAGGCTGCGTTCAGTGGCGCTGAATAGACCCAAAAATTTGACGCTTACCGCCGTGGCTAAAGCACCGATAGCCTGCCCAGCAATTCCGATGACGAAAAAACGAATACTGCCTAGCTTGGCTTCGACGCGGGCCGAGATGGCAACTAGCAGAATCGTGCAGCCAACCGCCGCACCGACGTGGCTGGCGAAGAAAGCCGAAGTCAGTGCCGGCCACCATTTACCGTCAAATAGTCCAGCCGGGCCAACCCCGAAGTGGTTCAGCAGCCGGCTAGGGATTCGTACCCCAGTGGTCACCAGCACGGCCCACATAAAAATCAATAGGGTAAGCGTTACGGGCGCCTTTGTTACGCCATATTTTGCTAGCCGCCCCACGCGGGCGATTAAGTGTTTAAACGGTCGCATAGCCAATCAATCTGGTCGCTTAAAGCATGATTCCAAAGTGCCCAGGAATGTCCGCCGGGATAGTTACGCAATTCAACATTCATCCCCGCATTCCGGGCGGCCTGAGCCAACTGGGTGGTCGGCGGGCCGTATTTTTCGTCGTCGTCGCCGGCGGTAAAAATTCCGGCAATCTGTGGATAGCTATTTTTCGCCATCAAATCTTTTGGATTGTTTTGCTGAAAATTAGCCAGATCGCCGAAACCTTCATTTAGGGTGCGGTTGCGATCGCCTAGGCTTGGTTCCGGCTCGCCCGAAAAACTCAAGAAAGTGTGGAACAAGTCAGGTCTGCGGGTGACGACCTGTAGTGCACAAGTTGCCCCATTGGACACGCCCCCGATAGCCCAACGCGCCGGGTCATCAGAGACATTCAAATTAGCCTTTGCCCACTCCACCACGTCTTGTTGCAGATAGGTTGCCGCATTGCCCAGCAGCGCATCCGAGCAAAGCGGGTTAGCTACGGGGCTGCCCAATTGATCGGCCACCACTACGACGGGCATCTTGCCCCGGTGCTTGGCTGCGTAGCCATCCATAGTTTCAACCAAGCCACCACCGGAAACCCAATCTTGTGGGTTGCCTGGTTGGCCTGCCAGCAACACCAGCAGTGGGGCCGGTGAATCGTCATCGGAATAGCCGGGTGGCAGATAGACCAGCGCGTTGCGGGCCTTAAACCCCGATTTAGTTCCCGGAATTTGTGTCTCGGCCAGGGCGCCTTTCGAAGCATCCACTTGTGCTTTAGCTTGAGCTAGCGGTTGAGCTTTGGCATCTAAACTGAACAGCCGATTCAAGTTTTGGTAGGCCCCGAATTTAGCGTTGACTGCAACTAACGCTCCGGTCATAACCAGTAACAGCGCGATCAGGTCGCGAAGCATTTTGGCCGCCCTAGAAAACAGGGTTCCTTGCCGGGCACCTTTTGGCCGGGCGAGCGTCAGCGTCGCAGCGAATACCACGCAAGATGCCATCACCCAGACAAAACGGCCAACTGGGTCGGCGAATGGACGCCAGGTTTGGTCTATGAGTATCCAACCGGATAAACCGACTAGTGCTGCTGGCAAAAACGTCAGCAGGCGCCCTTTCGTAGACAACGGACGCCAACGACACCAGACAAGCAGCAACAACGCAAGCCCGCCGAGAACGCCAAATGCCGCGATGGTGACTTTGTTTAGCAATGGAAAAGTGAGAATTCCCACGCTTAGCGGCTTTCTATCGAACACGTGGTAGTTAACAAGAACATGCTTCTTTCAAGACACCCAGCCAAGGCCAGGACAGCGGCTTCGTCATGCCCGGACAGGACAAAATGCTTTGGTCAAGATTCGGGCAAGAGCTAATTTAGCCGCACTAAGCCCGCTTGCTGCATGTTACCTGGCAGATCCTTAAGAACCTCACAGTTCACTAATAGGTGGACGTGCGTCCGCCAATAAAATGTCGGGTGCATGAAACTGAGCAGACGCCAGATTTATGCACCCGATGTTTATAACGGTTATGTGCGACGACTAGGGCTTGCGCTGCCCTAGCTGGGGAACCTAGTTTTACAATGAGGTATGCGAATCAGGCAGACCGCCATGGATGACTTCGACGCGATCGTCGCGATCTATGATCAAGCGCGCGCCTACATGGCCGACGAAGGCAACTACACCCAGTGGGGGTTTGGGTATCCTGACAGCGACATCGTGCGAAGCGACGTTGAAAGTTCGAACAGCTACGTGATCGTCGCGGACGACGAAATCGTTGGCACCTTCTACTTCTCGGTCGAGGACGACCCAACCTATCGCGTAATCGAGGGCGGCGTCTGGGGTGGCGATTCGCCCTACGGAGTAATTCACCGGCTGGCATCCAGCGGCAAAGCCCGAGGCGTCGGCCGCGCCTGCTTCGAGTTCTGTGCCGAAAAGATCGGCTACCTGCGCATCGACACCCACCGCAACAACCAAAGCATGCGCAAGGCGCTCACTGAATTCGGGTTCGTCGAGCGCGGAATCATCTACACCCACGACGGAACCCCGCGTCTGGCCTTCGATTACTCGGCCAAGTGACTCCAACCACTAAACGATGCCGGCTATTCCGACAAAAACACCCCAAATGTCAAAAAATTGTTAGATTAGCTCCCCTCTAATCTGTCATTAAATTGATATTTGGACGATTCGTGACAGATTACGGGGTGTCTAATCTAACAATTGTTCTTGTGGGTTCGGTCTAGGCCTGTAACGCAATCTCAGCTGCAGCCTTGGCTGCATCCGGAGCCGACGTCGCCAGTGCTAGCTGAGCGGCCTTCCGGCAAGACTCAAGGGAATACTTGGCTAGAGCCGTGCCCACCCTGCCGATCGCCTGGGGTGCCATCGATAGCGACGTGACGCCCAACCCAACCAGCACACCCGCCAGAAGCGGATCCGAGGCGGCCTCTCCGCACACACCCACGGACTTGCCTGTTCGTGAGCCAGCCTTGCCGATCATCGCGATTAGCTTCAACACTGCGGGCTGCCAAGGCGTGCCCAGATGAGCCAGCTCGCCGGAGTGTCGGTCGGCGGCCATGGTGTACTGCGTCAGGTCGTTGGTGCCGATTGAGACGAAATCCACCACCTCGAACAGCTCGTCGGCGCACAGCGCGGCAGCCGGCGTTTCGACCATCACGCCGACCGTCTTCAAGCCGTATGAACGAGCGAGCTTGGCGAATTCGTCAGCCTCCTCGACGGTGGCGATCATCGGCGCCATCACCCACGGAGAGTTGCCGGTCTGGGCGGCTGCATTCGCGATCGCCCTCAACTGATCTTCAAGAATCTGCGGCGAACGCCAAGATGTGCGGTAGCCGCGCACGCCCAAAGCGGGGTTCTCCTCGCCAGGAATCGTGACGAAGGGCAGCGGCTTGTCGGAGCCCGCGTCAAGCGTACGAATGACCACCTTCTTGTCCTCGAAACCGCGAAGAACCTGCGCGTATTGGGCCTCCTGCTCGGAGACGCCAGGGGCGTCCGAGCGGTTTAGGAAACAAAATTCCGTCCTGAACAGTCCGGAGCCCTCAGCGTTGTTAGCCAACGCCACTGGCACGTCCTGCGGCCAGCCGATGTTTGCGGCAAGAGTGATAGGGATGCCGTCCGCGGTGGCGCCGGGGCCGGAAAAATCTACAGAAGCGGACGTCTCGGGCGCTGTGCGGGCGCCTTCGGCTTGTTCATCGGTTGGCTCAACCACCAGATCGCCCGTCGAGCCGTCGATGAGGACACGCTGGCCGTCGTGTAGCTCGGCGTAGCCACTGTTCATGACGGCAGGAATGCCGAGAGCGCGAGCAAGAATGGCGGTGTGGGAGGTTGGCCCGCACTCGCCTAGGACAAGGCCTAGGCAGGTTTTCGGGTCGATCTGCGCGGCGTCGGCGGGTGCTAAATCGCGTGCCACCAGGATGAACGGCTTGTCGCTTGTCGGAATTCCGGCTAGCTCCCGTCCCTCCAAACGGGCGACTACGCGCGCCCGGATATCGCGGACGTCACAGGCCCGCTCTGCGAGCTTGCCGCCAGCAGAATCGAAGCGAATGACGACCTCACTGAACGCGTCCCAGACCGCTTGCTCGGCGGTCGCGCCGGAATCGTTGATCAGTTGGGACACGCGAGATCGGACGGCACCGTCACAGACCAACTGGGCGGTTGCCTGCAGGATGTCCTTAGCGGTGGGGTCGGCGGTTTTCGCCTGCTGATTCAGCTGCTCGGCGGTCTGTTCGAGCGAGTCCAACGCCCTCTGCAGCTCGCCCTGGCGTTGGGCTTCGGGAACTTTTTCCCCTTGGGCGGGCGGCTTGTTCGTGACTGCCATCGTCGCGACTGGGCCGACAACCCTTCCTGCGCTGATGCCGGCAGTCTGGGGAGCGTTGGTTTCACTTTCGGACGCAGGCTCGGCGACCTCTCCGAAACCGGATGCTAAAAGTTCGCGCACCCGCTCGACGTCGGCGGCCGCGTCCTCTCCGAAACCCTCGATGGAGATCTCGTCGCCGCCCACTGTGCCGAGCCCGGCAATGGATAGCGGGCTATCCGTGTCGGCGCTGCGTCCCGTGGCGGTGGAGATTTTGATGTAGGAACCCAGATCGTTGACGAGCCTAGCCAGCGCGGCGGCGGGCCGCGCGTGCAGACCCATCAGATTTATTAGCTTCACGCTAGTGCGTGCGTCGGCCTCCTCTGCCTTCTCCGCCGGTTTTTGCTCCGCAGGTTCATCGGCCAACTGCTCGATCTTGCCGTTGAGCGCGGAGCGGGCGGCGGAAACAACCTCGTCCAGACTCTTGCCACCCGAAGCAGCCACCGCTGCGGCGAGCAGGCCCTCAACGAACGGTGCAGCCACCACCCGAACCTCGACGTCGAAAACGAACTCGCACGCCATTTCGGCGGAGAGCACCGCCGAACCTATATCGGAAATTATCACCACGCCCTCGCCGGAATCGGCGGCCCCGATGGATTCGGCGACGGCCATGGCGTCCGTGCCGAACTCGCCGGAGGCAGTGCCGGCTGCCAACTGAATATTCGGCGGGTTCTGGCCCGTCATCTGCAAAGCCAGTTCCTTGGCTGCCTCGGCCAGCTTCGGCGAATGCGAAACGGCGACAATTCCGATCATGGTTCCTCGCTTATGCGGAAGCTAGGGCCGAGACGAGCATCGTGGCGGACGCCGAGCCCGGGTCGATAGTTCCTGCGGAACGCTCGCCCAGGTACGACGCGCGACCCTTGTGCGCAACCATCGGCTCGGTGGCGTCGCGGCCGGCTTGCGCGGCCTCCTTTGCCTTCTTCAGCGCAGAATCTAGGTCGCTTCCGGCATCTAGCGCTTCGGCCGCGGGGAACAAGGCGTCGAGCATGGTCTTGTCGCCCGCCTGCGCCTTACCTCTGGCCACCACGCCCTCGACGCCGGCACGGAATGCCTTAGCGAAACCTGCCAGGTCGAGTTCTTCGGCGTTGCCCCCGGCCGCACCGAAACGCAGGAAAAACGTTCCGTAAAGCGGCCCGGAAGCGCCACCCACGCTAGAGACCAGACCCATCCCAACCGTTTTGCCGAATTCCGCGTAGGTCTTCGGCTCGGCGGCCTCCAGTTTCTCGAGCGCTGCCTTAGTGCCCCTCGCCATGTTGGAGCCGTGATCGCCGTCACCGATTTTTGCGTCCAGATCGGTCAAGTGTTCGCGATTCTTTCCGATCTCCTCGGTGAAGGCCTTGAAAGCAGATACTAGATTTTCAACGCTAAATGCCATCAGATTCTCCTTAACGAACCAGCCCCGGGGTTCTCACCGGTGCGTCCCAGTAGGCCAGCATGTCCTCGTCGGCCCTTAGCAAAGTCAGCGAGCAGCCGGCCATGTCCAGTGACGTGATGTAGTCGCCAACCAGGCTGCGCTCGATCTTCACGCTGCGGGCCTCGAGCGCCTGCTCCATTTCGCCGTAGAGCAAGTAAAGCTCCATCAGCGGGGTGGCGCCCATGCCGTTAACCATCGCTATGACCGGGCCAGAAGTGAAATCGAGATCGTCGCAGATCGCGTCGACGACGGTCTTAGAGATCTCCTTGGCCGACGCCATCTTGACGCGCTCTCGGCCGGGCTCGCCGTGAATACCCACGCCCATTTCGATCTCGTCCTCTGGCAGATCGAACATCGGGTGTCCGACGCTCGGCACGGTGCAGCTGGTCAGCGCGACACCGAACGAACGGCCGTTGGCGACGACGTCCTCGGCCAGCTTCTTAAGCTCCTCCAGTGACTTGCCCTCCTCAGCGGCGGCGCCCACGATCTTCTCCACCAGCACCGTTAGGCCGACGCCTCGGCGTCCTGCCGTGAACGACGAATCCTCAACCGCCACGTCATCGTTGATGACGACGGACTCCACATTGATGTCCTCCATCGCGGCCAGTTCGCCGGCCATCTCGAAGTTCATGACGTCGCCGGTGTAGTTCTTGATGAGCAGCAGCACGCCCTCGCCGGAATCGACGTTCTTGATTGCCTCGGCAACCTGGTCGGGAGTGGGGGAGGTGAAAACTTCGCCGCAGACCGCAGCGTCCAACATGCCCTTGCCGACGAACCCGCCGTGCAGCGGCTCGTGGCCGGAACCGCCACCTGAGACGATGGCAACCTTGCCCTGCTTCTTCTCAGCTCGGTAAACGATGTGGTGTTCCAGGTCTATCTTCAGCTCGGGATGAGCCAGGGCCATCCCCTTCAGAGATTCAGCGACCACAGCGTCCGGATCGTTGATAAATTTCTTCATTTTTCAACCCCTAACTCGGGCAACACTGCCCGTTATTGATCGTATGACCTACGGTATCGGCAAACTCCGACAAAAATGGCCGATTAGGAGCCAAATACGACCGTGGTCTTGGAACTTTTTTACAATTTTGCGCGGGCACAAAAACCGCCCCCGAACTTGCAAAAAAACAGCTCGGGGGCGGCCTTGTCTAGCCACGATTGGCGAGGCGTGAAAACTGCAGCGGGCAGCAAAAATTAGGCGCTGATGCGGCCAAAGATGATGCGGTCGTCAAACCACTGGTAGATCTGTGCGGTCTCCACAAAGCCAGCGGCTTGCAGCGCGCTTAGATGGAAATCCACATTAACCTTGATTGACGGCCTATCGTCGGCCCAGCGCTCGTGCCACAGCTTTGCCTCTTCTTGCCAGTCAGGCATTTCTAGGGCAGTCTTCCACCAGGCATCCCAGGTTAGTGCGCCTTCTGCAAGGAATTCGTTTTGGAAACTATTGCGGATGTCTTCTGCAGTTTTGCGCAGATAAGGCTGAGTGACGGCATCGTAAAACAGATGGTCGCAGTTCATGAATACTGCACCCGGGTTCATCATTTTCCCAAGGCGCAGATAGAGGGCTGCTAGCTGATCGGGATTCAGCCAGTGCAGTGCCGTTGCGCTGATCACACCGTCAAAATCCGTGCCCACCGAGTCAGGCAGATTCGGGGAAGCAATATCTTCGTCGATGAACTGCATCTTGTCGAACTTATTGGTTTCGCGGCCCAACCGCAGCAGCACTGGGTCTCGGTCTACCGCGACGACACTCGAATCGGGAATCGCCTGCATGACAGCAGTGCCCAGGCTGCCTGGCCCGCAAGCCAAGTCCAGCACCTTGATAGGTGCGCCCTTTTCAGCACGAACGTTGCGCAGCACATCGATCATGGTGCGGGTGCGCAGGTCACGGAATTCGATGAATGCTTTCTGCTGGTCGTGCCAGGCTGCTAGTAGTTCTTCGGGACCCACTTAATTTTGCCCTTCTCTTCGAGAAAAAATGAGGTGCGGTAGGCCATAGTGCGTTATGACGTCGACATCGATGCTGTAGACGGGGGTAATTATTTCTTTAGTCAAGACTTCACATGGGGGTCCGCTTGCCACGATCTTCCCATCGCACAGCATCAAAATCTCGTCACAGCACTGCGCGGCCAGATTTAGGTCGTGCAACACGATGATCGTCGTGCAGTCCAGCGATTTCACTAGGTCGAGTAGCTCGAACTGGTAGTGCAAATCCAGGTGGTTGGTTGGCTCGTCTAAGAGAAGATAGTCGGATTTCTGAGCGATTGCTCGCGCAATGGCGACGCGTTGGCGCTCGCCTCCAGAAAGTTGCGTCACCATTCGCTGACTCAACTCGGTGATCGAAACCCTAGAAAGCGCCCTGGCCACGATTTCTTGATCGGCGTTATTGCCGTAGCTCGGCAGCGACGAGCCAGCCAGTCGGCCAAGCATTACGTAGTCGTAAACCGAAAGCGCGAGCGTATCCTCGCGCTCTTGGGCCACCACCGAAATTTTTTCGGCGATCTGGCGACGCTTCATTTTCGCGATGTCGTCGCCGTCCACCTCGACGCGACCACCGGCAAGTTCCAGCGCGCGAAACAGCGAAAACAACATGCTGGACTTGCCCGAGCCGTTTGGCCCGACAATGCCGAGCACCTTGCCTGCCGAGGCGCTCAGGTTGACGCCATCGACGACCACCCGATCGCCCCGACAGACACGGATATCAGTTGCTTTAAGCATTTATTTTTGCAGCCTGTTGGCCAGTTCGACGGCGCCGTCAACCGAAAGGGTGGATGGCGGATCGGTCAGAGCGAATGGCAGGAACACTACCTGACCTTCTTGACTTGCTTTCAGGTCTTCTGAACCCGGGAAACTGGCGAACGTGTTTAACGCTTCATTTTCGTCGGGATTCAGTGACAAGACGACAATGTAATCAGGATTTTTGGCAAGTAGATCCTCCATTGAAATTGGGAATACCCTCTTCGGGCCATCGGCGTAAGCGTTTTCGATGCCATTAGCTTCGAAGATCGGCTGCACCATCGAAGATGAATTGAAAGCCGATAACTTATCTGACCCTGGCGTAACGAAGACAGCGACGGCCTTAGCCCCTTTAACTTCCGAGGAAGGTTTGATTTTTTGGATCTGGGCTTCAGAATTTTTCTTAACTTCCTCAGCCTTTTTCTCTACTTGGAATATCTTTCCCATCTTTTCGATTTCGTTATCTACAAGGCCAAAATCTGCGTGATCTAGCTTGTAATTGGGGCAGTAGGAATCTGGTGAATAGAGCGGGACACCTGCTTCTGCCAAGGCCTTTCTGTCGACAGCTTTGTCGTAGCCAATAACCAGATCGACGTTCATGTCCAGGACGGTTTCAGTTGCTACCGTAGAACCACCGGTACCGAGTTTCCCGGACTCAGCTGATTCGATCTTATCCAGCTTTTTCTTAAGCTCTGGGCGAACGTTTTTAATGCGGTCATCACCAGCGCGGAAAACTACTTTATCTAGCACGCCTAGCTCATCGAGGATCGATGAGTTGACGTCTGAGATCATTAACACGCGCTCGGGAGCCTTGTCTAAGGTCAGGGTTTCGTCGCAGCTTTTGACCTGGATTTTTTCGGGTGCCGACGAACTTTCTGCAGCTTTCTTGTCTGCGGCTGACTGTCCGCAAGAAGCTAGCGGGACGGCTAAGGCCAATGCGGCCAGTGCACAAACGAACTTCTTCATTCGTTTACTCCTTTTCTTTTTGTTGTCGCTGGTTACTTCATTCGCCTAACCAGCAAGACGATGAATGGCACGCCAACCATGCCGGTGATTACCCCGATCGGCATTTCAATCGGGGCGAAAGCTATGCGCGCGAACGTGTCGGCGATAACCAAGAAGAATGCTCCCGCAAGGGCGCAGCCAAGCGTCAAAACTCTGTGCGAAGAGCCGACGATCGAGCGCATCACGTGCGGAATAATTAGGCCGACGAAACCTATCGCGCCCGATGATGCCACAGCGATGCCGATTACGGCAGAGACGGGAATCAGGATCGCCAGCCTCGCCTTGGTTGGCTCGATGCCAACCGATTGGGCCGTGCGATCTCCGCTGGACAGGGCGTCGAGAACTGGGCCGAAAAGCGCCACGACAACTGAGAAAATGAGGGCCGTAACAATCAGTGGAACCGCCTGCGACCAGTTAGCGCGGGCAAGCGAGCCAAGCATCCAGAACATGACGGCTTGAGTTGCCTCCGGCGTGCCCGAAGAGAAGATGATGAAGTTGGTTAGAGCCTGGAAGCCGAAGTTGGCCGCTAGGCCGGCGAGAATCAATCGCAGAGACGATCCGGAATTTCCCGTCACCAGAAGCAGAAACAGCGTTGCCGCCAGCGCGCCCGCGAATGCGGCCAAGCCAACCGACCAAGAAGCGATAGACCCGAACAGAATTATCATTGCAGCAGCGCCCGTCGAGGCACCCGAGCTGACGCCTAACACGTACGGTTCGGCCAGGGGGTTGCGCACCACAGCCTGCATCACGGCACCTGCAATGCCCAGGATCGCACCAATAGCCAAGCCCGAGATGATTCTAGGTAGACGGGTCTTCCAGACGATTGCATCCACGTTCTGGCTCCACGTGATGTCGACGTCCAGACTTGGGATGTGACTTTTGATGACGCCGATGACGTCGCCGACGGACACGGCGGCCGGGCCAATAGCGATCGTAACCAATGGCAAAACGAGGACTGCAGCCAGCAAAGCGAAGAGAATCAGCCGTTGGCGGCGCCTCGTCTTGCCGTAAAGCTCGAGTGTCTTTGCGGTGGCTGTATCGCTCACGAATCTTCTTTCTGTTCAAGCCGTCTTGCGCGGCGTACAAAAATATTCGACAGCCCAGGTTTTCGGACTTGTTCGCTAAGCGACTTCACCGTTGCGCGACAGTTCTGGATACAAACCAGAATTCCCCTGTGGCTAACTACATAGAACCTATCAGCAATATGTGAAAATGGACATCCGTATTAAAAATTGCAAAGAAAATCCCGCAGGCATTAGGCGTCTGCGGGATTTTCTTAGTTTATGTGCCGTTAGTCGTGGCCAGAGTCCATCGCGGCGCGGTCGAGAACCTCGCCCTCGGTGGAATCGATGCCGCGGTTCGCGATCTCGCCTGCGCGTCCAGGCTGCAGCTCGCCGAGCAGATCCTGAGTCGCGCCAGCGGTGATCTGACCCTGCGAAGCGTAGGTTTCCAGCTTGCTGCGCGAATCCGCGATGTCCAGGTTGCGCATGGTGAGCTGGCCGATGCGGTCCGTCGGGCCGAAGGCGGCGTCCTCAACGCGTTCCATCGACAGACGATCCGGGTGATAGCTGAAACCCGGGCCGCGGGTGTCCATGATGGAGTAGTCCCAGCCGCGCCGCAGCCTGATGACCACCTCGCCGGTGACGACTGCAGCAACCCAGCGGGCGATGGAATCGCGCGTCATCAGCGACTGCGGATCCATCCAGCGGCCCTCGTAAAGCTTGCGCCCGAGCTTCTGGCCCTCAGCGTGGTAGTTGGCCAGCGTGTCCTCGTTGTGAATCGCATTAATCAGGCGCTCGTAGGCGATCCACAGCAGCGCCATGCCCGGTGCCTCGTAGATGCCGCGGCTCTTCGCCTCGATGATGCGGTTCTCGATCTGGTCGCTCATGCCCAGGCCATGGCGGCCGCCGATCTCGTTTGCCTTAAGCACCAGGTCAACGCGCGAATCGAAGTGCTCGCCGTTGATGGCAACAGGGAAGCCCTCGACAAACTCGATGGTGACGTCCTCGGTGTCGATCTGGACGTCCGGATCCCAGAATTTGACGCCCATGATCGGTTCGACGTCCTCCAGGGATGCATCCAGCAGCTCGAGGGTCTTGGCCTCGTGGGTCGCGCCCCAAATGTTTGCGTCGGTGGAGTAGGCCTTCTCCTTCGAGTCGCGGTAGGGCAGATCGCGCTTGGTCAGCCAAACGCTCATCTCGTCGCGGCCGCCAAGCTCGGAGACGAAGTCCTCGTCCAGCCAAGGCTTGTAGATGCGCAGCTGCGGGTTAGCGAGTAGGCCGTAGCGGTAGAAACGCTCGATGTCGTTGCCTTTGTAGGTGGAGCCGTCGCCCCAAATGTTTACGTCGTCTTCGGCCATGGCGCGAACCAGCAGCGTTCCGGTGACTGCGCGGCCGATTGGAGTGGTGTTGAAGTACGGGCGGCCGGCGCTGGTGACGTTGAACGCGCCACACTGCAGAGCCATCAGGCCCTGATCGACCAGCGATTCCTTGCAGTCGACCAGGCGCGAAAGCTCGGCGCCGTACTGCAGGGCACGGCCGGGAACCGACTCGATATCTGGCTCGTCGTACTGGCCGATGTCTGCAGTGTAAGTGCAGGGAATTGCGCCCTTTTCACGCATCCAAGCCACTGCTACCGACGTATCGAGGCCACCTGAGAAGGCGATGCCAACGCGCTCGCCTGCGGGCAAAGAAGTTAATACTTTAGACACGCCCGCTAGCTTAACGCGCTAAAGTAATAATTTCCACATTGACCGAATAAACTTTCGATAGTTGCGATAGTGACCAACTCGCCTCGAACGGGGGAGTGCTGATTCGCCGCTTATATAGATGTGGAATTTAATCTCGCAAGTGCGTGACAAAATGTGGTCGCTAAGGCATAAAATTCGGCAGCAGGATGAAATTCGTCTCTCCAGCAAGGGGAAACGCGTTTAGATTGCAAACTTACTAATCCAGCAGCCACGTCTTGTCGCGGTGTGACTAGATGAAAACCGGCCGACGCCCAAACGGACGCCGGCCGGCAACTAATAGAAATAATTATCGAGGCTGGTCGACTGCCAAAACGATCTTGCCCATCAACTGGCCAGAGTCGAGCATCTCGTGAGCCTCAGCCGCATTCTCCATCGGGAAAACGGTAATATCAGGCAACGAGAGAGTCTCATCCTCGTAAAGCGGCCAAATCTTTTCGCGAACAGCCTGGGCGATTTCTGACTTCTGCTCAGTCGGACGGAACCGCAAGCTCGTCGCCGTGATGGTGCCGCGCTTGTTGAGCAGCTTGCCGATGTTTAGCTCACCCTTGACGCCCTTCTGCATGCCGATGATCACCATGCGCCCATCCTGAGCCAGGCAATCGACATTCGGCTGCAGATATTTAGCGCCAATGATGTCCAGGATCACGTCCACGCCCTTGCCGTCGGTCGCGTTCTTGACGCGCTCGGGCCAGTCCGTGTTGTAGTCGATGACGACGTCTGCGCCCAACTCGCGGCAGTAGTCCAGCTTCGCTTCGGACGCCGTCGTGATGACGCGCACGCCCATGTACTTTGCGTACTGGATTGCGAACGCGCCGATGCCGCCTGCGCCGCCGTGCACCAAGAACGTCTCGCCTTTGCGCAGGTGGACGCGCTCCAAGTTGCTCAGCACAGTGGCGGCAACCTCGATCAGGGCCGCAGACTCGACAAGCTCGACGTTGTCCGGCGGTGGAATCAGCTGGCCGGCCGGCGCAACGAAATATTCCGCGTAGGCGCCGCCCGAAAGCAGCGCGACAACCGGGTTACCCGGCGCAAAATTGTCTACGCCCTCACCGACGGACTCGACGACGCCGGAAGCCTCCAAACCCAGCACGTTCGTGACGCCCTTCGGCGGAGGATAGTAACCGCGGCGCTGCAGTGAATCGGCACGGTTGATGCCTGCAGCCACCGTCTTAACTAGCACTTCACCAGGGCCTGGTTTGGGGGTGGCCACCTCCGTCCACTGCAGAGTTTCAGGTCCACCCTCTTGGGTCTGTGTAATTGCATGCATACATCTAGCGTGCCATCCCTTGGAAACTTTGCGTGCGCTAACATAAGATTTACTCGCAACAATCTGTTGTGCTGGCGAGGTCGCATAGTGGACTAGTGCAGCCGCCTTGAAAGCGGCCGAGCGAAAGCTCCGTGGGTTCGAATCCCACCCTCGCCGCGATTCATCCTTAGGCGGACTAGGAGCATTAATGCCCGAAAAATCCACGAAATACGTGTTCGCCCAGCGGCTACCGATCTGGACGTACGCTCTTGCTGGCCTGCTCACCGTGGGTGGCGTGTTGGCTCTGGTCCTTGGCAACTCCGCAGTGTGGACGGTGCTCGGCATCGTCGGAATTGCCCTCGCCGTTCTCCTGTTGTTTCTCCTGATTCTCATCGCCCGCAAGATCCGCCTCGAGGTGACGCTCGACGAACGCGGGTTCGTTGTCAATAACAGCGGCGATATTCGTAAAGGCGGTTGGGACGAGGTGACGAGCGTCTCGTCCACCCCAGATTTCAGCCGAATCGTGATTCGTTGCGGCGCCATCAAGCGCACCTACATCTCCGCTCCTCGCGGCGAATGGAAGACCCTCATGACGGAGCTAGTCGAAGACCTCCGCGGCAGGCTAAATTAGCGGCTTGGCCTGGCGTTTTGTGCGGAATGCCTATCCGATCAGGTAAACAGCAATGTCGGTGTCCCCGATTAGGTAGTTGCCATCTTCGGCGTTCACAACAGCGTCGATTCCAGCAGCTCGGGCGGCCTCTTTGGCTGCTTCCTCGAATTCTTTAGTGCGGTAAATCACCGTCGAGGTTTCCAGCCCTTCCGCGGTTGAATTGTTGGCGATCGGATTGACGAAACCTGCCCGCTGGAGCTTCTCTGCGGTCTCTTTTGCCCATCCGTGACGGCTAGAAGCGTTCAAAACCCAAACTCGAATGTTCGATTTATCGAGAGAGCTATCGGCTGCTTCTTCAGGCGTCGACGTGGCGGATTGGCTTGGCTTAGCGATTGTTGACGGGTTAGCGCTCGGCGTAGCAACAGTTTCGGACGGCGTCGGGGTTGGCGCGCTGGAAGGTGTTGTGTCAGGGCCTTTCGTGTAGCTAACCCAACCCCAGGCAAGTAGCGCGCCCAGCAGCGCGGAGATGAGAACTGCCAGCACCGTGTGCCAGCGTTTGTGAGGACGTCGCTGCGTGCGAACCAGCTGGACTTTTTCCGTCTTGCTGGATTCTTCGGGTAGATATCCTCGTTTGCTCATGCGCTAACAGTAGCCGTTGGCGGCAATACTTATTACAACAGCCACGCCATTGCGCACCCATTTCGAGCCGAGTGAATGGTTGACGTTACATTTACATATTGTTGAATTACTATATAAAGTTTCACCCGTGGGGTTACCAAAAAGAGGGCTAGTAGACGATACAGCAAGCAGGCAGAGCGCTGACCGGCACCCGATACGCAGGTGGCTGCTCAGGATTTTGCTGTGCGTCGTTGCTTTCGTGCTCTCGTTCGCGGTTACCGCTGCTGCGCTGATTTACAGCGACCTTTCTGGACGGGTAAACAACTTCGAAGCCCCGGCGATGGCGGGGCGAACACCCCCAGATTCGTATGACGGGCTACCCATCAATGTGCTCATCATTGGTTCGGATACCCGCGCTGGGCAGCAGAACATTGAGGGATCGGTTGAAGGCGACACCTCGGCTCGTTCAGACACGACCATGGTTGCCCACATTTCAGCGGACCGTAAGAGCGTCAATGTGGTTTCCATTCCCCGCGATCTGATCGTGGACATTCCCTCTTGTGAGCGTAAGGATGGAAGTGTCTCTCAGCCTCAGCGCGCTCAGTTTAACTGGGCCTTTTCTATTGGCGGTGAAGGCGGCGATCTGTCTTCGGCAGTTTATTGCACCTGGAAGACAGTAGAAGAGATGTCGGGAATCCGCATCGACGAATCCGTGGTCGTCGATTTCAATGGGTTTGCCGCGATGATTGACGCGTTGGGCGGCATCAACATGTACGTTCCGTACGCGGTGCACGACTACGAGTATTCCAAACTTTTCCTTGACCCCGGCTGCCAGCATTTCGATGGTGAGAAGGCCCTAGCATATGCCCGAGTTCGTCACGGCGTTGAGGGGTCGGACGGCTCGGACCTTCGTCGTATTGAACGCCAGCAGGCCGTGATGAGTGTGATGTTGCACACTGCGTTGAATAAAAACATTCTCACCTCTGTCAGCGAGCTCTACAGGTTCGTTGGTAACGGGTTGTCATCCCTGACCATCTCGGAGGGGCTGTCTTCTGTTGCTCAGCTCGTTGGACTGGGATGGTCGCTTCAGTCCATTAACCCAGAGAACCTTCGCTTCGTTACGCTGCCAGTTGCACCTGCTCCAGAAGACATCAACCGTGTCGTGCTGGATGGCAATGGGGCCGACGATATTTGGGAATCGTTCAAGAATGATTCTCCGCTTCCCCCAGGCACAGAGGTGCGAGACGGCAACGGCAGTGTTTACGAGATTCCGGACCTTTCAGTCCAGCCGATTCAGCCTAGCGATTCTCCGGCCGCAGAGAGCACTGAGGGCACTGAGCCCGCAGCTGAAGCGCCCGTCGAGCCTGCCCCTACCGAAACCGAGGCTGAAACCGCCCCAGGTCTTCAGAATGGCGAATTGACGCCGGCGGAACTTGCTCGGTTGCAGCGAGAATGCGAGTTAAGCGGCAGGTAGCCTCAGATCTTTGGCAAAGGTTAGGCGCCAGATATTTCTGCCTGGTTTTGCTCTTGCTCTAAGTTGCCATTATTCTAGGTTGGACGTCGCTGACGTAGGGTTTCGGCTTTGAGCCTTATAGGTTCTGAATCGAAGCTTGGAGGTGTCGCCTAGTCGGCCTATGGCGCCCGCCTGCTAAGCGGGTTTGGGGCATAAACCCCATCGCGGGTTCGAATCCCGCCACCTCCGCGGCCGTTGACGGAATCCCGATTTGGGTTTTTCGGCTAAACGGTATTAAAGTAATTTCTCGCATTGAGAGATGCGCCCGTGGCTCAACGGATAGAGCACCTGACTACGGATCAGGAGGTTGGGGGTTCGAATCCCTCCGGGCGCGCCAGTTGCTAAAGGCTCCGGTTAGTCGGGGGCCTTTTTTATTGCTCAAATTGGGGTTAATACCCAAGATGTGCGTATGGGGTCTGCGTGTCGTGGCTTGTTTTATCGTTTGGCCCAACCTTTGCGGATGTGTAGCGAGCCGTCTTGGTAGGCCGGGTCGTGGTTGTTGGCGGCTGGCAGCGGCTTGGGTTGGCTGGTGTTATGGCGGTGATTAGCCAGCCAGGCGATAGGGTCTGCCGGGTCGATAGATTTGTGGTTTAACAGCCATTCGACCGCTGTTTTCATATGGGGCTCGGATAGGCCTCGATGCGCGTTAAGTAGGCGTTGGATCGCGGCGTTGACCTCGCCCTCAAGGCGGCTAGCGGTGGCTTTAATATCAAGCCCAGTGAATTTCGGGTTTAATACCCAAGAAATGTTAAAATTTTCCTAAGAATATCCGCCTACTTGGAGGGAATTGTGAGGGAAAGTACGAAAAGGGTGATCAGCCTCTTGATCGCCCCGTTGGTGTTTTTGGGGACGATGGCCACTGCCGTGATGGCTCCCCAAAGCGCTAGCGCACATGGGCAGGTAAGAATCGAAATTTTACCGGAGATTTTCATAAACGAGCAGACGAAAGCCTTCTTCGATTCGCCGCAGGAATCTATCGGGGCAGACCGTACGCTTAACGTTTATGGCGGAGCGCCGCCGGCTAAGGTTCTTGAGACCTGGAAGAATATTGCTTTCCAGGTTCACGACGGCGACGGGAACCTGGTTGAGACGACCAAGGGAACCGTCGGGGATCGTGTTCGATGGAGCGGGGCAAAGTATTTAGGCCCATACCCGCAGGGCAAGACTTACACCGTAAAGGTGGACAATTCGACTGTTCCAGAGGGTTACCATTCCTAGTTTACCGCTTTAGCTTCAAACTATACACCTGACCAAACTCCAACCGACGTGATGACCGTAGGCTCTGACAACTATTCGGCTACTAACCCGAAGGAAAACGTAAACTCTATAGCTGAAACGCGTTTTCACCTTGATATAGCCAGCGTCGCCTACGCGAAGAACGCGGACGTGGCCAAGGATCTTTTCGTGGTTGAAAACGACAAGGTCACCGGGATAAATACCAAGTACACCGAAGGCACTGACTACATTATAAAGGCAGTTGCTAAAGACGGAACGGTGCCTCAGCCGGCTCAGGAGGAAGTGGCGAAGCTTACCGATGAGGGCTACATGCCGGTGAACTTCTACTTCATGTACAAAGATCAGAAGTCTTCGCTTCAGAACATCCGCGCAAACAAAGGCAACTTTTCGTACCTCAAGTGGTGGGAAGGAGACGATGGGGTCAACACTTTTAAAAAGTTCAAGTCTTCCAGCGTTTTCGTCACCACTTTGAACCAGCGTGTTCCAGAGGTTAAGTTCTACAAGGCCGCTAGGGGGGGCGCTGAGCCCGAGATGCTGGCGCCGATGCAGGTTTATTACGGGCATTCGGCAGCACAAAACTGCCTGAGCGATGGCACGACCTGTCTGCCAAAGGAGCTTCCTGCCGCACCGGCCAAAGCGGGGTACGCGTTTAAGGAATGGAACACCAAGGCTGACGGCTCTGGCGATGTCTTCGACGCTGACACGGTGGTTAAGGGAGATCTGGCGGTATATGCGATTTATGTCCTCAATACCCCACCCGTGCTTGAGGTGAAGGACGCAACGATTACCGCCGGCGAACAGCTGGATCTGCGCTCACTGATAACCAAGGCAGCTGATGAGCAGGACGGAGCAAACCTGGCCGATAAAGTCGTCATAGAGCAAGGAAATTTCGATAGCTCTAAGGCGGGGGCCTTCGAGGTTAAGTACACGCTCACCGACTCTAACGGGGAAAGCGTAACCGCGATCGCAAAGATTACGGTTAAGGAGGCGGCGGAGACAAAGCCAACGAATACGACAAAACCGGCTAAGCAGAAAAAGACCACCGTCAAGAAGAGCAAGCGCAACTTGCCGGAGACCGGTTCTGCTGGAGCCGGGTTGTTGGGGGCTGTGCTTGCCTGTGGGCTAGCCGGTGTCGCTATCTCAAGGCGTGCGAAAAGAAACCGCTAGCCAAGATATATCCGCTTGATATCAACTAAATATGGGGTTGGACGCTTCGTTCTGCGACGTCCAACCCCATATTTGTCTTAGAAATCTTCGGGTTCTTTTTGCAATCGGGGTTTAAGAATTTTGGCCATTAACCCCAAAGTTTTCTCTTTTGTGAATGCTTCAGAGGTGGCATGGGCGACCACGTTTTATCACGCGATTCTTGGGTATAAGTGAATCTCTGTCGAACCTGACGGGCACTATTCCTTGCTTTCCAGAGCTTTGTAGCCGGCGTCGAGCAGCGGCCTGGGGTCTGTGCGTTGGCCCGTCATCAACTCGATCTGGTCTAGCGCCTGGAAGACGAGCAGGTCCATGCCTGAGAGCGTATTCTTGCCTGCTGCCTGGCCGGCCTGCTCTAGGTTCGAGGGGTAGAAGTTGTAGGTCAGTTCAAAGACGTTTTTCGCGGGCGCGACGAGCAGCGCGGCGGCTTCCGCGTCCAGGTTCACTGGCACGGAGTTGACGAGCAGATCGACGGGCTCGGGGCTGGGGGAATCGAAGTCGACGAACGCCAGCTCGATTCCATAGAGGCCTGCGAGCTCGCCCAGGCTCCTTTCCGCGCGTTCGCGGCTGCGGGCGTTGACCTGAACTGATCCCACGCCCAGCCTATGAAAAGCTGCGAGGCTGCTGCGCGCGGTAGCGCCGTTGCCGATCAGTTGGGCGGTCTCGACTCGCTCGACGCCTCGGGCCCCGAGCGCCGAAACCAGCCCGGTGACGTCGGTGTTGTAGACGCGGTTTGGCGAGCCAAAAATCAATGTATTGCCCGCATTTAGGGCCTGCGCTAGCAGATCCACCACGCCGTGGGAAAGCAGTCCGGGTTTGTTGGGAGCAGTGACGCTGAGCCCAACCCAGCGGGCGCCGTCATGATTCTGTGCTTCCAGGTCGGCGATAAAATCGTCTAGCTCGTGCTCGTCGACGTCGAACGCGTCGTAGCGGAAGTCGCGCAGCCCCAGCTGAGCGTATGCCGTGCGGTGTAAAAGTGGCGATAGCGAATGCGCGATCGGATGACCGATCACCGCGCAACGATTGACTTGGCCTTGCCCGGACGCGAAATTTGTCATACCTGCACGCTAGCGTTGTCTGCATGACCCAGACCAATAGCAGCCCGAATAATCCGTTCCACCCAGAGAGGTGGGAGGAAGTTCCTGGCTTCGATTTCACCGACATCACATATCACCGCGCTAAAGACGTGCCTGCCGTGCGCATCGCGTTCGACCGTCCCGAGGTCCGCAACGCGTTTCGTCCGCACACCGTCGACGAGCTGATCACGGCGCTGGAACACGCCCGCTGCAGCGCAGACATCGGCGTTGTGCTGCTCACCGGCAATGGCCCCAGTCCCAAGGACGGCGGTTGGGCGTTTTGCTCCGGTGGCGACCAGCGGGTGCGCGGAAAGTCGGGCTATCAATACGGCGAGAAGGAGCAGCTGACTCCGCAGGAGCGCGCCAAGGCCGGGCGCCTGCATATTCTGGAGGCCCAGCGCATCATCAGATTCATGCCGAAAGTCGTCATCGCCCTGGTCAACGGCTGGGCTGCCGGCGGAGGGCACTCGTTGCACGTAGTCGCTGACATGACGCTCGCCTCTAAGGAGCACGGCTTGTTCAAACAGACCGACGCGGACGTTGCCAGCTTCGATGGTGGCTTCGGTAGCGCATATTTGGCCCGTCAGGTGGGCCAGAAGTTTGCCCGCGAAATCTTCTTCCTCGGCGACACCTACACCGCCGAGGATGCCTGCCGCATGGGCATGGTTAACAAGGTTGTTCCGCACGCAGATCTCGAAGAAGAAGCCCTGGACTGGGCTAAGAAGATCTGCGACAAGTCACCCACGGCCATCAGGATGCTTAAGTACGGCTTTAACCTGCTCGACGACGGCCTGGTCGGCCAGCAACTATTCGCCGGCGAGGCCACCAGGCTGGCATACGGAACTGACGAAGCCGTCGAGGGCCGCGACTCGTTCCTCGAAAAACGCGATCCGGATTGGAGCGCTTACCCCTACTACTACTGATTAATTGGGCTTTTGAGGGCTTAAAAAATCGGGCTAGCCGGCGGCGTGGCCGATAAAACTGCGTCGTCGGCTAGCCCAATTCTTAGTCGACTATGCCGTAGAGGCGGTCGCCGGCGTCACCAAGGCCGGGCACGATGAAGCCGTGCTCGTTCAGGCCTTCGTCAACAGCGGCGACGACCAGTGTGGTCTTGATCTTGAGGTCGTCAACCAGGTGTGAGAACTTCTCGATGCCCTGCGGGGCGGCGAGCAGGCAAAGACAGGTGACGTCGTCCGCGTGGCGGTTGGCAAGGAACTGCACGCAGCCGCCCAGCGAGCCGCCGGTGGCGAGCATCGGGTCGAGTACAAAGCACTGGCGTCCGGCAAGATTGTGCGGCAGACGTTCAGCGTATGTGGTGGGCTCCAGGGTTTCCTCGTCGCGAATCATGCCGACGAAACCAACCTCGGCGGACGGCACCATGCGCGTCATGCCACCAAGCATGCCGAGGCCGGCACGCAAAATCGGCACCACCATGGGCTTCGGGCTGGAAAGCTTGACACCTTTGGTGGTGGTTATAGGGGTTTCAACCTCGGTGGGTTCGATGCGAACCTCGCGGGTTGCTTCGTAGGCAAGAAGCGTCACCAGCTCGTCAACGAGCTGACGGAAAACGGTGCTGTTCGTGTTCTTGTCGCGAAGTACGGTCATTTTATGAGAGACCAACGGATGGTCGAGCACTTTGAGTTCCACGTCTCTAACTCTTGCACAAAGTAGAGGTCCAAGACCTAATTCTTTACTCGAGAGTATTAATAACCTCGGATAGAATTCGCGAACATAATTTGAGAACATAGAAGCCATAGGGCGATAAGGAGTCATGATGGCTGACGTTTTCGATGACGAGAGGGCAGAAGACCTGTCCAACTCTGCAGACGAGAGTAATACCGACGATCTCGACCTGTCCGCTGAGGAAAGCCTTGATGACGACGAGGATCTTGACGGCGGCGTAATCCACGACGACTACGACGACTTCGACGATGACGACGAAGATGATTACGACGACTACGACGATTATGAGGATTACGAGGACGCGACCGTTGCGGACGTAGATTTCGTCGTCGCCCTCTACCGCGAGGACGGCGAACCAACGGTCGTCGAGCTGCCGTTCCCGGCTGCCAACGATCTGGACGAGATGATTTCTCAACTCAGCAGGCTGCCCGGCGACGGCGGGGCCCTGGGCGTGGTTTCCATCGCCGGCGAGTTCTTCGTGCTCTGCCGCGTGCGCGGAAACAAGATTCAGGTGCTGCTCAACGATTCGCTGGCAAGCTGCGACTGGCCGATCGCCCGTGACGTCATGGACTACCTGGGCATCGAGGTGCCCTCCGAGGACGACGATGACGAGGTTATCGGCGATCTTGGCATGCTGGAGGATCAGGGCGTTAGCGAATTCGAGATGGAACAGATCGCCGGCGACGCCGACGAGGATTCCGATCAGCTAGTGCTTCAGATCGTGGACGAGATGCACTTCGGCGCCCAATTCGACAAGGTTGTGAACTGACCCGCTGGGACGACGTAATGGCGTTGGCGCTTTCTGAGGCCAACGCCGCAGTCGCGCACGGCGATGTGCCGGTTGGCGCGGTGATTCTGGATGAAAACGACCGCGTGATTGCGCGCGCCCACAACACCCGCGAAGCGGATTGCGAGATCACTGGGCATGCGGAAATCCGTGCCATGCAAGAGGCGTCGAGGAAGCGGGGCGAATGGCGGCTGCCGGACTGCACGTTGGTCGTCACGCTGGAACCGTGCGCGATGTGCGCGGGCGCCCTCGTCCAGGCTCGGATCGGACGGCTGGTTTTTGGCGCCTTCGATGACAAGGCTGGAGCGGTGGCGTCTCTGTGGGACGTCGTGCGAGACCCTCGGCTGAACCACAACCCACAGGTTGTTTCGGGCGTCATGGCCGAAGCCTGCGCCGGGGTGCTGCGTGATTTCTTCGGCCAGTTGCGCTGAACGAGTCGTCTTCGATTTGGCCGTTACCTCATCTTTTCGTAAACTGTCCCACGGTGACGTGTCTGAGCGGCCGAAAGAGCTCGCCTCGAAAGCGAGTGAGGTGCAAGCCTCCGAGGGTTCAAATCCCTCCGTCACCGCCAATGATCTCGCGACGCAGACCAACGCGTCGCGAGATTTTTCATTTTCTGGGGCCTCCATCAAGTGGTTGCGTCCAAAATTTCTGCCAAACTCAACTCGCTAACCGCGAATCTTCTGCGGTGGAATAAATTGCCACGCTCTGACTAGGGAAAACGCCTTTTGGGTGACTCAGTAACCCGATTAGCGAGTTGAGTTTGGCAGAAAAGTCTTTGCGCAAGAGTGTTTTTTGGGTTAATACCTAAAAAAACCAGATTCTTTGGAATAATTAAAAACACAAAGCGTTACAGCTAGTAACAAGGCAAATGGAACCTACTTTTTAGGAGATAGAAATGACCGCAGTTCTTAACATTCCGCAGCCCGCTGGAGAGACCCTAACCAAGCCGCAGGTATCCCACAACGGCTTCCAGGCTTCCGCTGAGCTCGCCGCAGCTCTCCAGGCCGTTAATGTTGACCTGATCGCGCTGAGCCTTGTTGGCAAGCAGGCCCACTGGAACCTGGTTGGCCCGGGCTTCAAGACCCTGCACGAGGGCCTCGACGACATCATCAACATTGCCCGTGACGGCTCCGACGAGGTCGCCGAGCGTATGCGCGCAGTTTGGGCAACCCCGGATGGTCGTCCTTCCGTCGTAGCGGCCGAGACCACCATCAAGGAGTTCCCGCAGGGCGAGATCTCCGTTGAGGAGGCCGCAAAGCTCACCGTCGAAGCCATCTACGCAACCGTCGCCACCATGCGCCGCGTTCACGACACCGTTGACGAAGAGGACCCGGTTTCCGTAGGCATCATCGAGGACCTGACCGCTCAGCTCGAGCAGCAGGCCTGGTTCGTCGGCGCAGACCTGCGCACCCCGCAGACCCGCTAATCTCCGCGAGCCAAAAGCTATAGCTAAAAGAGGGAGGAACCGCTTGGCGGTTCCTCCCTCTTTGTGTGTATTTACTATTCTTCGGCCAGCGCCTGCGTCGGGCTGGCCTGCACCGCGCGTCTGCCCGGCAGGATCGACGCCAACCCAGCGGCCAACAGGGTGATGGCGAGCATGGCTAGCGTCTGCGGCAGGTCGATTGCGAACGAGCTCGACATCGTTTGATTGGTTTCGTGCTGGATCTGGGTTAGCAAAGAGTTGATTCCCAGCCAGCCGAAGAACATGCCGAAGACCACGGCCACCAGGGCCGCGGCGAACGCAACCAGCAGCGCCTCGATCAGGAGCATCAGTCGAACCGAGGAGCGCTGCATGCCTAGCGCGCGCAGCAGGGCCGTCTCGCGGTTTCGCTCAATGACCGACAGCGTCAACGTGTTACCGACACCGATCAACGCGATGATCACCGCGACGGCAAGGAGTGCCGTGACGACGAGCAAGATGTTGTCTAGCACCTTCCGCAAGATCATCGCCTGGAATGCGCTGCCGGAAACATCTAGCTTGTCGGGAGATGCCTGCACGATGGTTCCGATGGGGTCTAACGTCTGGGCGACGTCGTCGCGGTTATCCAGCTTCAGCCACACCGACATCGGCTGGCTTTCGCCGAGCTTGGCCAGATTCGACTCGCTAATAATCACTTGGTCGTAGCGTTGCGGATACTTCGATTCCTCGGTTTTCAGCGTCACAGAACCGCTCGGCCCAGTCAGCGTGATTTCTTTTTCGGCGTGGCTATCGTTCATCAATGCCACGTCGTCGCCGATCTTCTCGGGCGCCTCATGCACGGTCTGAACGGCTTTGCTATTCCAGCCGAGCGCGATGAAATGTTGGTACTGCCCGCTGTTTACAGCCACTCCGTTCAGCGTCGTCTGCGAACGGACATTTGGCAGGGTAGACAGTTCGTTCTGCACGCTCTCGGAGAGCGGCTTCGGGCCCGTGAGCGAGCCGTCCTGCGGGTTGTGCATGTAACCGGTTGAGACGGACAGGTCGACGGGGTTGTTCTCGTCGATCGCCTTGGACATGGTCTTCTCCGCGGTGGCAGTGCCAACCTGAAGCGTGACGATCAGACCGATGGCCAACATGAGCGCCGTGGCGGTCGTCGAAGCGCGCGCCGGATTGCGAAGCGTGTTCTCAACAGCCAGGTTGCCGGCCGGACGGCCCCGAAGCGGCACGCCCAGCACCCTGATCAGCGCCGGAATGTATAGCTGCGAACCGGCGAGAACGGCGATCGTCAGCAGCATCGCGCCGGCGATAGCCAGGGGCAGGGCCTGAGACTCGATGGTCATCGAGCCCACGATCAGACCGATAGCTGCCAGCGCGAATAGCCCACAAACCACAGCTCGGGCGCGCTTCTTGCGCTTCTCAGCCTCGTGCGTGGCTACTGGCCGCAGTGCCTCCAGCGGACGAACCTTGGACGTGCGCAGCACCGGGACCATCGCTGCGATCAGCGTTATGGCCACGCCCACGATCAGTTCGACGCAAACCTCGCCCCAGGGAACCGAAATGCCCCACGCCAGCGTGCCCGTCAACTGCGAGCCGATGATTGCGATGAGCACACCAAGGCCGATGCCCAGCGCGGAGCCGATGAAACCCAACAGGAGTGCTTCGGTCAGATAGCGCGCCCGAACTTGGTTGCTGGTTGCGCCGACTGCGCGCAGCAGGCCGATCTGGCGACGACGCTGCGCGAGCAGAATCGTGAATGTGTTGGCGATTATGATCATGCCAACCAACAAGGCGATGCCCGCGAACACGAGCAGCACGTTGCGCATCGCGTCGAAATCGCTGGAAAGCCCGGTCAGGGCGTCCTCCTGGTACTGCTCGGAGGTCCGAGCCAGCGGGTCTTCATTGCCGGATTCGTTGGCAAAAGGCTTTAGGCGGTCGTTGAGTTGCGTGGCAACAGATTCGGGATCGGAGCCTTCCGAGACGCTTACCAACAGCGTGTTTCCGAACGAATAGTCCGCCGGGGCAAGGTAGGCCGGCTTGAAGAACATGCTGGGCTTGTCGTCCGTTATTCCCGTGAGCTTCAGCTTCATGTCACCGGCGGTGAGCTCGTCGCCCACTTTTGTGTCAAGGTCGTCAGCCAAGGAAGGCGAAATTACAATCTCGGTGTCGTCCTTTGGCCACTGGCCCTCGCGCAGGGAAGCCCAACGGAAGTTCTCGCTGGGCAGGTTGTATGCGCTAGACATCTGCACCTTGCGGCTTGGGCTCTTCAGCGGCAAGAACTGATTATGGACAGCTGAAAACTCGTCGACGCCCTCGGTGTTCTGCAGGGTTTTCAGAACGTCTTCCTCGGTGGCGGTCTCATTGGGCGTTAAAGAGACGACCAAATCTGCGGAACTGCTGGGCAGGGCGAGCTGCTTACCCATGACCTCACGCTGGGTCTGCAAGAACACGCTGACCGCCGCCATGAAACCGACGCTGATGGCGATCGCGATAATCGTCGCGATAACCCTGGACGGGTGGAAGCGCACCTCTCGCGCCGCTGCCGCAAAATTGTGGCGAAGCATCAGCCCTCCAGCCCGGTCAGCTCGTCGCTTAGCGTCTGAATCGAGGGCGTGACGAGATCCTTGGTGATCTTGCCGTCGCGCAGAATCAGCGTGCGGTCGCCATATGCCGCGGCGGACGGATCGTGCGTGACCATGATGATGGTCTGGCCTAGCTCGTCGACACACTTGCGCATGTAGTCGAGCAAACTGCGCGAGGCCTTGGAATCGAGGGCTCCGGTAGGCTCGTCGGCGAAGATCACCTCAGGACGGGTGATGAGCGCGCGGGCGATTGCGACGCGCTGTTGCTGACCGCCGGAAAGCTCGCTGGGGCGGTGCGAAAGCCTGTTCGCGATGCCCAGCGACTCGGCCAGCTGGCCAAGCCAGGCGCGGTCTATCTTCTTGCCAGCCAACTCCAGCGGCAAGACGATGTTCTTCTCCGCGTTCAGGGTGGGCAACAGGTTGAAGGACTGGAAGATGAAGCCGAACTTATCGCGGCGAAGCAGCGTCAGCTTCTTGTCGGGCAGCTTGGTCAGGTCCTCCTCGCCCAGCAGAACCTGGCCGGAGGTTACCGCGTCGAGCCCCGCCATGCAGTGCATGAGCGTCGACTTGCCGGAACCAGAGGGGCCCATGATCGAGTTGAACGTGCCTCTGTCGAAACTCACATCGACGTGATCGAGCGCCACGACGTCGGAGCTACCGGTGGAATATATCTTCGTTAGATCAACCGCGCGGATAACTGGAAGTTGCGCGCGCTTGGCAGTGCTGGCCATCGTTAGCCTTTCTTTTCGGGTGCGAAACCCAATATATGTGTCGATTAAACGTGGAAAAATAGTCCCTGCCGCTAAACGTCAATATCTGTCGGCATTATTGACTATCATTCACTTGTGATCTTTAAACGAGTCGGCGACGGGCGCCCATATCCCGATCACGGTTACCGAAACCGCGATTGGGCAAAGATCGCGCCCGAACAGGTGCGGCTCGATCAGCTCGTCACCACGAAAAGCACCCTCCAACTGGACACTCTGCTAGAGGAAGAATCGACGTTCTACGGCGACCTTTTCGCGCACGTTGTGGAGTGGCGCGGCGAGCTCTACCTGGAGGACGGGTTGCACCGCGCGCTGCGCGCCGCGCTTCAGCAGCGTCCCACCGTCCACGCCCGGGTGCTTAACTTAGATTAAATTTAGAATTCTTTACTGGTTGTATTCGACCTCCTGCATTATCCTCTAAGAATTGAGTCCGAGCACAGGAGAGCAAAGTGACCAGATGGCGCAAAATCGCCTCGCCAATCATCTTTTTGGTGGTTGCTACATTGCTTTTTTTTGGCGTGCGCTGGGGCTATAAACAGTTGACCCGGCCGTTCGGCCAGGAAGCCCCACCGTGCGTGGAACAAAGTTCCAGCACGCTCGACAGCTCGCAGGTGTGGGTTCGGGTGATGAACACCGGCAAATCCAATGGGTTGGCCGGCGAGGTCACCGACCAGTTCAAGCAAGCCGGCTTCAACACATTCCCTGCCCGTAACTCCTCAGAGGAGGAATCCGGCACCGTGGTGGTCGGCGGAAGCGCAGACTCTCCCGAGGTCAAACTAGTGCAGGGGTTTCTGATTGACGCCGAGGCCCGCGGCGATGGACGCAAAGATGGCACCGTGACCGTGCTGTTGGACGACAATTACCCAGGGTTTAATGCCGAGTCGCCTCGCTCGATCGAGGCTCCAGGCGGCAAGATTTGCGTCGCAGCCCCGCAGGAAACTCCGACGCCGAAGCCCTAGTCGTCCTCGCCTTTTTGAAGCTCGTCGGCGGTCAGCTTCTTGAAATAGCGACGATCCTCTGAGCCGATCGCGGGCAATTCATCAGTTCCCCAGATCTCGGATCGGCGGTCCCAATCTTCAACCTCAGGCAGACCCTCCGGCTCGTCCGGATTGTTACCGGCGAGGGTGCTGCGCGCCTGCGCGTTGGATAGTCCGGTCAGTTGCAGCGTGTCCACCACGATCGCCCGCAGCAGGGAAGTCAGGGTTGCCGATCGCCAGTCGTCGTTGTGGCCGACTTCTTCTGGGGCCAGCTCACCCGCGATTGCCACCGCCGCGTTCCGGGCTTTCGTCGGACGCTCCCAGTTGCCGATTCCTGCTGCAACCTGGTCGATAATCGTCGCAACCTGCAGCACGTACGGAGAAACAGTCTTGATTTCGCCGCGCTCGATAACCATTCCGCGTGCCTGACGCTCGAAAATCAGCGCAGTTATTTCGAGTCGATCCGTCATCTCTAGGATGCGTTCGAGCTCGGTCAGCTTCGTCAATGAGCGCCGTCGGGCAACCGGATTCAGGCGGCTGGTCTCTCGAGCTGAAGCCAGCGCCGCCTCGCCATCAGTGACCGCCTCGCGGGTGGCGCTCAAGTAGCCCTTCGCGCTGTGCACCATGACGACGCTGCCCTCGGCCATGCCGTGCCCGAGAGCCCGAAGCGCGCGGGAGACGTCGTTCAGCGCGAGCACCGCATAACGCCTAGGCCGGCTTTCGGTGTTGATCGGCAGAATCAAGGTCGCGAAGAGCGCCACCACGGCACCTGTCAGGGCATCCATCCAGCGCCCGAACACCCCGCTCGACGCCGACACCATTCCGCCGGTGATCATCGACGCCATCACGATCGACTGAATGCCCATCTGGAAGGCCGTCAGCTCGGAGCGATCGATCATGCGGCCCAGCAGCGGCATGACGGACATCAACAAGAAAAGCTGCCACCAGTCGAAGCCCCAATTGACCGCGACCAGCCCGCCGACCGCGACGCCCAGGCTCGCCCCGACGCCCAGCTCAACCACCTTGCGGATATTTCGGTTGCGGCTCATGCCCAAGCAAAGGAATGTGGCAATCGGCGCGAACACCGGGTTCGGCTCACCCATCAGATACTTGCAGATCGTCCACGAGACGGCGGCGAAAGCTGCGGCGATGATCGTCGGTACGAACGCGCCCTTGACGCGGGCGCGCCCGGCACGAAGCTGCGAAATGAAATAGGTGCGGTATTTACGCACGAGCCTGCGGATCCGCTTCGGCACGTGACTGCGCCAACCGACCTCATCGATCTCGGCGTGTTTCATTTCGCCTCCTAAATTCGTCCCATCAATCCTAAACGCGTCTTCGGCTAACTTTCGCTAAAGGCTCGGGTAGCCCCGTATATGGCTGATAATTGAGCCATGAACAACTCGCCCGCATTGGCAATGATGAGCATCGGCTCCATCGTCACCGGAGTCGCTATGGTGGCAGCTCGGCTGCGCGTGCCCGACAACACGATCGGGCAGACCGCCTTCACGCTGCTTTTCGCGGTGGTCTTCGTCGTGCTGATCCATGCGCTAGTGGTGGGCGCCAGAAACAACAAACTCGACGCATACGGCTTCGGCCCGCGCGTCAGCAACATGATCGTAATCGGGTGCATGATCGTGGCGATCGTCATGTGGGCGTTATTCGCGTTCATGGTGTTGCTGATGATCAAAACGGGCGCCTCCGCCATCTTCAATGCGCTTTCCGTCGCCGGTTTAGCGACGTGTGCGACGGGGGCAACTTGGCTGCTAAGAGGGATGGTAAATAAGCGTTAAACAAACGCTATTGCTTCCCTACAAAAAGCAACGTAACTTTTAGGGCACACCAATGCGTTTCCGGTTATGAACTTTCCAGAGAACTCGGCAAGAATAGAGACATGTCGCAAACCTTGATCGCAGAGCGTTATCGCCTGGACGCCATGATCGGCAAAGGTTCCGTGGGGGAAGTGTGGCAAGCCCAAGACATTCTTTTACAGCGAACCGTCGCTGTTAAGGTCGTCGACCTCGACACAAACACCGACGAAACCGTGCCGGAGCGGTTCAGGCGTGAAGGCATAGCCATCGCTGGACTAGACCACCCCAACATCGTCAAGGTTTACGACACCGGCACCTCGAACAACAAGGCGTACCTCGTCATGGACCTGCTTTCGGGTCCTAACCTGGCCACCCTCGTCCGCGAGAGCGGCCCGCTGGAATACGGGGTCGGATTGCGCATCCTTGCAGCCGTCGCAGACGCGCTGCAGTCGGCCCACGATATGGGCATCACCCACCGCGACATCAAGCCCGCAAACATCGTGATGAACGCCCACCGCGACGTGGACGGCACCGTGCCCGACCTCTACGCCCACCCCGAGCGTGGGCGCCCCATCATCGTCGACTTCGGCATCGCGCGGGTGATGAACGAGAACGAGGCGCAGCTTACTGGCACGGCGACGGCCATCGGAACCGCTGCCTACATGTCGCCCGAGCAGGCCATGAACAAGAAGGTAGAGAGCGCGTCCGACGTCTACTCGCTGGGCTGCGTCGCCTACTTTCTGTTCTGCGGGCGCCCGCCTTTCCTTGGCGATTCTTCGGTGGCTGTGGCGCACGCACAGGTTTACGACGAACCGCTGCCGCTCATCGATCTTCGCCCCGACGCCCCGCCTGCGCTCGACGCTTTGATGCCCAGAATGCTGGATAAGCGCGCCGGCCAGCGTCCGTCGGCTGCTGAGGTCTCCGAAGAAATGCGCCGCATCGCGGAAGATCCGAACGTTGCACCCGTCTACAAGCGCACTCCGAAGACGCACGGAGAGCCGTCGAGACTGGCGAAGCTGACCCCAAAGGTGCTGCTCATAGCGCTCATCGCGTGCCTGCTGGGGCTTTTGGCGTATGCCTGGGTTCGGCCGGGCGAGGTCTCGGTTCCGGGGCCGACGGTGACGCTGACGCAGACGCACACCCAAACCGCGCAAGCGCCAGAACCCGTCGAGGAAGAGCCTGCGCAGCAGGAATACGTCCCCGTTCAGCCACAACAGCAGTGGCCAGCGCAGCCCGCCCAGCAGCCTGCCTACACGGAAGAACCGCAGCAGAACGGTGGGGAAAATCAGCAGAACCCGGCACCTGCAAACACCAATCAGGCTCAGCAGCCGGGATCGGAAGAAACCGGCGGCGCCGAGGAGAATCAAAGCTAGCTATCCAAGTTTTGGACCAGGGTTTTCAGGAATTATCGGCTGCAATAAAATTACCGCGGCACGAAACCTCGTGCCGCGATAGTCGCTGGACTAAAGGCTAGACGACAGTTCGATATAAGGAGCGATTAATGAAAGCCCATCTTTCCGAGGTCTATGACCAAATCATCGCCCGCAACCCGGGTGAAGCGGAATTCCACCAGGCTGTTAAAGAAGTCTTCGAATCGCTAGAACCTGTTCTCGACCGCAACCCGCAGTACACCGAGGCCGCCGTCCTCGAACGTATTTGCGAGCCTGAGCGGCAGATCATCTTCCGCGTGCCGTGGGTAGACGACGCCGGCCACGTACAGATCAACCGTGGCTTCCGTGTGCAGTTCAACTCCGCGCTTGGCCCCTACAAGGGCGGCCTGCGCTTCCACTCTTCCGTATACCTGGGCATCATCAAGTTCCTGGGTTTCGAGCAGATCTTCAAGAACTCCCTGACCGGCCTGCCGATGGGCGGTGCCAAGGGTGGCTCAGACTTCGACCCGCACGGGCGCTCGGAGGGCGAGGTCATGCGGTTCTGCCAGGCGTTCATGACCGAGCTCGCTCGTCACATCGGCCCTCAGGTCGACGTTCCCGCCGGTGACATCGGCGTCGGCGGTCGAGAAATCGGCTACCTGTTCGGCCAGTACCGCCGAATCACCAACCACTACGACGCCGGAGTGCTCACCGGCAAGGGCCTGACGTGGGGCGGTTCGCTCGCCCGCACCGAGGCCACCGGCTATGGCCTGGTCATGTTCACCGAACGTATGCTCGCCAACCGCGGAATGAGCCTGGACGGCATGAAGGTGCTCGTCTCCGGCTCCGGAAACGTGGCCATTTACGCAATCGAGAAGGCCCAGGAAAAGGGCGCTAAGGTGCTCACCTGTTCCGACTCCAGCGGCTACGTCTACGACGAAAAAGGCATCGACCTCGAGGTGCTGAAGCAGGTGAAGGAGGTCGAGCGCGGACGCGTCAGCGACTATGCCGCTCGCACCGGCGCCAAGTTCTTCCCCGGTGAGCGTCCTTGGGGCGTCGAGGCCGACCTCGCGCTGCCTTGCGCAACCCAGAACGAGATCGAGATTGCCGACGCTAAGAAGCTGATCGCAAACGGTGTTAAGGCAGTCTGCGAGGGCGCCAACATGCCCACCACTCCGGACGCCATCGAGGCGATCACCGAGGCTGGCCTGGTTTACGTGCCCGGCAAGGCGTCGAACGCAGGCGGCGTCGCAACTAGCGGTCTTGAGATGCAGCAGAACGCCAGCCGCGATTCCTGGAGCTTCGAGTACACCGAGTCCAAGCTGGCCGACATCATGGCTAACATCCACGACACTTGTGCTGAAACCGCCGAGGAATACGGCCACCCGGGCAACTACATGCTCGGCGCCAACATCGCCGGCTTCGTGAAGGTCGCCGACGCGGTCATCGCCCAGGGCCTGATTTAAAAACACAAAAAATATGCGCGGCTGGGGATAACTCCCCGGCCGCACTTTTTTGTCGCCTACGGTTTTCCCGGAGGCGAGAAATGCGAATTTATCGATCGGCCTTCAAGCATGGAGTCACTGAAGCAAATATTGAAGCAGCAGTAGCCAGCTCGCATAGACGTTTTCGTATCGGAGAAGACCCTGTGCGCTGGCTGTATCTGGGCTCAGATACAGCAGGACATTTTCTGGAAATCACCGCGATTATGGGTGATGATGGAGGAGAAACTGTGATCCATGCAATGAAAGCCAGAAAACAATATTTAGACCCAACTAGTGCCAGGAGGAGGAAACGAAAATGACTGAAAAGATTTCTGAACAGGCTTCTGGCTTTAGTGCTCAAGACGTTGAGCGATTTGTGAGCGAGGCTGAGGCTGGATACGACCTCATCTCATGCGAATGGGAGACAAACCCACATTTGAATTTTCTTCATCTGGTGCCAGAAGATCTAGTTTCCGCGATTAGCCGTCGAGCAGAGTTGGACAATGTCAGCGACGAGGAAGTCGTACGCAAGGCGTTAGAGAATTATCTTCGAGCTGGTTAGCCCTCCCGCACTCGCCAGATAAGCGGAGAGTGTGGGACAAAACGTGGTTGCTTACTTCGGGATTTGCGCAATCCGTCGCAATTAATCGCTCTGACTAAGTGTTTTGTATTATTCGTTGTTGAAGTGCCTGGCAGCGACCGAGTTTTGTCACGGCCTTCTAGGCTTCCTCGTCGGCAAACTGGGCCTGGTAGAGCCGCCAGTAGGCGCCCTCTTTGGCGATCAGTTCGTCGTGGCTGCCCTTTTCGACGATGGAGCCGTTCTCCATCACCAGGATGACGTCCGCGTCACGAATCGTGCTCAGCCTGTGTGCGATGACGAAGCTCGTACGGCCGCCGCGCAGTCTGGCCATGGCCTTTTGAACCAAAACCTCGGTGCGGGTATCGACGGAACTGGTGGCCTCGTCGAGGATCAGCACGTCAGGGTCGCTGATGAACGCGCGGGCGATGGTCACCAGCTGCTTCTCGCCGGCAGACACGTTGTTGCCCTCGGAGTCGATGATGGTGTCCATGCCGTCGGGCAGGGTAGCGGCGAAGCGGTCGACGTACGCGGCATCCGCAGCCGACTCCACGTCGGCCTTGCTAGCGTTCTTCTTGCCGTACGCAATGTTGTCGGCAATCTTGCCGCCGAACAGCCACGTGTCCTGAAGCACCATGCCGATGCGGCTGCGCAACTGCTCGCGCGGAATGGAAGAAATGTCGACGCCGTCCAGCAGGATCTTTCCCGACTGCGGTTCGTAGAAACGCTCCAGCAGATTCACCAGTGTGGTCTTTCCTGCACCCGTCGGCCCCACAATAGCTACCGTCTGGCCTGGATCGACGCTCAGGTTCAAGCCCTCGATGAGAGGCTTTTCAGGATCGTAGCTGAAGTGGACATCGACGAACTCGACCTTGCCACAGACGCGGTTTGGCAGGTCGCTAGTGCCGTCCGGGGCTTCCTCGTCGGCGTCCAGAACCTCGAAGACCCGCTCGGCGCTGGCAACGCAGCTTTGCAGCAGGTTAGCCATAGAAGCCACCTGCGTGATCGGCTGGGTGAACATGCGCGAATACTGCATGAACGCCTGCACGTTACCCAACGGCATCTGACCGGCTGCCACCTGCAGCCCGCCAACCACGGCCAGCAGCACGTAGTTGATGTTGCCGATCAGGAAGTTCACCGGCTGGATGAGACCGGAGATGAACTGGGCCCAGAGCGATGCCTTGCACAAGTCGTCATTGGTTTCTGCAAACCGTTTGGCGGCCTGCTCTCGGCGTCCGAAGACGGTGATGATCGAGTGACCGGTGTAGCTTTCCTCGACGTGCGCGTTGAGCTCGCCGGTTGCGTCCCACATGCGCACGAACTGGCGCTGCGCGCGCTTGCCGATGAATGCCGACGCGACGCCCGCCACCGGCACGACGCAGATGGTGATCAGTGCTAGCTTCCAACTGACCACGAACATCATCGCGGTGACGCCGACCAGGCGCAGCACTGCGCCGATCAACTGGCCTAGTGTCTGCTGAAGAGATTGCGAGATGTTGTCGATGTCGTTGGTCATTCGGCTGAGCAACTCGCCGTGGGGCTGCTTGTCGTAGAACGACAGCGGCAGCCTGTCCATCTTTCGGTGCAGCCTGTCTCGCATGCCGAAGATCATGCGCTGAATCGCCCTGTTCAGCAGGTAATGCTGAATGAACGAGAGCACACCCGAAAAAACGTAGAGGCAGAGCGCGAATAGCAGAATCTTGCCCAGCACGCTGAAGTCGATGCCTGCGCCCGGGGTGAAGTTTATGCCGCCGAGCATGTCCGCGAGTTGATCGTTTCCGCTTGCCTGCGCTGCCTCTATGACCTGTTCGCGGGTGACGCCTTCGGGCATGTTTTTCCCGATCACGCCAGAAAAGATCGTGTCGGTTGCCCAACCAAGCACCCTGGGGGCAAACACGCTCAGCGCAACGGAGATTGCGCCCGCCACCAACACGATGATCAGCAGGGTGCGCTCCTCGCGCAGATTCTTCAGCAGCCTGCGCAGCGACGGCCCGAAGGAGATCGCCTTCTCGGGAGCCGCCATGCCGTGACGTCCGCCCGCTCGTCGTCCCGAATGCCTATTTCTGGCCGGAGCCTTGGCTTTTTCTTCGCTCATGCTGACACCTGCTCCTGGGATTCGACGATTTCGCGGTATGTCCTGCAGCTATCCAGCAGCTCCTCGTGGGTGCCGATGCCGTCGATGCGCCCATTCTCGAGCACTACAATCTGGTCAGCGTGGCTGATCGACGACACCCGCTGGGCGACTATCAGCACGCCGGCGTCCGTAGTGGCGTGCGAAAGCTGCGACCTCAGCCGGGCCTCCGTGCTGGCGTCCAACGCGCTGAAGGCGTCGTCGAAGATGTGTAGATCGGGCTTCTTGATCAGCGCGCGGGCGATTGCCAGCCTCTGACGCTGGCCACCGGAGACGTTGGTGCCGCCCTGAGAAATCTTCGCGTTCAACCCGCTGTCCTCGCCGCTGCCGAGCTGCTCGACGAAGTCCGCCTGGGCAACCTTTAGCGCTGCGCGCATCTCGTCCTCGCTTGCGTCAGGTTTGCCAACCTTAAGGTTGGAAGCCACCGTGCCGCTGAACAGGTATGCCTTCTGCGGCACAAGACCGATCTTCGCCCACAGCTTGTCCGGGTCGTAGTTGACGACGTCCACGCCATCAACCAGCACCCGTCCATCGGTAGCGTTGAACAGCCGGGGAATCAGGTTGACCAGAGTCGACTTGCCTGCGCCCGTGGAGCCGATGATCGCCGTCGTCTGGCCGCGCTTGATAGCGAAAGAAATATCCTCGAGGACTGGCTGGCTAGCCCCCGGATAGCAGAACTCCACGCTATCCAGACGGAGGATTTCTTCGCCCGGAGAGTTCGAAGTGACCGGATCGGTGCGCCACGTGACACTCGAATCCGTCTTGAAAACTTCCATGATTCGCTTGGCGCAGACCGCAGCGCGCGGTGCCATCAGCACCATCATCGTGGCCATCATGACGCTCATCAGTATCTGCATCAAATAGGTCAGGAAGGCGATCAGCTTGCCGACCTCCATCTCGCCCGCGTCGATTCGCGAGCCGCCCAACCACATCACGCCGACCTGGCTGACGTCCAAAATGAGCATCACCAGAGGAAACAGCACTGAGAATAGCGTGCCGATGCTCAGCCCGAGTTTCATCAGGCGGTCGTTGGCGTGGGTAAAACGCGCCTGCTCCTGCTCTTCTTGAGTGAAAGCGCGAACCACCCTGATGCCCGTGATCTGCTCGCGAGTCACTCGGTTGATCTCGTCGACGGCGAACTGCTGACGCTGAAAAAGTGGCGTCATGCGCAAAACGATGACGCTCACCGAGATGGCCAGCGCGGCCACCGCAATCAGAATTGTCCAACTCAGCACGACGTCCTGGCGAAGCGCCATGAACACGCCGCCCACCATGGTCAGCGGCGCCGAAATCATCAGTGAACAAGTCATGAACACCAGCGTTTGCACCTGCAGAACGTCGTTTGTGTTGCGCGTGATCAGGCTCGCCGTGCCCAAATCGTTGATCTCGCGAGCCGAAAATTTCAGCGCGTGATTGAACAGTGCAGAACGGACGTCACGGCCGAACTTCATCGCCGCATTCGCGGCCAAAAACACTGCCGCGCACTGCGCCAGCACCTGCACACCGGCGACCGCGAGCATCTGAGCTCCGCGGTGAACGATGTAATCGGTGTCGGCCCGAGCCACGCCCTGATCGATGATCTGCCCGTTCATCGTGGGTAGCAACAGGCTGGCGCAGACAGCAACAAGCTGCAGCGCCGCTACGCCAGCCACATAACCCAGGTAGGGCCGGATGTACCTATTAATTAGCTTTATCAGCACGTAAATCGCCTAAGTGCTAGAAGAATTGACGCTTAAGAGCTTAGTTCGTGCCACTGACAATCCTAAGCATGGGTAAGCTAACTGAATTTCGATTTTCGCCCATCCCCTAATAGCCGGGTAATCTATTGGGCGTGAGTGAACACGAGTTTTCTGAACAAGAGCAGATTAGGCACGAAAAGCGCGAGCGCATCATCGCAGCCGGCGGCCAGGCATACCCCGTCGACCTGCGACGCACCCACACGCTCTCCCAAATCCGAAAGGCGTGGGACGACAAACTCGAAAATGGCGAAGAGGTGCGCGACGAGGTCGTCGAAATCGGTGGCCGCGTAATTTTCGTTCGTAACACCGGCAAACTGTGTTTCACCGCTCTTCAGGACGGCTTCACCCACGAAAACAACGGCGAGCGGCTGCAAGTGATGCTCTCCCTGGCCAACGTCGGTCAGGAAGCGCTAGATCAGTGGAAGGCCGACGTCGACCTGGGTGACTTCGTCTGGGTGCGCGGCTTCATCACCCGCTCCAAGCGCGGCGAGCTTTCCGTCATGGCCACCGAGTGGAAGATGGCGTCCAAAGCGCTGCGCCCGCTGCCCACCATGCACAAGGAACTCAGCGAGGAATCCCGCGTCCGCCAGCGCTACAGCGATCTGATCATGCGCCCCGAAGCCCGCGAGATGGTGCGCAAGCGCGCAGCCGTCACCAAGGCCGTTCGCGACACTCTCGACGCCCAGGGCTTCATCGAGATCGAAACCCCAACCCTGCAGCTCATCCACGGCGGTGCCGCGGCGAGGCCATTCAACACCCACCTGAACGCCTTCGACATCGACATGACGCTGCGCATCGCTCTTGAGCTTTACCTGAAGCGCACCATGGTTGGCGGCACCGACCGCGTCTACGAGATCGGCCGCGTCTTCCGCAACGAGGGTATTGATTCGACGCACTCCGCCGAGTTCACGATGCTCGAGGCGTACATGAGCTGGGGCGACCAGTTCACTATCGCCGACGTCATCAAGAACGTCATCATGAACGCCGCCGAGGCCATCGACATGTTCGAGATCGAGCGTCCGGACGGCCAGGTCATCGACCTGCGTGGTGAGTGGAAGTGGCTGCCGCTATACGACGGCCTGTCCGAGAAGATTGGCGAGGAGATCACCGTCGAGACGCCGCGCGAGAAGCTCGTAGCGATGCTTAACAAGTTCGAGATCGAGTTCGACCCGGCCCTCTGCGACGGCAAACTAGCCATGGAACTCTTCGAGGAACTCGTTGAGCCCGAACTCATCCAGCCGACCTTCGTCTGCGACTACCCGGCCATCGCGCAGCCGCTGGCCCGTCCGCACCGCAGCAAGCCCGGCCTGATCGAGGCCTGGGACCTGATGATTGGTGGTGTCGAGCGCGGCACCGGCTTCAGCGAGCTCATCGACCCGGTCATCCAGCGCGAGGTGCTCACCGAGCAGTCCCTCAAGGCGGCTGCCGGCGACCCCGAGGCCATGCAGCTCGACGAGGACTTCCTCGAGGCACTCGAGCAGGGTTGCCCGCCCATGGGCGGCCTCGGCCTGGGCATGGACCGTCTGCTGATGCTGTTCACCAACGCTGGTATCCGGGAAACGATCCTCTATCCGTTACTTCGCCCCCAGGGCTAAGAACCGAAACTTAAAACGCCGGGTTCGCCCGGCGTTTTTAAGTTTTCTTTGGGGATATCTTTGGTGATCGTGTCTGAGGCGTTCGTCGCTATCGGGCCTTTTTAGGAATCGGCTCGTGTCGAAATGGTCCAGGAACAGGCGCCAGCGTCGGCGCGTCTAAAGTTTCAGGCCCCGATTTTTGCAACACTTGTGTACAGGTGCGTCCAGCGCGCCCAAATTCTCCTACTTCCTCAGGAGGCAAAATGAGTAAACACATCCGCAACCTGTTTTTGATATTGGTCGTCGGGTTCCTGCTGTTCTACCTATTTACGAACCCGCAGGGTGCGGCGGACGCCGTGCGAACCGTCGTCGGCTGGGGTGAATCTGTCATCGAATTCTTCGCGAGCCTAGCCAAGTAGCTGTGGCTTCGTTTCTTGACCCCGACGTCGAGCAGTATCTGCTGCTAGACGAGGGTGAAATACTCGTCGACGAGATCGGTCGGCACTGGGTGACACGGGTCATCCCCGTGCTGACGATCCTGGCCGGAGCAGCCTTCTTCGGCCTCATCCCCTCGTTCGCTAATATCTGGCTGGTGCCGTTCGTCATCAGCTTCGCGTTGGTATGCCGAGGCGCCTGGAAGCTTGCGCAGGAGCAGGTGGACCGCTTCGTCGTCACCAACATGCGGGTTTTTCGTGTCAACGGCGTTTTCAATCGCCATCTGGCCATCGTGCCCATCGCGAGGATCCTAGACATTTCCGTCTCCCGCCCCTTTCTGGGGCTGATTTTGGGCTACGGTCACTTCATTTTTGAATCGGCCGCCCAAGAGCAGGGCCTGAGAAACATTAAATTCGTGCCGCACATCCTCGTTCACGACAAAACCATTCAGACAATCATCGCCAGGTCCGGGGTGCGCGCCCGTGCTGAACTCACGAGTGACGATCTTGACGACCTCAACGATGGAACTTGAGCTTGGTCTAGCGCCGCAAAAAATCTGCCAAACTCAACGCGCTAATTCCGCCGCAATGTTGCAAAAAAGCAAACCCCCTAGTCAGGGGGTTTTAGTTTTCCTAGTTGTCGCTGAATCCGGATTAGCGCGTTGAGTTTGGCAGAAAATTCTCGAAGCAAAATAAAAAGCCGGGAAAGAAGGTGCCCCGCAGAAGAAGGGGGAATTGCTGCGGGGCACCGATTGGGGGTTAACGACTAATTGACGTCGCTAACACCAAGCGTAACAGTATAGCTTTTTTGCGTAAAATCTGACATACGAGTTTCGCCCTGTTCGCTTTGATGGGAACCAGAATTGGTCAGAACCTGCACCTCGATCTTCTGCTCGGGTCCGTACTGTTCGAGAATCTGAGTCAATGCGCTCGCTGATGAAACCTTCTTGCCATTAACGCCAACAATAATGTCTCCGGACTGAATTCCCGCGTCTGCCGCTGGGCCACTAGCTTGTGCGACGAGCGCCCCGACGGTGTTGTATCCGTCAGACGCATCCCGAACCATCACGCCTAGCTGAGCGCGCGGGCCGATCTTGATGGTGCCGGAGGCCTGCTTGTTAACGATTTGCTTGGCCAGATCGAGCGCGTAGTTAATCGGGATCACAAAACTTGTTGATTCGGTGGATTCGCCATTATCTGAGGCAGCCGCAGAAGTAACGCCGATCACTTCGTTCTTTTTGTTGAAGGTGGGGCCGCCCGAATCGCCCGGCACTGCGGCCGTCGTAGTGCGGATCATGCCCAGGAGGGTCTGCTGCGAACCACCGGTCTGGTCGCCGACGTTGATGCGCTGACCAACGGCAGAAACTTCGCCGGGGCTCGCCACAAGTTTGCCGCCGCCTGAAGCGTTGCCGACCGTCGTCACCTCTTCGCCGACGCTGACGCCGTCGCCATTCATTGTGACGGTGTCCAGGCCTTCCGCGTCAATCTTCAGCACCGCAACATCGGAGACCGCATCGCGGCCAAGCAGTGTGGCCGAGTAGCTCTTGCCTGTGGATGCGATCGTCACGCGAATGTGGTCGGAGCCTTTGACCACGTGGTAGTTGGTGAGGATCTGGCCGTCGCTGGTGATCACCATTCCGGTGCCGGAGCCGCCGCCCGAAGGACCTGTGGTGTCGATGATGGCAACGCCCTTGCTCTGTTTTTTAGTGGGGGCGGTGTATTGCTGCTCGCCCAGCTGGGTGTTGCCCGGCACGTACTGCTGCTGAGACTCGATCTGGCGCTCGAAACCGCCGTTCAGCGCCTGGACACCCGCAAAGATCAGGCCGCCCTGCAGAGCCAGCGCTGCGACGACCGCGGCTGCGATGCCGACGATTCGCTTCTTGCTGCGCGGCTTCTGCTGCACCGGCTGAGCCTGGTTAGGCGCGTAGAAGTTCTGCTGCGCCCAAGGACGCGGGCTCTGCTGATTGGCCCCAGGCTGGGTGAAGCCCGGCTGGCCAAAATTTTGCTGCGCGCTCTGACCCGACTGGCCATTATTCTGTTGGCCGTGCCGGACGCCATTCACGTCCTGGTCGAAGTCAGCGCGGAAATCGATGCGCGTCGGCTCCTGGTCGAAATATCCGTTGTTGTTTTCGCTCATGCCTAAACCTAACCAAACGAATCTTAGTCGAATATTTGTTTGCCCTGTGCGCAACCTGTGAACGATTTTTAAAACTATTGATCATCAACGGGAACGAAAATGTCCGTAGTCGAACTTTTCTGCACCAGCTAATAATTCTCTAGTTATCGGGAACCAAAAGATTCGACTACGAACTTTTTGGGTCCCGTTGTTTTTCGACGACGTGATCGGTTTGGGTGTTCGCGTCTGGTGGTGGGCCTTGGTGCTCTTGGTTGGTGCTTGGTCTGGACATTCTTGGTTGGCGGTTGCCTGGTTGCTTTTTGACGGTTGTGGGATTCGGGTCTTTGCGTCACTGGCAACGTGTCTCCGCTTCGCTGTCATCGCAAGCGATGAGAGCTGAGCGAAGACACGGCGACTCGCTCGACAACCCAACCCAGGCCAGCAGCCGACCAGAAGCAGCCAGGCCGTCAGGCGACCTTAAGTATCCAGGCCAGCAGCCGACCTTGAGCAGCCATGCCGCCAGGCGACCAGAAGCAATCAGGTCAACCACTAACGGAGAACGTCCAGGCCGAACCACCACGTCTCCAGAAACAGCGGGCATCAATTGGCTCGGCTATGAGCCATTTGGTCACGTACTCAGTGAGTGGGTGCTTCGGGGTGCGGGGCCTCGGGTTAGACGGTGGCGTCGGTTTGGCGGGTCACCTCGAGGCTCAGCTGGGCGTAGCGCAGGTACTCGTCCTCGTCGAAGTTACTGATTAGGCGTCGCTGAGTGATGAAGCCGAGGACGAGGCCGACGTAAAGCTGGCTGCGGCCCTCCATCATGGCCTCGGGGATGCCGTTTTGGGTTGCCCACGAAATCATGGTGTCCTCGAGCGCGTCACGCAGGGGTTTGAACTCTGCCTGGAGAAGCCTGCCGAGCTCGTCATCGGTTGCTGCGCCCGCGCCTAACTGCAGCAGCAGGTCGCCGAGTTCGGGAGCTGCCTGAACCGCGCGGATCGAAAATTCGATCAGCTGCATGGGGGAGCGGGCTTCGTCGCGGAATTCCGAGAGTGCTTGAAGTGGCCAGCTGATCGCCTGCCGGGCAACCTCCGTGACGATCGAGTTCTTGCTGCCGAAGTGGTGATAGATGGCACCGGCAGACACTCCGGAACCCTTGATGAGCTGAGACATCGTCATGCCGTTGACGCCGTGCGCGCAGATCAAGTCGGCAGCTGTGTCGATGATGACAAGCTGCTTGTTGGCTTTGGCTGTGTTCGGCATTTCCTTCATGCTAGCGAATGCGCGTCGAATTGCCCGAAGCGGGCGTGCTGTTGGCGGGCCGGCGTCCCCACCGTTCTCGTTTTTACGCCTGTTTAAGATGAGAAGGTTGCCTTCCGTCCCTATGGCCAAAGCGTGGAGTTTGAGTAGAATGAATCAAAACAGAACGATCATTCTATTTTTGCTCGTGATGCTGCCACGGAAATCGGGAGGCTTCCGCAGTGAGCTTGACTCAGAACGCTTCATCCGTCCGGGTGGACGAAACTTTTGATTCCCGCGCCCGCACGCTCTCGCTGGGTCTCGACGTGGGCTCCACCACCGTCAAGGCCGTGGTTTTGGACGGCAAGGAGATCCTGTTCTCCGACTACCGCCGCCACAACGCAGACGTTCGTGGTGAGCTGGCCAAGCTGCTTTCCGATGTCGAAAAGGAATTCCCGGGCGACGCGGTCAAGGTGGCCATGACGGGCTCCGGGGGCCTGGGCGTGGCGAAGGCGATGGGCATCCAATTCTCCCAGGAGGTCATCACCGCCACCGAGGCGATCGAGCAGCTCAACCCGGACGTTGACGTCATCATCGAGCTGGGTGGCGAGGACGCCAAGATCACCTACCTGCACCCGACCCCCGAGCAGCGAATGAACGGCACCTGCGCCGGCGGCACCGGCGCCTTCATCGACCAGATGGCGACGCTGCTGAAGGTCAGCACTGGTGAGATGAACGAACTGGCCGCCGGTTACAAGAACCTCTACCCGATCGCGTCGCGCTGCGGCGTGTTCGCCAAGACAGACGTCCAGCCGTTGCTGAACCAGGGTGCCGCGCACGAGGACATCGCCGCAAGCATTTTCCAGGCCGTGGCCACCCAGACCGTCTCGGGCCTGGCGTGCGGCCGCCCGATTCGCGGCACCGTCATCTTCTTGGGCGGCCCGCTGCACTTCCTGCCCGAGCTGCGCGCAGCTTTCAAGCGCGCGCTGGGAGACAACGTCGATCGGTTCGTGACCCCGGAAAACGGCCAGCTTTACGTGGCGATCGGTGCCGCGCTTCTGGCCGAGGGCCCCGCGCTGAGCCTAGGCCACTTGGCCAAGGAACTGCAGAGCGCAAACGACGTCTCGATGGCCACCAACACCATGCGCCCGTTGTTCATCGATCAGAACGAGCGAGACGAGTTCGATGCCCGCCACTCCAAGGCTCGCGTCGATTTCGCCACCATGGACGACGTCACCGGCCCGCTTTGGCTGGGCATCGACGCTGGTTCGACAACTATTAAGTCGGTGCTGCTGGATTCGCGAGACCGCATCGTCCACCAGACCTACGGCTCCAACGAGGGCGACCCCACCTCGGCGGCCGTCAAGATCGCCAAGGATGTCTACGCGGCGCTCCCCGAGGGTGCCTACATCGGGCGGGCTTGCGTCACCGGCTACGGTGAGGATCTGGTCAAGGCCGCGCTGCACGCCGATGAGGGCGTCATCGAGACGATGGCCCACTACCGCGCCGCCAAGCACCTGAATCCAGATGTCACCAGCGTTGTCGATATCGGCGGCCAGGACATGAAGTACCTGCGCATCCGCAATAACGCGGTTGATTCGATCTCCGTGAACGAGGCCTGCAGCTCCGGCTGCGGTTCGTTCTTGCAGACGTTCGCCGAGACGATGGGCACTGACGTCATTAACTTCGCCAAGGTTGGCACCCAGTCTAAGGCCCCGGTGGATCTTGGTTCGCGCTGCACGGTGTTCATGAATTCATCGGTGAAGCAGGCCCAGAAGGAAGGCGCCGAGATCGGCGACATTTCCGCGGGCCTCAGCTACTCGGTTGTGCGCAATGCTCTATATAAGGTGATGAAGCTGCGCGACACCGCCGAGCTGGGCGACCAGGTTGTTGTGCAGGGCGGCACGTTCCTGAACGATGCTGTGCTTCGCGCGTTCGAGCTGCTGACCGGCGTCGAGGTGACCCGCCCGAACATAGCCGGCCTGATGGGCGCCTACGGTGCCGCGCTGACCGCGAAGATGCATTACGGCGAGGGCGAACACTCCGACATGGACACCCGCGACCTGGACAACTTCGAGGTCACTGCTAGCCAGCGCACCTGCAAGCTGTGCCAGAACCACTGCAAGCTCACCATCACCAACTTCGACGACGGTTCCCGTCACGTCTCCGGTAACCGCTGCGAGCGCGGCGCGAGCCTGGAGGCACGTCCGAAGAAGTCGCAGGTGCCTAACCTGTACGACTACAAATACAAGCGCATCTTCGGCTACCGCCGCTTGACCGACAAGAAGGCGACGCGCGGCGCGATCGGCGTCCCGCGCGCGCTGGGCATGTACGAGAACTATCCGTTGTGGTTCACGATCCTCACCAATCTGGGTTTCAAGGTGATGCTTTCGGGCCGCAGCAGCCACGACCTTTTCCAGACCGGGATGGAGTCGATCCCGTCCGAGAACGTCTGTTACCCGGCGAAACTGGCGCACGGCCACGTCGAATGGCTGCTTGACAAGGGCGTCGACACCATCTTTATGCCTTGCGTTAGCTACGAGCGCAGGCAATTCTCGGATGCGGACAACAACTACAACTGCCCGATCGTGGCTTTCTACCCGCAGGTGTTGGCCAAGAACATGGAGCACCTGCAGCGCGAAGGTGTGCGGTTCATGACGCCGTTCGTCAACCTGGACAACCCGGAGAAACTGCCCGAGCGACTGGTGGAGATCTTCGGGGATTGGGACGTCAGCCTGCCCGAGGCCAAGGCGGCAGTCGCCGCCGGCTACGAGGAGATGGGCAACGTGTACGCCGATATCAAGGCGGAGGGCGACCGCGCGTTACAGTACGCCCGCGAGCATGATTTGCGCGTCATCGTGCTGGCCGGACGCCCGTACCACATCGATCCGGAGATCAACCACGGCATTCCTGAGGTCATTCAGACCCTCGGCATGGTGGTGGTCAGCGAGGACGCGTTGACTTCCGGCCTGGCCGAGTCGACGCTGCCCAGGCCACTGCGCGTGCGCGACCAGTGGGTCTACCACACCAGGCTCTACGAATCGGCGAATATCGTCTCTGCCGAGCCGGACATGTCGCTGGTTCAGCTCAACAGCTTCGGTTGCGGCCTGGATGCTGTCACTACCGACCAGGTTCAGGAGATTCTCGAAGCCGCCGGCGATGTGTACACGGTTCTGAAGATCGACGAGGTTTCGAACCTCGGTGCCGCCCGCATTCGCCTGCGTTCGCTGAAGGCCGCGCTTGCCGAGCGCACCCCGTCGAGCGCGGAAATCGACACCACAGGACAGGATTCCCAGCCGATCTTCGGCATTGCAGAGCGCGAGACCCACACGGTTTACGTGCCGCAGATGGCCCCGATCCACTTCAGAATGATTGCTCCGGTGATGAGCCGCAGCGGCCTGAACGTGGAGGTGCTCGAACACGCCAGCCGCGAGGACATCGAAGTTGGTTTGAAGTACGTCAACAACGACGCCTGTTACCCGGCCATCATGGTCATCGGCCAGCTAGTTAATAAATTCCTCACCGGCGGCGCCGACCCCGACAAGTCGACGGTGGCGATCACCCAGACCGGCGGCATGTGCCGCGCGACCAACTATGTCGGAATGTTGCGAAAGGCGCTCAAGGACGCCGGCTACCCGCAGGTGCCGGTGCTAGCCATCAGCGCCCAGGGCATCGAGCAGAACCCGGGCTTCAAGATCACCCTGCCGATGATGCATCGCGGTCTGCAGGCCTTGACGCTGGGCGACCTGCTGCAGAACGTGCTGCTGCGTGTGCGCCCCTACGAACGTGAGGAGGGCTCGGCGATGGCGCTGTATCGTCGCTGGGACGACATCACCCGCGAGTTTTTCGCCAACTCCGGCTATTCGAAGACGCTGGGCAGGCGGGTCGGCTACAACTGGATGATCAAAAACATCGTCCGCGAATTCGACGAGTTGCCGCTGCTTAGCATCGAGCGCAAGCCCCGCGTCGGCGTGGTTGGCGAGATTCTGGTGAAGTTTCAGCCGGACGCCAACAACGACGCCGTGCGCGTCATTGAGGATGAGGGTTGCGAGGCTGTCCTGCCGGGCTTGAGCGCATTCTTCCTGCAGTCCATGGCCACCGGCGAATTCCAGCGCGACAACTTCGGTCTGGGCACCACAAAGAGCCGTCTGAGCAAGAAGTTCGGCATCTGGCTGATCGAACAGTACGAGAAGCCGATGCGTGCCGCGCTGGCCGCCACCAACGGCAAGTTCGACGTCCCCGGAACTATCGAGGAGCTTGCAGAGAAGGCACAGCGCGTCATCAGCCTGGGCACGCAGGCCGGCGAGGGCTGGCTGCTTGTTGGCGAGATCGTAGAGCTGATCGAGCATGGCACACCCAACGTCATCTGCGCGCAGCCGTTTGCTTGCCTGCCGAATCACGTTATCGGGCGCGGCATGTTCAAGGAGCTGCGCGCCCAGTATCCGCAGGCCAACCTGGTTTCGATCGACTACGATCCGGGCGCCAGCGAGGTCAACCAGCTGAACCGCATCAAGCTGATGATCGCAACCGCGCACAAGGCCGCCGGCACCAAGGCGACGCTAGCCGACTGGTCTGACGGCGACGAGTTCACCGCGGTGGATCCGCAGCCGACGGCAAGCGGGGTCTCGAATCGTGCTGCTGCCGCCATGCGCTCGCTAGGCATCACGGTTGTGGGGCAGAAATCGGAGGGCTGCTGCTCGAGCGACTGCGGATGTAGCTAAACACAGCTTCTTCACAGTTTTCTCATAGTCTTTTGCATGAATATGGCCTTAGGCTTGGAGCGGAGGCACAGATGGAAGCTGGTAAAGAAAGACAGATAAGCCGGGCCGACGGCACCCCGATCCGCGTGTTAGCGGTTGACGATGAGCCGTCGATCACTGAGTTGCTAGGTATGGCGTTGCGCTATGAGGGCTGGGAAGTTTTCACCGCCTCGCGTGGGCGTCAGGCAGTCGAGGTCGCTAAGTTGCACAAGCCGGACGTCGCGATTCTCGACGTCATGTTGCCCGATATTGATGGTTTCGAGGTCATGCGTCGCATTCGCGCGGACCAGCCGAACATTCCGGTGATTTTCCTGACTGCTAAGGACGCGGTCCGCGACCGAATCAGCGGCCTGACCGCCGGTGGTGACGACTACGTCACCAAGCCGTTCAGCGTGGAAGAGCTGGTGGCCAGGCTTCGGGCGCTGCTGCGTCGTTCGGGAACGGCCACCCAGGAAAGTAACTCGCAGTTGGTGGTTGGCGATCTGGTGCTCGATGAGGATTCCCACGAGGTGACGCGCGACGGCGACGAGATCCACCTGACCAACACCGAGTTCGAACTTCTTCGTTACCTAATGCGTAACCCACGTAGGGTGCTGAGCAAGGCTCAGATCCTCGATCGAGTCTGGAATTACGATTTCGGTGGCCAGGCCAACGTCGTCGAGCTTTACATCAGTTACTTGCGTAAGAAGATCGACGCCGGCCGCGAGCCGATGATTCACACTGTGCGTGGCGCCGGATATGTCGTTAAACCCGCCTAACCTGAGCAAGGCTTCGCTGCGTTCCCGCCTCACCAGGCAGGTGGGTATCATCGTGGCGCTAGTGGCTTTGTTGTTGTCGATGATTTCGGTTGGTGTTATCCGGCAGCTTCTGATTTCCAACATTGATAGCCAAATTAGCTACGTTTTTGGAAATCCTGACGAGCCAGTTGTGCTTGATGAATTGCGAGTTGGTGGCTTGCCAGGTGGGTCTTTCATCGTGATTGCTAAGGACGGTGAGATTCACGCGCAAATCGTCACTGATTCCGGTTTTGGTGTGCCGAACGCGGAGCAGTTCAAAAAGGTGCTCCGTGTGGAGTGCGACGGCCGGCCCCGCAACATTAACGTCGGCCATCTTGGGCCTTATCGGGCGCAGTGTTCCGCCGCGACTGGCCCGCAGGTGTATGTGGCTATTCCGCTGTCGTCGGTAAATGGGCTTGTGGCGAACATCTTCCTGGCCGAGCTGGTGCTGTGCCTTCTTGCTGTGGTTGCTGCCGTTTTAGTCGTGAACCGGGTGATCGGCCGTGCCCTGTCTCCGCTTGGCCGGCTGGCGGCGACGGCCACGCAGGTCTCGCAGATGCCGCTGGGCAGCGGCGAGGTTTCGCTGAAGGTGCGAGTGCCGGCCACCTCCGACGGCAACGAGATCGACCGCGTTGGCTACGCGTTCAACAGAATGCTCGATCACGTCGAAAATTCGTTGCAGTCGCGGCAGGAGTCCGAATCTAGCGTGCGGCGGTTCGTTTCGGATGCCAGCCACGAGTTGCGCAACCCGTTGGCGTCGATCCGGGGTTACGCCGAACTCTTAAATAGGCGTAGCGCCGAGCTGGATGATGGCTCCGCTAGAGCCGTCGATCGCATCGATTTCGAGTCGCGGCGCATGAGCCGTCTGGTTGAGGACATGCTGCTGCTGGCCAGGCTCGACGAGGGACGTGGCATCGACGTCGAAGACGTGGACGTGGTGGAGATCGCGCTTAATGCGGTGTCTGATGCCCAGGTTTCAGATAGGCAGCACCGTTGGCTGTTGGATCTGCCCGACCCGGAGGCGGGCGATGTGGTTGTGCGCGGCGACAAGTTCCGGCTGCAGCAGGTGGTGGCTAATTTGCTGGGTAATGCTCGCAAGCACACGGGCGCCGGCACATCGGTGATGACGAAGGTGGCGGTTGATAACGGCTGGGCGGTAATAACCATCGCCGACGACGGGCCCGGCATCGACCCCGAGCTTTTGCCGCACATCTTCGAGCGCTTTACCCGCGCGGACTCGTCAAGGGCGCATAACGCCGAGGGTTCGACGGGTCTTGGGCTGTCTATTGTGGCCTCGCTGGTGGAGGCGCACGGCGGCAAGGTGGCTGTCAGGAGCACGCTTGGTAAGGGTGCCGAATTCGAGATTCGACTGCCGCTTGCGGGTAATCAGGTTCAAACCGAACCGCAATCCCGCTGAAGGTTGGCGTCCGCGTCCCGAATGCGGTCAAGATTCAAAAGTCCCTGATCGATTCCGCTGGTGAACCGTTGACGGCGACGCCTGCAAGATCGACACCGACTGGCGCTGAAGGGTGCCACCTTCGGCCTGTACAGCCCGGATAAGGCCGACGCGTTGCCTGAGGCCGACGTCAAGGCGCTAGGCGATGATGTCCCTGCGACCACCGAGTACAACGGAACCTCCTACTACCTGTTTAAGACTGCCGTCTCGGATAAGGACGGCGCGGTATCCTTCGATGGCTTGAACAAGGACAAGTATTTCGTCGCTGAGCTGAAGGCCCCGGACGGCTACAACGCCACCTGGAGCGGCTGGGAGTTCACGAAACCCGCAGCCGGGCAGCAGCCCGATGCGACGACGGTCAAGAACTACGGCGGCTATATTCTGCCTAAGAGCGGCGGCATTGGCACCGCGATTTTCACCGTGGTCGGTTTGCTGCTGGCTGGCAGCTCAGCCCTGGCCATCGTTTATCGGGGTAGGTATCGTCACGACAACTAAGAACGACGCTAGCGGCCGCGCTCAAGGAAACTTGGCGTGGCCGTTTAGCCTTTTCTTTAGTCTTGAACATCTGGTTGCATAAAAATAGCGCCATTCCAATGGAGCGGCACCATTAGTTAAGGCTTAAGCCTTATTTCTTGCGACGCAACAGCGCGATTCCACCAGCTATAAACAACGCGGCAAAACCTACGGCTGCGAAGCCGGCCTCAGCGCTGGCGATCATCGACTTCGGGTCGAAATCATCGCCAACGAAAATAGTTTCATCCTTAGTCCCGATGTCAGGAGAAACGCTCTGTCAAGCGGCGGCCAGCCTAACAAGGTGGCGTAATTGGTCGGTTGAGTCTGCCAAGCGTTCAGGCTGATCAATAGGGGTTAAATCTTAAAAATCACACATAACTATGCAGCTTTGGTCGAGAAAACGGCACACTATTCGGTCTACGCGGCTCGGTTCGCTAGATTTAGATCATGCTGTTGTCAGACCGCGACATTAACGCTCAGATTTCCTCCGGCCGCGTGCGCCTCGACCCGTGGGACCCGGAAACGGTTCAGCCCTCCAGCATCGACGTGCGCCTGGACCGCTATTTCCGCATCTTCGAGAACCACCGCTACCCGGTGATCGATCCTGCCGCTGAACAAAACGAACTGACCCGCATGGTCACTCCTAACGGCGACGACCCGTTCGTTCTGCACCCCGGAGAGTTCGTGCTGGGCGCAACCTACGAGTATGTGACGCTGCCCGACGACGTCGCAGCCCGTCTCGAAGGCAAATCGTCACTCGGACGTCTCGGCCTGTTGACGCACTCCACCGCGGGCTTCATCGACCCCGGCTTCAACGGACACATCACGCTAGAGCTGTCCAACATGTCGACGCTGCCGCTCAAGCTGTACCCCGGCATGAAGATCGGCCAACTCTGCTTCTTCCAACTCAGTTCTCCCGCCGAGCAACCGTACGGTTCCGCGTCTACCGGCTCCCACTATCAGGGCCAGCGCGGCCCGACGGCCAGCCGCTCGTACCAGAACTTCTACCGCACCGACATCCCCCTGGCCGAGTAGTTTTCGCAACCACTCGTCCTAAGGATTAGCGGGAACCTAAAGGCTCGATGTCGAACCTTTTGGTTCCCGCTAATTTGTTTTTAGTTATCTGGGACCAAAAAGCTTGACGTCGGACTTTTTGGTTCTCGCTGTTTTTCGGCTACCTCCCGAAGTGCCCCTCGTTCAGCGAATCTTGATCTCGGTTTGATGATTCGGTTGCACAGTGGAATGGGGGAGTAGCCGAATTAGACCTAAAGCCCTAATAAACCTATAGGTGCTACCTGCACCCCGTCCGGGCGAGTGAGGCTGTAGGCGTCCGACGCCGTCAACACAAGCCGGAAACTGGGTGACGGCATGCGCTCAGTGTCTAAGCGAGAAGCTAATTTGTTTAGAGACTTAGCGCCCTCACTAATCAAAGTTTCGCCGCCTAGTTTGGCCTCAATGAGTCCGTAGCGTCCATCTCGCAAAACGACAACAGCGTCGCACTCAAGCCCAGAGCTGTCACGGAAATGGTAAACCTGACCATCCAGTCCGGCGGCCAAGGCGCGTAAATCTCGGATGCACAAGGATTCAAACAACAATCCAAAAGTATTTAGGTCATTAAGCAAACTGCCGACTCCCGCCCCGAGCGCCGCTGCGGCTAACGAAGGGTCGATGAAATGTTTGACTGGAGAGGTTCGGATGGCAGTCTTGGAACGCAGATTCGGATTCCAAGCTGGCAATTCTTCTACCACAAATAGCTGTTGAAGTGCGGATAGGTAATCTCTAGCCGTCGTTTCGGAAATATCTGCGTCTTTGGCAAGCTTAATCAGCGGAGTGGCGGTGGCGACACTACGCGCGTAGCTGCGTAGGAATGCCCGAACCTTGGCAGGGTTTCGGGTGCCTTCACCGCTAGTTGGCATGTCTTGTTCTACTAAAGAGTCCATGTAGTTTGTTGCTTGCTGACGCCCAACGTCTTGTTCGGCGCGTGCCGCACTGGGCCAGCCGCCTCTGCACAACAGTCCAGCGATGTCTTCTAGTGAATAGTCGTTGCGGAGCACTGGCATCGTACTGCCATCGAATAGATCCCGTAACGAAACCACGTCTTTCGGGCACTCAGATTCATACAGGCTCATCGTTCGCATACGCATTCGGGAAATGCGACCCGTCCCTGAGTGCAGAAGCTGCGTAATATCAACGGGTGTTGTCGAGCCCGTCAAAATAAATTGCCCCGTGTTTTGGCGTTGGTCAACCTCAAAGCGGACGGCATCCCATAATTTTGGTGCCACCTGCCATTCATCGATGAGTCGTGGAGTGCGACCAGCCAGTAATGCGCCCGGATTCAGCTCAGATACGAGACGGTTTTGTTCCAGGTCACGCGGGTTTGCCAAATACAGTACGCTGCCCGAATGCCGCAGAGCCGTAGTGGTTTTACCGCACCATTTCGGACCCTCAATAAGCACAGCCCCACTAGCCCGCAATTGAGCCAGTAATACGTCGTCATAAACCCTCTTTAGGTACTCCACGTGCTAACTCTATAGCTCTATTGGTGGATTTGTCGGATTTTAACTGGTGGATTTGTGGGGTTTCTACTGGTGGATTTGTGAAGATCTAGCTAATCGGCGGATCTGGGAAAGAGGTCTAACCGACTAGAGCCTGCGTAAGAAGTTCCCTAGCAATTTCGCTAATGGTTGTTCCTTCCTTGCGTGCTTTTTCTGAGATGGCTTTCTTCAGGCCAACCGCAATCCATAGTGGTGGATCGTTCTCGCCGTGTCGTTGTCGTGAACGGATGGCGTTTTGCTATGCGTAAGCAACTTCTTCGGCGCTGGGACCATGTTGCAAGGCGTGCTCGTGAACTCTGACCATTCTGCTCCCAGCAGGGATGTTTACTTATTTGTAAACCTAGTCATATACCAAAATTAATTATAGAAAGCAGGGGAGTTATCAAGCTGGAGAAATTAACTGATTACTGGGTGAGCACGTCTAGAACCTGGCCGTCACCCAGGTCGATCCTCGTGCCCTCCTGGACGAAGGTGGCGCTGCCTGGGGTCAGCGAATAACGGTTACCGTCGGGCATCGTGATGATCGTGCCGTTGGTGGAATGCTCGTCAGTGACCTCGATGCCGCCGGTCGCCGGCCGGATGCTCAGGTGGGTTCGGCTGATGTCCTGGTTGGGGCTCTGCACTCGAATGATCTGGGGGTCATCGTCGCCGTGCGGCGCCCTGCCCACCAAAGTCAGCCTCTCAATGACGTGAAGCACCCCGTCGGGGGCACGCAGCACAAACTTCTTCTCGCGCGGTTTCGCGGGAGCCGGCATGACGGGCTCGGGCGCGTCGACGGGAGCCTCCTCGTAGAACGGCTCTGGGTCTTCGGGCAGATCCTCGAGAAGATCGTCGGAGACGGCAGGGATCTCCTCGACAACCTGTTCAACCTGGATCGGCTCCGGCTGCGGATCGCGCGGTTCTGGCTGCACGGGTTGTGCAATCTTAGGGGTCTGCTTAGACGCGTCCGCACCCCAGCCCGCACCCAGCGACGGGTTCGGCTGCCAGGCTGCCTGGAAAAGTTTGTCCACCTCGTTGAAGGTGCCCAACGGAGACGTCTCGACGGCATCCTGCCCGGGAGCATATGGCGCCATGAGGTCCAAAACCTCGGTTTTTTCAACGCCGACGGGTGCGGCTTGAGTAACCCCGACGCCGAAAGAAGAAACCAACGCGGCGCCCGCAACCAGCGGCATCTCGAAGCCGGTTTCGGAGTCGAGCTTTACCGCTATCTGCGGCTCGTGTAACGAACTTTCGAACCACTGGCCGACGGCACCGGAGGCGACGACGTGGCCGCTAACGGCATCGATGACGTTGATCTCGCCGCGCAGCATGATGTGCACCTGTTCGTCGTCCCACGTCAAAACGGCCTGACGCTCGAAGCCATCGAGGCCGAGCGTGGAAAGGGTCTGCATGAGTTCCGAAAGGCTTTGCTGTCCGACGGCGTGCCAGATCTGCTCGGTAGCCGCGCCCGTCGCTACGCCGGGAGGCAGCAGGACGGCTGCACACGGGCCACAAACCAGCAGCCAATCGCCGCGGGTATACCTGAGGTTTCTCTTGGCAAGCAAAGTAGTCCTTTCGTCACTAGATAGTTTGCAGCATAGTTGAGGGGCCGCGCCCCAAAGACGCGGCCCCTCGCTAATTTAGTCGGGTTACTTTTCGTTATCCATCGCGGCCTTCGCTGCAGCGAAGCGGGCGATCGGCACGCGGTACGGCGAGCAGCTGACGTAGTTCAGGCCGGCGGTCTGGAAGAACTCGATGGAGTCCGGGTCGCCGCCGTGCTCACCACAGACACCGCACTTCAGTTTTGCGTTGGTGCTGCGTCCGTTGCTTACGCCTAGGCGAACCAGCTGGCCAACACCGTCGATGTCGATCGACTCGAACGGGTTACGCGGCAGCACGTGGTCTACGACGTAGTCGCTCAGGAAGCCGTTCTCGGCGTCGTCGCGGCTGATGCCCAGCGTGGTCTGCGTCAGATCGTTGGTGCCGAAGCTGAAGAAGTCGGCGTGCTCGGCGATGCGGTCGGCAAGCAGCGCAGCGCGCGGCAGCTCGATCATGGTGCCGATCTTGTACTCCAACTCCTTGCCGGCTGCTGCCAGCTCGTCCTTGACGGTGGAATCGACGATCGCGTGCTGACGCTTGATCTCCTCCTCCAGGCCGACCAGTGGGATCATGATCTCGACGCCAACCGTCTCGCCCTCGCGCTCGAGCACGGCCAGCGCTGCGCGGATGATTGCGCGAGTCTGCATCTCCGGGATCTCCGGGTACAGCATCGCCAGGCGGCAACCGCGGGTGCCGAGCATCGGGTTCTGCTCGTGTAGCTTCTTGACCTGGGCCAGGGTGGCTCGTGCCTTGCCGAGTTCCTCCTCGTCGGCGCCCTTGAGCTCAAGCTCCTGAACCTTCAACGACTGCTCGGTGAAGTCGGGCAGGAACTCGTGGAGCGGCGGATCGAGCAGGCGGACGGTGACCGGCAGGCCCTTCATCGCCGTGAAGATGCCCTCGAAGTCGGCCTGCTGCATCGGCAGGATCTTCTCCAGGGCGGTTGCGCGCTGTTCGGCGTTCTCGGCCAGGATCATCTCGCGGACGGCTGGCAGACGGTCGGAGGCCATGAACATGTGCTCGGTGCGGCACAGGCCGATGCCCTCGGCGCCCAGCTCGCGGGCACGGGTGGCGTCTGCAGCGTTGTCGGCGTTGGCGCGAACACCCATGGTGCGCACCTCGTCGGCCCATTCGACGACGCGCTCGAAGTCCTCGTTGATCTGCGGCGGAATCAGCTTCAGCGCCTCGTCGAAGACCTCGCCGGTGGAGCCGTTCAGAGTGAAGACGTCGCCCTCTTTATAGACCTTATCGTTGATGGTCAGGGTCTTGGCTTCGGGATTGATCTTTATGGTGGTGGCGCCGGAAACGCAAGGCTTACCGAAGCCGCGGGCGACGACGGCCGCGTGGCTCGTCATGCCGCCGTGGGCGGTCAGCACGCCCTGCGCCTCGAGGACGCCATGGATGTCGTCAGGCGTGGTTTCGTAGCGAACCAGAATGACGTTCTGGCCCTTTTCGCCGAGCTCTGCGGCGGTGTCTGCGTCGAAGACCAGGCCGCCAACTGCAGCGCCCGGAGATGCCGGCAGGCCCTTGGTGACGGGCTTGGCGGTGTGGGCCGGGTCGATGGCCGGGTGTAGCAGCTGGTCGAGCTGAGCCGGCTCGATGCGACGCAGGGCCTCGTCCTTGTCGATGACGCCCTCCTCAACCAGGTCGCCGGCGATCTTCAACGCGGCGGCCGCGGTGCGCTTGCCGTTTCGGGTCTGCAGCATGTAGAGCTTGCCGTTCTCGACGGTGAACTCCATATCCTGCATGTCCTTGTAGTGCAGCTCCATGTTCTTCATGGTCTCGAGCAGCTGGTCGTACGCCTCGGGCAGCACGTCGCGCATCTCCGAGACATGGCGCGGGGTACGAATACCGGCAACGACGTCCTCACCCTGCGCGTTGACAAGGAACTCGCCGTAGACGCCCTTCTCACCGGTGGATGGGTTGCGAGTGAAGCAGACGCCGGTTGCGGAAGTGTCGCCGCGGTTGCCGAACACCATCTGCATGACGTTGACTGCCGTGCCCAGGTCGCGAGAGATGTTGTTGGCCTTGCGGTAGACGTCTGCGCGCGGGTTGCCCCAAGAACGGAATACCGCGTCGACTGCGCGCATCAACTGCTCGTTCGGGTCGTTAGTCCAGTCGCCGCCGAGTTGCTCGTTGCTGATCTCCTTGAATTCGGCAACCAGCTTCTTGAGGTCTTCGGCGTCCAAATCGGTGTCGCTTTCGACGCCCTTGTCGGACTTCATGGCGCTCAGCGCGTCCTCGTAGTAGTGGGCAGGCACGCCCTCGACGACCTCGCCGTACATCTGAATGAAGCGGCGGTAGCAGTCCCAAGCGAAGCGCTCATTGCCGGATTCCGTGGCGATGGTCTGCACAGTGTCGTCGTTGATGCCCAGGTTCAAGATCGTGTCCATCATGCCCGGCATCGAGACGACAGCACCGGAACGCACAGAAACCAGCAGCGGCTTGGAGGGGTCGCCGAGTTTGCGTCCGACGCGCTCCTCGAACTCCGCCAGGGCGGTGGAGATCTGGTCGCGAAGATCGGCCGGCCAGTTGCCGTCGTTGTTCATAGATTCGACGCAGGCCTCGGTGGTGACGGTAAAGCCGTCAGGAACCGGCACGCCCAGACGCATCATTTCGGCCAGGTTTGCGCCCTTGCCGCCAAGTAGCGAACGCATCGTCGCGTTGCCCTCTGAAAGTGCGTAGATGTACTTAGTCACTGTGCATTCTCCTTTGAATTGCTGCACTAAATTTTGGGTCGATATTTAGTTATCGCGTTGTTTCGAACTGCAACTAGCTTAGGCGAAATGGCCTTAACTGGCTATAGCAAATTCATTTGGTATTACTTTCGTTTTACCGCGCTAAGGTTTGATCTTCAACGTCTGGGTGGGCGGGCGTCGCAGCGCGGTGCCGGCCTTGTTTGCTCGGTTATCGACGATGTCGACGATGCGTGCGGCGGCGTCTTCGATTGCCAGGCCGGTGGTGTCGACGATCGGGCAGCCCAGCGAGCGCTGGATGCGGCCGACCTCGTCGAGCTCGTCATAGATCTTGGCCAGATCGGCGTAACCGCCGTCCTTGGTGCCGTAGCCGCCCAGGCCTTTGACGCGCCTGCTGCGGATTTCGAGCAGCCGCTCGGCGTCGATTGTTAGCCCGACGATGCGCCAACGGTCGATTTCGCGAAGTTGCGCAGGCGGCTCGATACCGGGCACCAGGGGAACGTTGACCGTCTTGTAGCCCACGTAGCCCAGGTAGAGGCTGAGCGGGGTTTTTCCGGAACGCGACGCGCCCACGAGCACGATATCGGCCTCGGCGATTGCCGACGGCATCACGCCGTCGTCGTTGCGGACGGCGAATTCCATGGCAGAAATCCGGTCGAAGTAGTCTGCTTCGGCGAACACCGGACGCATCGGGACGCCGTCAGCCGTGCGGCCGGTTGCGTTGGCCATTGCGGCGAGTGTGTCGCCGAGCAGGTCGGCATGCTGCAACTGGTTCTCTTCGCACAGCTGCTTGATCAGCGCGCGCATCTCGGGGTTCACGAACGTATATAGAACAACGATCGGCAGATCCGGATTCGTTTCGCTGGATTTCGCGATCTCACGGAACGCGGCGATGGCCTTTTCTGCGTCCTTGATCCGGGGATGACTGATGATGTCGATAGTGAGCTTCGGGAACTGTGCCTTCGCGGCGCGAGCGATTCGGGCGGCAGATTCACCAGACGAGTCGGCGATGACGTGGATGTTTAATCTGTTTTCTGGCATTTTCCAAGGCTAGCCAAACTCGCGGGCGCTGGGAACGGTTTTGCTGTAACGTGCCGCGCATCTGAGACAATTGGCACATGGATCCAGTCGACAAAATCATCGTCAGCAATTCGCCCGAGGCCACCCACAACATCTTGGTGATCGATGCTCCCGAGCTAGTACCCGCTGCTGCGGAGCGGGCGGGCAAGGTAATCGTTTTTTGTGATGATATTCGCGACGCCGACCGGGCCCGAGAACTCGCAGCTCCGGGTGTGCGGGTAGTCGACGGTCTGGACGACCTGAACGCCGATTCGCTAGCAGATGTCGACCTTGCCTGGCTGCGCTTGCCGAAGGCCCTCGGTGCTCTGGACCAATACGCGCAACGGATCTCCGCGTACGCCAGCGACGAAGTGATGGTGATCGCCGGCGGCCGCGACCGGCACATGAACAGGTCCATGAACGAGGTGCTCAACAGCCACTTTGGTGGCGTGAGCGCGACTCTCGGGCGGCAGAAGTCGCGTGCGCTGCGCGCTATCACGCCGTTCCGTAGCCAAATTGACTGGCCTCGCTACAAACGGCACTCCGAGGTGAACGTGGCCGGACGCAAAAAGGCGCTGACACTGTGGGCCAACGGCGCCACCTTTGCAACCAACAAGGTAGACAACGGCACCCGACTGATGCTCGGACGCCTGGGTCAGATCGCCGACGCCGACACCTATCTGGATCTTGGCTGCGGCAACGGAATTTTGGCCACGAGCCTGGCCAAGATGCACCCCGATTCACAGATTTTAGCCATGGACGCTAGTTGGGCGGGCGTTGACGCAACCCGGCGCACCGCGTCAACGGCAAAGGCACGCGTCGACGTGCGCTGGGCCGCCGACCTGAGCGGCTTCGAGGATAGCTCCATCGACGTCATCGTCACCAACCCGCCCTTCCACAAGGGCATCGCGAAGGAGTCCGAGCCCACCCTCGAACTGTTCAAACAGGCTGCCAGAGTGCTCGGCGAGGGCGGCGAATTCTGGTGCGTGTTCAACTCTCACCTGCCCTGGAAAGCTGCGCTGACCAAGCGCATTGGCCCCACCGCCGTGATGGAGCAGAACACCGGTTACACCCTCACCAGGTCAGTTAAGCAGTGATTCTCACACACCTAGTGCGGCAAGAGGGAATGTGATTGTTCCGTCCTCTAAGGTCATAACAGGGCCCTCCATCGTGACGATTGCCTTGAAAGACAACTCGCCAGTCTTGGTTGCGTCGATGGTGGAGACCGCAGACGTGAGCGATTTCTGAGCATCAGGAATCTGGCGCTGTCCGATTTTTACTTCAATCGCGCCCCAACGACCGTCTGGAAGCTGAACGATTGCGTCAACTTCGCGTCCACTCGAATCCCTGTAATGGAACACTCTGGCTTGCAATGCCTCTCCGAAGACGCGCAGATGCTGAACTACCTGAGATTCAAAGAAAAAGCCAGCAGAATTTAAGTCTTTAACAAGGGAATCAGCTGACCCTCCAAGGGCTGCGATCGCGATAGCGGGATCGGCGAAATGATATTTAGGCGATGTTCGAACTACCGCTCTCGAGCGCAGATGCGGTGCCCAGGCATTTTGTTCTTCCAAGATAAATAATCGTTTAAGAGAATTTAGATATGCGCGGGCGGTCTCGGGCTTAACATTCTCGGAGCCGCTCATATCGGAAGCAATCGTTTTCATAGTCACTTCCGTGGCTGTGTTACGTGCGAGTGAGCGAATGGCGGCCCGCATTCGGTCGGGGTTGCGGGTAGGCTCTCCATCAAGCCGATCTAAATCGCTTTGAACTACATCGTCGAGATAATCGCGAAGGTGAGCTTGAGCTTGCGAGCTGCTCAGGTTTCGATCGGATGGCCAACCTCCGTGCGCCAGCTGCTCTAAGCCCTCGGTCAACGAAAGGGGCGAGGATAATTTTGGCTCCACACCATCTCGGTTGAAAAGTTTTTTTAGGGATACGCGCTTATTTTCGGGAAAGCGTTCGCTCAAAGTCATCGGACGCATGCGGATGGTAGATATCCTGTGCGCACCTGAATGACGTCGGGCATCACCTGCCGGTACTGATGATCCGGTTAAAATAAACTGGCCGCGTTTCTGGCGGGCGTCAATTTCGCGACGAACCACATTCCATAGCTTGGGCTCTAGCTGCCATTCATCGATAAGACGGGGAGTATCTCCGGCGAGCAGCAACGCGGGGTCTACTTCAAGAGCTGTATCAATCGAAGGTAGCCCCGAATCTAAGGCGACTTCTGAAAGCGAGTGGTGACGGCCCGTTTCGGTTTTGCCGCATGCGCGAACACCCTCCAGCAGAATGCCACCGGAATATGACAAGGTGTCTTTTATTATCGTGTCTACGACTCGGTCAAGGTACACGTTTCCTCCCTAAGCACCCTCATTTTAGCAGCTAGGGGGTGTTTTGGTGACGTTTTAGGGGGCATATTGATGACAAATCAGGGGGTGTTATGGTGATGTTTTAGGGCGATAATTGTTGGATGCGACGATTCTGGTGGCCCGACCCATTAGCGGCCTCAACATTGCCGAATGCTGCCAGCCGTTCGTGGGGCTTTCGCGCGCCCGGTCGAATCGGATTAAGGCTTACGAATGCGTATTATTGCTAAGTGATCAACATCCGCCTGCTTCGTGTCGCGCGCCCAAGTGGCGAACGGACCGGCAGAGTTAGGAGCGAAAATGCACTCTGGCGGCAACCCCTTCATGCCCGACCTGGGCAAGATAGAACTTACAACTGTTGAACAGGTGGCTTCCGCCGCCGGGGCAAAAGTCATCGGCGACGCAGCCGTGCAGGTCCGCGGCGCGGTGGCCGACAATCGGCGGTTGCGCGGCGGCGAGCTTTTCGTCGCCATGCCGGGCGAACACGTCCACGGCGCCAAGTTCGCAAAAGCAGCGGTGGAAGCTGGGGCGGCTGCCGTATTGACCGACCGCGAAGGCGCAGAAATCGCGGGTGAAATCGATGCGCCGGTGCTCGTCGTCTCCGACATGAACCAGGTAGCCGGGCCCGCGTCGAGCCTGGCTTGGGGCAGGCCTTCGGAGCAGCTAAACACCTGGGGCGTCACCGGCACCAACGGCAAGACCACCATCGTCTACCTGCTCAAAGCCATTCTTCGTCAGCTCGGGCGCAAGCCTGCGCTCATCGGCACCGTTGACGTCGAGGTCGGCGACATGAATGCGGGAGCCCGAAACACCACGCCGTTCCCCGACGAGTTGCAGGCCATTTTGGCCAGTGCGGTGCAGAGTAGCTGCACGGACGTGGTGATGGAGGTGTCCTCGCACGCGCTAAGCCTGGGCCGCGTGCGCCCGATGCGGTTCGATGTTGTCGGATTCACCAACCTCACCCAAGATCACCTCGACTTCCACCACACCATGGAAAACTACTTCCAGGCGAAGCTGAGGCTGTTTACGCCTGAGCTATCCAAAAACCAGGTGGTCATCGTCGACGACGAGTGGGGACGTCGAATCGCTGAGGAATCCTGCGGAGAAAACCTAACAACCCTTTCCATGGGCGACGCGGAAGCCGACTGGCACGCCAGCTATAGCGAACACGCCGGCGGTATCACCTTGACGCTGGACGGACCCGCCGGTCACCACGAGGTGCCCGTCAACTTGCCCGGCGACTACAATGCCGCCAACTCTGCGCTGGCAATCGTCATGGCGGCACATCGTCTTTCCGCCGAGGCGGGGGAGAGCGCGGTGGCTGCGCTGTTCGACAAGATATCCGGCGGCCTCGAGGTGCACGTCCCGGGGCGAATGGAACTGATCAGTGCCAACCCGCGCGTCATCGTCGATTTCGCACACAACCCCGATGCCACCCGCAAGGTGCTTAAGACGCTGCGACCGACAACCAAGGGAAGGCTGATCATTCTGCTCGGTTCTGCAGGCCAGCGTGACCAGGAGAAGCGACCGATTCTGGGGCAGATTGCCTGCGAACTCGCCGACAAGGTCTACATCACAGACGACGACCCGCACGAGGAAGACCCTGCGGCCATCCGCGCTGCCGTCCTCGAGGGCACCCGCGACGCAAAGCCCGACCAGGTGATCGAGATCGCCGACCGTCGCGAGGCAATCGTCGCCGCTATCACCGAAGCAGGCCCAGACGACACCGTCCTGCTTGCGGGACGCGGCCACGAAACCATCCAACCCATGCCCAACGGCCCCGTCGAACTGGACGACCGAGTCGTCGCTAGGGAGGCACTATCGCTTTAAACAGTTACTAATTCGAGTCGGAATGTAGCGTTTACCACAGCGAAGAGAAAGATGCTTTTCAAAAAATTACAGACCAGCGAAGAATTGAAAAACTTAGTCAGGTCGAAAGAAATTGAGCTGCCAATAGAACAGTCACCAGCCTGGCGAAAGTTCGATTTGACCCGTGGGAGGAAACACCACGGTTGGATCCTTTACCAACCAGGTGGAGAACCTAGGGCCATCCTCGCTCTGGTCGAATTCAATATCCATGGATTTAGCTACCTCTGGTCCAAACACGCACCAGTGTGGCTCGGGGATGCCCCGGACGAAGAGCAAGAAGCCGAATTTTTCCGTAGTTTTCGTAGCTTTGTTAGGAAGGAATTTCCAAAAGTAGTCTTCGCCAGAATTTCTGCCTGGCATAGAAGTCCAGACCTCAAACCCTTGCTGAACGCACTCACCTACGATCAGACCGTGATAGTCGACTTGCAAAAGAGCGAGGAAGAAATTCTGGCTGGGATGAGCCAGACCGGAAGATACGAAGTCCGAAAGGGGGCAAAAAATCCTGATCTGAAGATCATCGAGCGCACCGGTGACGCTGCTGCCTTCGACAAGTGCTACCAGATCTATCAAGAGACGGCATCGCGAAGTGGATTCGGCATTCACCCGAAAGAGGTATACGCCGATATGCTCGAATCGCTAGGGCCAAAACACTGCAGACTATTCGTGGCAGAGCACGGCGGAGAGCCGGTGGCTTGGGCGATCGTTACCGTTTATGATCGGCACGGAGTCTATTACTACGCGGGGTCTAACAGGCAAGCGATGAAACTGCTAGCTCCTATTCAGCTGCAATGGAAAATAATTCAGCAGTTAAAGAGCGAAGGCGTCAAGGAATACGACCTGATGGGAATAGCTTCGGATTTGAGCCCCCAGCTATCAGGGGTATCCAGGTTCAAGCTCAAATTCACTCGAGAAGCGACTACGATTCCCGCAGATTGGGAATTACCAGTCAGGATATTCACGTTTGCGGCTCTTCAATTAGCCAAGAAGGTGAAGAAAGCGCTCAAGAAATAAAAAATCCGGCCCCGAAGGGCCGGATTTTTTGTTGCTAGACCTTAGCTCGGCATCATGGTGCCGGTGTCACGCAGCCTCTGATGGAAGCTGAACGCGTTGTCGATGTCCATAGGAGTGTGGATCGCCTTGTTGGTCTTGAGCGCGCGATCGTAGTACTCGTGCAGGGCGGCACGGTAATCCGGGTGCGCACAGTTGTCGATGATGACCTCCGGGCGACGACGCGGCGACAGGCCACGCAGGTCGGCAACACCGTACTCGGTGATGATGACCATGACGTCGTGCTCGGTGTGGTCGACGTGGCTGACCATCGGGACGATCGTCGAAATGGCGCCGTCCTTCGCTGTGGAAGGCGAAACGAAGATCGACAGCGAAGCGCTGCGGGTGAAGTCGCCCGAGCCGCCGATGCCGTTCATCATGCGGGTGCCGGAGATGTGCGTCGAGTTGACGTTGCCGAAGATGTCGGCCTCGATCATGCCGTTGCAGGAAATAACGCCCAACCTGCGGATAACCTCCGGGTGGTTCGAGACGTCCTGCGGACGAAGGATGATCTTGCCGCGGTAGTCGGACGCGTTCTCGTTCATGTGGTGAGCCGCGTCAGGCGACAGCGAGAACGAGGTTGCCGAGGCGACCGAGATCTTGCCGGCGTCGATCAGGTTGACCATGCCGTCCTGAATAACCTCGGTGTAAGAGGTCATGTTCTCGTACTTGCTGTCCAGCAGGCCGGCCAAAACCGCGTTAGCAATGTTGCCAACACCCGACTGCAGCGGGAACAGGTTGGCGGGCATCCGGCCGTGGCGAACCTCGTGGTCGAACAGGTCGAGCAGGTAGCCGGCGATCTTCTTGGAGTCGTCATCCAGCGGCTTGAACGGCGAGTTGCGGTCCGGGTCGTTGGTCTTGACGACGGCGACAACCTTGTCGGTGTCGATGGTGAACGCCTTCTCGCCGATCAGGTCGCCAGGAGCGGTGATCGGGATCGGAGGAGTGTTCGGCGGCACCTGGCCGATGCCGTAGTAAATGTCGTGCATGCCGTAGAGGTCTTCGGTCTGCCACTCGTTGACCTCGATGATGATCTTCTTGGCGCGGGCCAGGTAGGTGCGGCTCATGCCGACCGACGACGTAGGAACGACCTTGCCGTCCTCGGTGATCAAGGTGGCCTCAACGACTGCGACGTCGATATCGCCCATGTAGCCGAGGTTGATCATCTTGGACAGGTGCGAAAGGTGAATGTCGCAGTAGTCCGTGGTGCCGTTGTTGATAACCTTACGCAGCGAAGGATCCGACTGGTACGGGGTGCGGAACGCCATGCTGTTGGTCTCGGCCAGAACACCGTCGAGCTCGGGCGCGGTAGAAGCGCCGGTGAAGACGCGAACCTTGAACTCCTCGCCACGGTCGGTGGCTGCCTTGATGCGCCTTGCCAGCGCGCCAGGAACTTCCTTCGGGTAACCGGCTCCGGTGAATCCGGAGAAGCCGATGCTGTCGCCCGGTTCGATGAACGCAGCTGCGTCGTCAGCGCTCATCACCTTGTCTAAGAATTTCTGGTTGCCGATGCGGCCTGCCATGGGTTTCCTCCCTATAAATAACTTTCAACTAAACACTAGCGCTAACTAGGTGTGCTGCTGCCCCAATGCTCTTAATCTCACTGCGGAAGCTTAGCGGTGGGTCGAATAACAAATCCCATAAGGGGCTTGGGCGTGAAATAAGTGGACTTGGGGGGCATCAGTTTGCCCTTGTTGGCAGCCTCTGCGATCTCGCTGAATGAGACCGGGGACACCAAAATGGCTGCTGTCGCGTCCTCGGCCGCCTTGATGGTCTGGTCGATGCCGTGCACGTAGCTAACTTTGGCGAAACTGCCCGCCAGGGCGTGTTCAAGACGAGCCCCGGGCAGATCTCGAACACCCATGAAAGCTCCCGGACGTGGGACGAGCCACAGCGCGTTGCCCTTAGAATCCACCAAGACGAAGCGCTTAGTTGCGGCGATCTTCTTGACGGTCGTTTCGTCCAGCTGCTCGGTGAATTCCTCAAAAGTGAAAGAGCCCGTAAGGTCGCGTTTTAGATCCTTCAGCGAAATGCCGTCGTAGACCCGGTTATGGGCCTCGATATTCAGTTGATCTTCGCTGAACTCAGAAATGAACGCCAGCGTGAACTCGGCGTCAGTGTGCTTGCCGAGTTCCTTGCGAACCAATTCGCGGTAAGTGCGCGAAACGGTGTAGCGGTGGTGGCCGTCGGCCAACACTACCTGAGCCTTGGAGATCAGGCGGCTGATTGCCCTGATCCGACGCGGGTCCTCCACCTTCTCGATGGTGTGGCGAACCCCGTCGACGACGACCGATGCCAGATGAATGCCTGGCTTGCCTAGCACCTTCGTCAGGCCTGCTGCCCTGGTCAGGCCCCAAACGGGCGAAGTGTTCGCCGCGGTTGCCTTCATCAGCTCGAGACGATCCTCTTCGTCCTTCTTGGTGATGCGCTCGTGAAGCAGGATCTCGTCGGACTTCTTGTCCACTACCTTCAGGGCGCCCACGACGCCAGCAACTTCCCGATGGACGTTGTCGGAATCGGTGAAAGACATGCGGTAAATCGTGAAGCAGTCGCGCTCGTCGTTCTCAAGAATGCCCTCGCGCAGCCACTCGTCGAGGCGGAACCCTGCCATCTCGTAGCGATCTTTACCGCCTTCGGGCAGATCGATCCACACGATGTTGTGGTCGTCGCGGTCGCGCAGCAGGTTGGCGTCGTCTTCAGAGAGCACGTCATAGGGCTCTGCTACGTTGCGCTCAATGTTTGCTGCCGCCGAATAGCGGATAGCGCGAAACGGTTCGAAAAGTGGCATATTTTGAGGTTACCTGACCTGTGTGTCTCGTGCGTCCAGCGGCGTTAAACCTTGGGTGCCTCGATGGTTACTGGAGCATTAAAATCGCCGTACGTCATCCGGTTATCCGACATGCCGCCGTCCGCGGAAATGGTGACGACACTACGGACCAGTCTGTTCTGCGAATCCACATAAATCTCCGCGGTGCCATCCGCCATCTTAAGAGCGTACTTCTTGGTGCCGATGCCGTTGATGGTCTCCGAACCCGCTGGCTCAACGGACGTTGCCTGAAGCAGCAAGGAACCGAACTTGGCCCCGGGCTCCTTAACTTCGGGGGCCGGAGGCACGTCCTGCTTGTGCCAGGCGCCGGAGGAATCCTTGAGATACCCCGTGTCGCCAATCATGATCGATTCAGACTCGAGGCCGGCGTCCCGAGAAACCGACTTGATCTTCACGTTCTTGGGGTCGCTCTGATCGATGATCACATCAGTCTTGGAAGCATACTCGCCGCTCTGATTCTCCAACTGCTTCTCGATGACCTGCTTGTAGGTGGACAGGCTAGCCATCGCCTCGTCGATTTTGCGTGCCAACTCTCGGCCGTCGACCGAACCGGTCTGCGACGGCCTGTGCTCCGAGCTGCCATCGCCAGTTGCTGGGCCCGTGATTATGCCAGGCGTTGTCACCTTGGGCTCGCTCTGCGACATCCGTGTTTGGCCTGGGGGAGCGGCGCAACCGGCAAGACAGATCAACGAGCAAAAAAGCAGCCCGACGCTCAGCCGCTTAGCCGTGCGCGCCGAGGGCTGTGAAACATTCCTAGACATATTGCCCACCTAAAAAGTTAGTCATCAACAACTGACTTCGAGCTTAATGGCAGGCGCTGACAAAAAACGCTCAGGCGCGTGGCGAAGCGTCGAAAGTTAGGCAAAAATTACCGCTAACAGCAGCAACAGGCTGAAGACGACCTCTACCAGACCAACCGTGGAGACCGAGATCCTGCCGCGCGAGTCAAACCAAGACATCACGCACGAGCGCACCAGCCAGCCGAGGGCCAACACCGCCCACCACCAGTTCAACGTGCCGAAAGCCGACGTGATCGCGAAACCAAGCACAAGCACGTGCCAGCACAAGTTCCTGAATCGCGCGCCGGATTTCCCGTGCTGTCGCACCAGCGCCTTGACGTGCAGAACCGTGCCGAAGAAATAGCCGAAGCAGATCGTCAAAATGGCGTCCAGCCTTGCCGAACCGAAGTGCAGCCAGCTGGTTAGCGACGGATATGCCACGACGAGCCCGATTGCGGAGGCCACGAGCGTCGTCATCATGCCGCTCAACACGCTGCGCTCCTTCCCGGTTGCCGCGCACCACAGCGCGACCGCCCCTGGAATCAGCAGCAGCCCGGCCCAGCCGAGCAGGCCTAGACCACCGAACAGGATCGAGACGACGCCAAATACCGCAGCCAGCACGGAATAAGTAATTAGCGGCGGACGAAAACTTGCCTTACGGTTTTTGGGCGCCTTCAGAGAAAGCGTTATGGCGTTGAAAGCCATGTATGTGCACACCCAGCCAGCCGCGACCGCGGTCAGCCACCACCCAGGTTGAAGCGTGTAGCGCAACCCTGCGATGAATGGCACCGCCAGCATCGCGTAGGCGCCGTGCTGGTTGATTAACCACCCAGATGTCCGTTTAGCCATGGTTTCCGTTGTACACTGCTAGTCAAACTTTTCTTAGGGGGCTAGATGAGCCAAAAAGATTCGGCAGCGGGAGAAGCGGTTATTCGCCCGGTCGCTTTCTATCGTGGCGGGTTCGAGCAAAAATTCGGCATTCCCAGGCAGGCTGGTCTGGTGCCCGAGATTATTGGGCGCGTCGAATTTCATGGCGAATTCGCGGTTGCCGATGCCCTGCGAGGCATTGAGGACTTCAGCCACCTCTGGATCATCTGGCAGTTTTCCAAGAACATTCGCAGCACCTGGTCGCCGCTTGTTCGCCCGCCGAGACTAGGCGGCAACGAACATATGGGCGTCTTTGCGACGCGCTCACCGTTTCGTCCCAACGGGCTAGGGCTGTCGTGCGTTCGGCTGCTCGAGGTGGACGGAACTGACTTGGTGGTCGGGGGCGCAGATCTTGCCGATGGCACCCCGGTCTTCGACGTCAAACCGTACGTGGGCGCGGACTCTCATCCGGATGCCGAGCTAGGTTTCACCACCCGCAACACCGACTATCAGCTCGAGGTGCTTTTCCCCGAGGAACTGACCAGCGATGTCCCGGCTTCTGTGTTGGAGCAGCTGCATGGGGTGCTCGCGCAAGACCCCAGGCCCGCATATCAGCACGAAGCCGAGCGCGTTTACGGGCTGACCTACGCCGGATGGAACGTGCGGTTCACCGTCGACGGTAAACGGCTGAAAGTTCTGGAAGTCGAGTCCGCTTCGGAAGGCAAAATAACCTAGTTGAAGAGGATGCTGCGCAGCTCGTCGACGGTGTCTGCGATGCCGGCGTTCGGCTGGGCGTGGACCTGTTCCGGCACGCCTGCGCCCCAAGTGACGCCAACACCGTCGATGCCTGCTGCGGCGGCTGCCTGCAGATCGTAGATGGCGTCGCCGACGTAGACGCTGGAAGCCGGATCAGCGCCGATGGTCTTCATGCCCAGCAGAATGGGCTCGGGATTCGGCTTGTGGACGGGCGTGTCCTCCATCGCAGCCGCAATGGCCAGGTCGTCAGGCAGGTTGGCGGGGGCGAACGTGTCGTGCGCCACACTGCGTCGTTTCGCGGTGACCACGCCGAGGTTCGCGCCGGCTTCGACCAGGTCGGCTAGCAGTTGCGGGATGCCCTCGAACTCGGTCACCATGTCCGGCAGGTGCTCCGCGTTGAACTTCAGATACTCGCGCTCCAAGTCTTCTGCCTGGTCTGGGGCGTGCTCCATGAAGGCGTCCATCAGTGTGCGCCCGATCCAAGTTTTCGCCAGGTCGACGTCCAACTCTTGGTTCAGGACTGTCTTCAGGGCGTGCTCGTAGCTGGCCAGAATTAGCGGCACCGTGTTAGCCAGGGTGCCATCGAGGTCGAATATGACGTGTTTCCAACGAATGCTCACGCGACAAGTCTACGTGAGCAGCCACGCGCATCCGACGTCGTTCGGTTAACTTCCTGTGCGGGTAGAGTTGAGGCGTGAGAATCGAACCCCGCGCGCAGTTGGGCGACCCCGAACGCGGTTTTGACGATTACGTTCTTGACCCGCCCGCCGACGCTGCCGAGGCTCCGGTCGCCTTCTCCACGCTTCTGGAAGAAGCGCCGAAAGACGAAAGTATCGATGAGAAGACCGGCGAGCCGAAGCACCCTGCGGTCATCTGGGCATCCACTGCGCTGTTCGTGGTGGCAAGCATTTTCGCGTTCGGCTGCTACTGGTTCTATTGGTGGCGGGCCATCCACATGGGCACCTTCGCGCACAGCGCAAACCTCATCGCCTGGCTAGACCCGCGGCCGGGTTCTGCTGGCTCGATAGTTGCGGTTTGCATCTTGGCCGCTGTTGGCTGCCTGGTTTCCGCGGCGCCAGCCGTCGCGGGTTACAACGCTTGGCGAGGCAACAGGTGGTGCCGCTGGGCGGGCATCGTAGCCGTCGGCGTTACGTTGCTGTGCATATTGTTTTTCCCGCTCGCAATGGTGGCGACCGCGCTCACCGCGATAGCCGCGGGGCTATTGTGGCTGCCTGCTGCGGGCAAGTATTTCGACGCCTGGGACGAATTCAACGATCCCGCAGCCGAACCGATTGAGCTGCCCGAAAATGTGGCTTACGGACGCATCAAGAATATCCTGATCTGAAGACTTAAGCTTGACCGCCTCATCTGCTATTCTTGACGATCGTCGATCAAACTTGATCCCGCGGGCGTAGTTCATCGGTAGAACGACAGCTTCCCAAGCTGTAGAGGCCAGTTCGATTCTGGTCGCCCGCTCTGATGGGTCCGTGTGTCGGGCCATTTTTATGCCCATTTCCCGGCACGCTGGTTTCGCTATACCTGCGAAAGTCATGACAAAATGTGGGTAAGCGGCCAAAATTGATTCGTGCTAGGTGTAGAGATTTTAATGATCTGGCATGAAGCTTAACATCCGTGTATTACTTCGGTAGCATTTTGCCTTGAGGAGCGCGGTTCCGCGGTCGTATTATTCTCGGGGATCACACATTGTTGGCGAATACCAGCCTTTGATATTCGAAGTCGGTTTTCCAAGCGTTTTAAAAAGCTGCTAGGGGCAAGCAGGGCGGCACTTTGAATCTGGCGGGTCCGACTCTCACTAACGCCCAGATCGTGGCCAACGGTGACCTGAACTTTAGCGCCGGGGCGATTCGCGACACGAAGGTTAACGGCCCTGCAGTTTTCGTCTACTGCGGGCACATGACGATGAACGGTTCGGCAGAGTTCACCGGCAATTCTGTGGCGGGTGCATCCGGCACATTAGCTCCTGATAGCTTACGAGCGAACGAATTCTCGCCAATAACCGTTTATAACGGCACCTTCGATTTAACTGGTGGTGTTCTTCAGGGCAATAGTGGCTACAGGTTGGGTGGCGCCGTGGGCGTGTGGGGCAATAAAGACGCTCCTGCGAAAGAAAATCTGAGTGGCGGGGTCATCACTGAGAATACGGTATCTCATCCTAGATACAATGGCCTGGGTGGTGGGATATTCACCGATCACGCTGATGTCGTCCTCGACGGAACCACGATATCTAAAAACGCCACCGAATACGGCGGCGGCATGACGGTCTTCAATGGCACGTTAACCATGAAGAGCGGCGCTGTAGAGTCGAACAACAACGGCGATTTCGATGGCTATGGCGGTGGAGTTTGTTCAAAAGTAGGGCCTCTAACTATTAGCTGCGGAACCATCAGCGAGAACTACTCACTTGTTCGGAGAATTCGGCAAAGGCCGGCCCGTTAGCCTTACCGAACGCATGCTAGGTGGCGGCGAACGCCTCTGGTATCAGGACGGCTCGATTCACGGCATCCACAACAACTGGGAAGCCGCAAAGCAGCTGCCTCGCTACGACTCCAATAACCCCAAGCAAATCCCTTACAACGTCAAGATCAATGAGAACAAGGCGTTCAAGTCTGTGCCGAGCGCCGATTCTAAAGCTCTTGCCGAGCAGGTTGAGCTTTCTAAAGAAAACGACTGGAAAGCCAAACTCGATAACTTCCCGAACCCGAAACCCCCAGTAGACGCTAAGACCGGCGAGCAACTGCCGATTAAGTTCCGAGAAACAGGCGCCGATGGATACACGCTGACCGTGGTAGATCCGGCTATCGATGAGTCTGGCAAGGTTTATTCCTTCACCCTGAAGAATTCGATTCTTACCTCGGTTCCGGTGAAAAAGGTGTGGAGAGACTCCGCCACCGCATCACGTGCCACGGACTGGGGCAGATGGCCCTGTCGACTTGTTGGCTATAGCGGCCCTTTGCGCTGCAGGGGGGGGAGTGCTGATCTATCGTCGCAGGACCTCAGTGGAGTGAGAAGTAATGCAGGCAATCTAGCTTGTCGAATTAAAAAACTATGATGCTGCGAAGTCGGCATGTGCCGTTGAAGCGTTGCTCGCCCAAGGCCGTGATGGTTTGCTTACCCGCTATCGCGACCATGCATTGCAGGGCAGTTGGAAGGGATATCGAGAAATTCACATCGAAGTAGGCTGGCTATGGATATAGAGCGTAGCCAGTCTGCTTTTGGTACTTACCCGAACTGGATCTCACGGAGACCTGTTCTAATTGTTTTCATCCTATAAACGCTCGCAGACTTCACGGTTAGGCAATTGCGCCTGCTGTCAAGCGTGAGCATTTTTTGCTGACATTCGCAGAAATTTTTCACCCTTTTGGGTGCTCTCAACGAATTTTTTGCTTGTTACCTTCAAAGTGTGGGCTACCGAAAAGCTCAACGAAACAGCAGTTTTTAGGATTTAAGGAGTTGTCATGACTTATCAACCCATTCAACCGACAATGCCAGCCCCTGCCGCGCCGAGCGTAAAGAAAAACATGGCGTTAACAGCTTTAGTTTTGACCGTGGTGGCCTCTATTTTGATAATTTTGGGTTTTTTCTTGGCAGCTCAAGCAGGGGTCGATGCCATTAATAACCTGGACATAGAAGCCGCCGAAGCTGCAGATAGCAAGCGATTGATATTCTTAGGGCTGTCTTCCATTATGAATCTGGTGGCTTTCATCCTAGCTTTGATTGCCCTAATTAAATCTAAGCCGAAGACTATGCCCCTTATCGTTTTTATAGTCGTTATTGTCCTGCCTGCCGTAGCCACGGGCATCGGCACGGCAGTCCAAAATAGCATTTTGGGAATGTAGGTCTATCTGTTTTCGCTGTTGTGTCTATCGACACTCTACGGGATCAGGGATTTTATCCTTTCGTTTTCTTAGACAAGGTGGAGTTAAAATGGGTCTGATTCAAGCTGTGACTGGAGCCATTGGCGGCGCCATTCAAGATCAGTGGCTTGACGCTATTAGTGCGCAAGATATGGGAGAAGGCATAGTATTCGTTCGCGGCCAGCAGATCCGGGGACGAAACACTGGAACCGGAGCCATAGTTTCGGACGGCTCGAAAATACTGGTATACGACAAGCAAGCGATGCTTATTACCGACTCTGGCAAAATTGTGGACTTTTCCACCGAGCCGGGTGCATACACGTTCAATTCTTCGACGTCTCCCTCATTATTTAACGGCAATTTCGAGGGGGCGCTCCGAGACACGTGGGAACGTTTCAAATTTGGTGGCGCACCATCCGGACAGCAGAAAGTATTTTTTGTAAATCTCCAAGAGATTAAGGGCATCAAATTTGGCACTCCTAATGCGATTCAATATTTCGATAATTTCTACAACGCGGAGCTGTTCTTGAGGGCGCACGGAAATTATTCCATCCGAATCGTTGATCCCATTAAGTTCTACATTGAAGCCATCCCCAGGGATGCCGAGCGAGTTCACATTGATGACATCAAAGAGCAGTACCAATCTGAGTTTCTTGAAGCATTTTCTGTGGCACTCAACAAGATGAGCATTGATGGGATTCGCATTTCCCAAGTTCAAGCTCACGTCAGCGAATTATCTCGCTATATGCGCGATGTATTAGACCAGGAATGGGCAGAACAACGTGGCATAGAAGTCCAGGCTGTAGGTGTCGCGTCTATCTCCTACGACGAGCAATCCCGCAAGATGATTGACATGCGCAACCAAGGCGCAATGCTGCAAGACCCCTCAATCCGCGAAGGTTTCGTCCAGGGGGCGGTCGGTACCGGTATCCAAAATGCTGGTTCGAATCCTGCCGGCGCTGGCATGGCAATGATGGGTGTCGGTCTTGGTATGCAAGCTGGAGGCGGATTCATGCAAGCTGCCTCTGCGTCCAATCAAGCCCAAATAGCGGCTCAGCAGCAGGCAAACCAACAAAAGGACGAAACAAGTCCTACTGGCTTGCAGGGTGGTGCCTGGAAATGCGAGTGCGGTGCGCAGAACAACGGCAAGTTTTGCTCTAACTGCGGCATTCCTAAACCGGCGGCACCTACCCCAGGCGGATTCTGCTCCAACTGTGGCAGCCAACTTCCAGAACCGACACCGAAGTTCTGCCCCCAGTGTGGGACGCCGGTGGCCTAGCTAGTGCTGGCAGGTTTTGTCGCCGCCGACAACGCATGAAGGTTTGAGAGCGAGAGTTTCTTACTCTCAAACCTTCCTCGAATAGTTACTTGGTTAACAGCTAAATTGCGAGTCAAGTTAGTCCTTTTGGGTGTTATATCTGCTTCGACGCTGCTCTAGGTTTATGAAAATCAAAACGAAATCGGGGTTTTGATCCCGAAAATAAAGAAAGGGAGCCGATTGTGAGCGATGTGCAGTTGAAATGCCCGGCTTGCGGCGCGCCCATTAATTTTGATGTTCCCAGCGGAAAAATGAAATGCAACTATTGTGGCGCCACTTTTTCTGTTGAAGAAGTCAATCAGTTTAACGGTATTTCGGCTGCGAATCAGGAGTTGAATGCCGCCTACCAAGCGCAAAAGGTGAACGAGGCCTCTGTGATGCCTGGGGCGCAAACTACTGCGGGTGCGGCTGGGGAAAGCACACAGGAATCTGCTAGTACTGGCGCGGATCAGGCGGGATGGGTTGAAAGACCGCCGACCTACTTGGATGAAGCTACCGGAGAGCAAATGACGCAGTTCGAATGCAACTCTTGTGGTGGTGAAATCATCGGTTCGGCGGACATGGTTAGCGCTAAATGCCCCTGGTGTAACAACAACTTCGTGTCTACTAGGCAGTTGACTAGCACTCGAGTCCCTGATCGGATGATTCCTTTCGGAATGACTAAAGAGCAGGCTGTGGCTGTTTTTAAGAAACAAGCCTCAAGTTTGAAACTGATTCCTAAGGCTTTTACGAGTGTGAGCGTTGATGATGTTCAGGGTGTTTATATTCCCTATTGGCTATATGACGCCACTGTTTCTGGGTCGGCTAATTTCACTTGTGAGAACACCCAAACTTGGCAAGATTCGGAGTATATCTACACGAAGCACGATGTTTACGACGTGTTTCGTAGCGCTAATGTCGCTTTTCTTGATGTTCCGGTCTCTGGCACCACCAAAGTGACGGAGAATCTTACTGAAGCTATTGAACCTTTCGATTACTCTACGTCAGTGCCTTTCTCTCCGGCCTATCTGACTGGTTTCATGACCAATAAGTACGACGTGAAAGCTGAAGAGGCTAACCCGCGTGCATTAGAGCGAATGCGCCAATCTACTGAGGACGTATTAAGTGAGTCAGTCAGCGACTACGCCAGCGTGAAAATGACCGGATCTAATATCCAACCTGCTTTCGGTGACCTCGAATATGTGTTCTTGCCGGTGTGGCTGTTGAACGTCACTTTCCAAAACAGGAACTATAACTACGCCATGAACGGACAAACCGGTAAATTCGTTGGCACCTTCCCGGTATCTATGGTCAAGTATTGGGTCGGACTATTGAGTATCGCCATCACGATGGCCATCATCTTGGGGTTCATTCTCATCCTATTTGTTATGCCATGGTGGTTCAGTTAAAAGGGGATTGACACTAATGAACAGTTTTAAGAAATTAGCTTTTGCGCTGGTTAGCGCAGTCTTGGTGTTCTTCCCCGCTCTGGGTTTAGGCGTCTCAGAGGCGAGTGGAGCACCAGCTGATGTGCCAGAAGCCTCGCCGTTGCAATCAGCTCCCAAAGTAACTTTTCCAGCACAGGTTCCTACAGATGACGAAGTCATTGAGTTCTCTGATGAAGAAGTTCCTTTCGTCGGTGGCCAAGAAGATGTTGAGTCTGCGTCACCATTCATCCGTGATCATTCCGAAATTTTTACCAGCAGCAAATTGCCAGACTGGGAAGAACAGTTGAGCGCATTGGCTGACCAATATGGCATTGCGCCCTATGTCGTGACTGTTGATAGCTTCCAATACCTCAGCCCAGAGCAATGGGGTGCAAATTATTACAACGCTAATCAGCTGGGTCTAGGGGTGGATTCTGCGGATGGCGTCATCATGATTATTAACCCTGTGACAAGGGATTTGTGGTTCTTGGGGCATGGCGAAGGCGAAAATGCTCTGACTCCTTACGGTATCGATAAATTGTACGAGAGAGTAAAGAACCCTCTTGGTGACGATGATTGGGACTCAGGTCTGGACGTCTATATCGCAGAGATCACCGACTACTTGGTTCAGTGGGAGGCTGGCACACCCTATGACCAAGGCCATCCGGTTCCTAATCGAATCACGTCAGAGTCCACAGGGGCGGGTGCCCTATTGGCAGTGATACTCGGGGCGGTAACTGGCCACCTTGCAATGAAACGGCTAAAAGATAAGCACGATACTGCCCAAGTGCAAAGTGGCGCTGCTTGCTACATTGTTTCCGGTTCGGGTCAGATTACTGGTGCTAGAGACAATTTTGTAAACACCTACACAACCCAGGTGGTTCGTCCTAAAGAGAGCAAGTCTGATTCATCCAGTGGCCATACATTAAGTTCTGGGGGCACTTCTTTCAGCTCAGGAGGCGGCAAGTTCTAAAACTGGTTAGGTAAACCGCGTTGAATTTCGGTTGAGAAAGGGGTGGCAAAACTATCTTGACGGGAGAAAATGTGGTTTCTACTTTTGATAATATGCCCGAAAGAGGCAGTCAAGCCCCAATGAAGGGGTGATTCCTGGAGGATTAGTTGACTCGCATCACCATTGTTGAGGATCAAACGATCTTGCTTGATTCTCTAGCTGCAGCCATCGACGCGGAAGCAGATTTTACCGTTGTCGATAAGTTGACTGATGCTGCGCTCATCCATAATTCTGTGCGCCTTCATCCGCCAGATCTAGTGCTGATGGATGTGGTCACTGAGAACTCTTCGGGTCTGAAGGAATCCGCGAAGTTAAAAGCGCGCTATCCGAAAATAAAAATTGTGGTGTTTACTGCCATGCCTGACGCTGCTTTTGTTGAAGAAGCGCGAGAGGCGAAAGTTGATTCATTCACCTATAAGAATGTCTCCACTGCTGACCTACTTTCTATACTCCGTGCGACGCTACAAGGAGTGTCTAATTTCCCCGAATCCACCGCGCGGCCAAGTTTTGGAGCCAATGAACTAAATAAACGCGAGATGCAGGTGCTTCGTTTGGTCTGTGCTGGCTACTCTCGCCGCGAAATCGCCAATCAGATGTTTTTGAGCGAAAACACCGTCAAATCCTATATTTCTCAGCTTCTCGCCAAGAGTGGTTTTACCTCAGTTGCTCGTCTGGCATTGTGGGCGGTGTCTAACGGTTACATTACCGTCCAATCAAGTGATCCACGCTATGAGCAAGACGTGTAAGGCGTTGAGTTGCAATGACAGCTGCGCCGCCTTCCTCGCGTATTCCCCCTAACCGATTTCCCAGTTCGCCGTCCGCTGAATCCGTTGGCTCAACCTGGGTGCAAGATTGGTTGTCTCACGTAGTTTTTGCCGTATTATCCGGCCTGGCTGTGCTGACATTAATTTTTCTGCCGCTTGGCGCTGCCAGCGCTGAAGCCAACAATATCGTGGCGGTACCGAACGATTTTGATACGCGGTTAAGCGATTTTTTCCGTGCTCAAGGGTTGAGGGTTGAAACCCACAGTGAATGGTCCCTTTTGAAAGAGTTCCGATTTGGCTCGTCTTTCGTAGTAACTAACGAAACCATGGCTCATGCCGCGATGAAGGCGCAACCCGATGCCACTTTCATTCCGCTCTATCCCAAATCTGTCGTCTTGGCCAGCAAAAAGCCAGAGGTCGAATCCATCACAGATACTAGCTCTCTGAGCGAGCGCCAAGAGATTATCTATCTTGATCAAGGCGTTAGTCGTATTGAGCTGATGAGTGCACTAGCTCTCGATTACAACCCCGATAGTCAAGCTCAGACCTTCTCCACAAAGCGAGCGACGCAGCTTTTGCAACATCTGCGCCGACAAGGACGGCTAAAAACCGGGCACTCTCCACAAGATTTGCAGGCCGCACTAAATCAAGGCTATCTATGCCTAACAACCGACAGGCGCAGCCTCATTACCACAGTGGTTCCCCCTAGCTTGCACTACGCTAAGTTCCCAACGCTGACATTCAATGTCGGCTTATTGACAAGCCAAAAGGGCGAACTCGAAAGTCCTCTCTCACCAGCCCCGCCACCACCGGATTTCTTAAATGCCGCTGGCTATCCGTCGATATCTTCATTGTTTCGCGAAAGCATTAACGCCCAACCCATCACGGAGCTAGCTGATTTTGAGCAGTTCACCTGGTATCAGAGCCTGTCCAACGACACCTACGGCGGTTCCTGGGAGTGGGAAAACACCAACGAATCTAACCAAATTGCTGGCTTCGTCGCTCTGCTAGGTCTCCTAAGTTTCTGGGCTGGCTGGCGATTCTGGACAACGACTTCCCCCTATGTGCGCAGAGCCGTCCTCATCCAAGCCGGTGTCTTGAGTATGTGGATTTTGGCTCGGGTAATCAAACACGCTCTGCCGGGCATCTACGAACGCTACGCCTGGTATTACTACTACGTTCCCATCTATGCGACGATGACAATCCTCTTCTTCGTAATCTCGCACTCATGCCGCAGCCTTCCTCCACGCTATCGAACCTTGCGCGCATTCGTGGCAGCAGTAGGCTGCTTCCTAACGCTCCTGGTGTTCACCAATGATTTACACCACTTGGTTCTGAGGTTCGGGCATGGCCAGTCTGGGGTTGATTATCAATACGGCCCCGGCTATTACGCCTATTATCTAGCCGTACTTATCGTCTTTGCTGTAATTATCTACGTGGCTCTATGGGGTTTCAAAGGTAACCGGCTACGTTTGTTGCTCGGGTTAGGTGTGTTATTTGCTTTCATGCTTGCCTATTCGCTCGCTTACACACTGCGAGTGCCATTTATTCGAGCCACGGAAAATGTCCAGATTTATTGCCTCTATTTCTTATTTGCCTGGGAGATTCTGTTCTTTATCGGGTTGATTCCTCAAAATCGTGGATACACTCGGTTCTTCACTAAGTCGAAACTTCCCATTGAAATCGTTGACCGCGATTGGGCACCTCGTTTCGTCACCTCCACACCGCTGCAACTGGACGAATCCGTACGGCAGCGGTTGCAGGCCAGTTCTGATCCGGTGCTGGTGTTTGATGATTCCGCCAGCCTCACTCGTACGCTGTACTGTCAAACGCGTAGGCTGGCTGCCGGTCATGTGATTTGGGAAACGGATGTCACTGCAGTCCACGAATTAGAGAAAACACTGGCTGCTATTCGTGAACGTGAGGCGCACCAAACTAGGGTTCTCTCGGCTGAGTATGAGGCTTTGCTTTCGATGGAAGAATCTGCCCAAGCGCCTCTGCTCTATGACCGGCTCGACGAGTTGATGAATGGTGCTATTGGGCGGGTGCGGTCTAACGCAGGGAGCCTGAGCGCTCACTTAGATAAAAAAGAATTAGCTAAGTTGCTGCGCAGCATCAAAATGGATTTAGGCTATGCCAAACGAGCCGGTCTGCTGACTTTGCGTCATTTCGAGGACAAAAAAATTTCGGTAAATGCATTAACGACACTATTGAGCCAATCCTGCACGGATTTTTCTTACGCCAATGCGCTGGCAGGAATCAGTGGCCCGACTACTGGGGCAATCCAATCTGATGTCGCGTTGCGGTGTCTAGAAGGTTTGCATCGCGGGTTGGGGTGCGTGGTTGGCCTGTCAGATTTAGCGGTGTTCATTAACTTCCGGGTTGCTGAGGCGGGTCGAAGAGCGCAATTTAATTGGATCCTGGATATCTGCGCAGATCAAGCCGCTCTCTTGGAGCCATTACTCGGCTGGCCAGGAGCCCAGACCAAGATGAATCTGGACGATGGTGCCGTTAACCTGTGCATGACTTTCAAAACTAATGGAGATAAGTCGCTCAAGCTGGCGGCCAACGGGGAGAAATCCCGATGAGTACGCTGTTATATAGCCTTACGCCAGCCCAGCTAGCTGCAGGGACTGCGCTAATGATTCTCGGATCATTAGCGGCATGTATTTTGACGATGAGCCAGTGGTTTATTCATCGTCGACGTTTGGCTACCGTATTCCTATTTAGCATTGCGGTGCTGCTGTCCTTCTATGCTTGGGCTTTCGCTGTTGTGTTGATTCATTCGCAAGCAGGTATCTTTATCCTCAACGACCGGCATTTCGGCTGGTTCGTAGTAGTGTGTCTCGGCTTGGGGTTAGTCTTGTTGCTAACTACCTATCGGTATGCAGTCATACCGTTTCTCGTGACGTTGACCGCGTTTTTACCCCCAATTTTGGACATCGGCGGCGCGTGGGTGCTGTTAGCTGCAGGAGCGTTTTCCACTTCTTGGCTATGCGTCCAGGTTTGGCGGGAAGGGCAACTATTGCGTCGTGATTTAAGCCCTTTCAGCATTAAGGAAGCGCTGGATAGGCTAGAGCATGGCGTACTGTTTGCGGATTCCCGAGGGCATAGCCAGCTAGTCAACACCGCGATGGACAGGCTTCTCGAAAGCCTAGGGCTAACATCATTGTCGCGCTATGACAAGTTGGGTGCGCAGCTGCGTCAGATTGCAATTGACAAAGTAACGGCTCCCGCAGATGGAGCCCGTAACGACGTCCTGAGCCAAGAATCTAATGAAGGCAACGCGATTTTTCGGATAACCGACCCAAAAGGACGAACCTGGATGCTGGAACGTGCCCGGATTGCTGATGGACGCCGCTCCTGGACTCAACTTCTTGCCTCGGACGTCAGTGAGTATATGGTTTTAAGTCAAGCTCTCTCGGACGAAATCGAAGAGTTGCAGGTTCGTCAACGAAAGTTAGCTTTAGAGACTGCGCGGTTGAATGAAGCCCTGTCAAAACGCCTGGTTTTGAAAACTCGATCTTCGATTCACGACACAATCGCGCAACGAATTTCTTTCGTTCATCGCCTCTTAGAAGATGACGTGTTAGATGATGGGCGATTGGCTCAACTTCAGCGGCTATTGGTGAATCTGCCAACCGATTTAAGTCACAATCGCGCCCAGATTCCTGCCCAGGTTTGGCTTTCGACCTTGCGGGAATTAGCCGTGGCCGTTGAACTGGACTTACGTATTTACGGGAATTTGCCGGCTGAGGACGATAAGGCTCATTTGTTTGTGCAAGTGTTGCGAGAAGCTATCACAAACGTACTCATTCATACGGCGTCTAACCAGATGGAGGCTCGATTCTGGGAGGACACCAGAGGTTATTGGTTGGAAGTGTCCAATCCCGGCGTGGTTAGCGCTGATCCAGCTTATGGCACCGGGTTGAGCAGCTTGGAGTCGCGTCTAGAAGCAGCCGGTGGCTCATTGTCAGTATCTACGAAGCCTTGTTTCACTCTAAGGGCACGTTTGCCGCGTTAGCTTTTGCTAGCACTAGCTGGGGCAGCCCTGGGTTAGCGTTATGTCGACCATTTGTTGTTTAGCTAAATGTTCGGCGCCGCGGGCATAGTTTTTTGGGGGAGGGCGAAAAAGAAAAAACGTACTTTTGGGTGATGGCAAAGCGTAACTGTTCGACAAGACTGTGAGTCAAGAAAGGCAAAACAGCCACATCGGCCTTACTTACGGAAGGAAAGCACCATGAAAAAGTTGCTTGCGCTATTGGGTGCCTGTGCCCTGGCTATGAGCCTGTCTTGTTGCAGAGGAAATAAGGAAGAAACTAAACCGGAAACTTCGGCTTCCGTAGCGGGAGGGTCTGCCTCGGCCGCAGACACGCAAAAAGCTGAAGTCCCTGACCACGAACCCGGCCTGATTTCCACCACCGAAGACGTAGTGCAGCCGGAGCAAGAGAAAGCCGAAAAAACTGTTGATGACGCGGATGCCCTGGAACAGAAGTGGAAGGATGAGGGTAAGAAATATGCCGAAGCGAATGGGATTTCAGCATTTTTTGTCGGCCCGACTTTCACAACCTTTTCTTCGGACACAATCGAGAGCTATCGATACTATTTGAATGCTAATGGGGACTGGAAAGCTGGCGATAAAGTAAAGATTGATTTTTACTGCAAGACTGTGGAACCAACCGTTATCAAAGTGTGGGTTGCTCCGGATACGGATACCCCGAGCGACGAACAAAAGGGTCAGCTGACTGAAGTCATGTGCGGACTGGATACACCAGCTCAGGCTTCTTGGGAATACACCCTTTCTGCTGATACAGACAACCTGCTGATATCCCGTCACCAGGTGCCGGTTGAAGGCTTCATGATTACCGACTATACGAAGATGTAGTCTTAAGTCGAATAACCCAGGCAATCTTGGATTGCCTGGGTTATTTTTGGTTCAGATCTGAATCCAAGGTTGGCAAGGTGGCGAACGTTGCCAATGGAAGCCCGAGTTCAAATAGCAGTTTGGTTATCTGCACCGATCTTGGGCTAATAGGTCTGCCAGCCGCCCTATGCGCGGGCGTTTTTCCGGCTCGGACAATAAGCCCGTGCAGCCGCCCGTATTCTCTAACGCTGAAGTTTTCGCCTCGAATGGCCTCTTCGCAAGCCATTCTGGCTTGGGTATAGGTGCGGTAGCTACCCAAGCCGGCAGCTTTAAGCAGGCGGCGCCCGTATGCGTCATAGATGAATACGGGCGCGGTTATAGGCGTAAAGCGTAATGTCGTCAGCGGTTTCCTCGCCGACCCCGCACACCGCAAGCAGTGATGTGCGAAGCTCATCGTCGCACATGTTTGCCGCGTGGCAATCGGTTCACGGACTACACCACCTCTTAGCTAATGAATTGCATCGCTAGAGTTACTTGCCACCGGCAACCGTGGCGCCTGTTTGATTTGCCAACGTCTGTAACAACTGCAAAACCTATGTCTCTCTTGGCTCCGTAACGTAGTGGCCTAGCACGCGGCCCTCTCGAAGCTGTGGCGGCAGTTCGAATCCGCTCGGGGCTACCAAGTAAAATGCAGTTGACAACGCATTTTACGATTTTATGAGAGCGTTAAGAACCTTTACCGTTAGGCGCGTGTTATTATGTGCCACCAAAAAGCGTAGAGACACTAGCGGCCGTAATCAGCATCCGAGGATGATATGCGGCACAAAACAGCGGGTAAACGCTCACAATTAGGCTTTGTTCGGCGATTATCGCCCGGCAGATATCAAGCTCGCTATCGGGCGGGGGCTGAAACTTACAAAGCCCCAAAACCTTTGAACCAAACAAAAAGCTAACAGTTGGTTGGCTGGAGAGTTCGCAGACTGAGCAACGGGCATATGGGTTGACCCAAAAGGTAATCCGCTAGGCCAATATGCCCGCCAATGGTTAGCAAGCCGAATTGATTTAACTAACTCAACTCGCCAACGCTACCAAAACGCACTTGATAACTACATATTGGCTGACTATGACGGCTTTAGTCTCGCTTACATGCCAATAGGCCAAATAACAACACAAATTATTGGGTAAGTGGTCAAAATGTGGTCGGCCCTAGGCCGGTGACTAATATTTCTCTATTTCATCTCTCTGGCTAGGTGTGTTGCAGAATTCGTTTATTTTCGCTGGTTTAGGAACCGCGATTTAGCACAAAGCCGGATGAGACTTTCTTTGTGGCTGCTCTTGTCAGTGGGCTGCTCTAAACTTTTGGTTGTGAGTGCGAACCAGGATTTAGAGGCCCAGTTGGCCGCCGCCCGCGCAGAGGCGGCTGAAGCCGAGGCGGCAGCGGCGAAGGCCAAGGCGGAAGCTGCTGCCGCGCGATTGGCGGCACTGGAGGCGCAGGCGAACAGTGCCGAAAAATGTTCGTCTGATGCTGAACCGGCGCAACAAGAAGCTCCAGCAGAAGCGCCGAGCCCTGCGAAACCCGCCCAGGACGTCAGCGAGTTCGCCTTGCAAATCGCCGCAGCGTACGAGTTTGACGGGGCATCAATCCCATTCGGCACGCTCTTGGAGGACGGCAAGCAGGTTCCCGGGGTCAACGCGAAGATCCCGCTGGCCACGCTGAATCGTCACATGCTGGTTGCCGGCGCCACTGGCAGCGGCAAGACCCGCACGCTGCAACTGCTGGCAGAGGGGCTTTCCGCGGTTGGCACGCCGACCGTGCTGGTGGATGTCAAGGGCGATCTGACTGGCCTGGCCGAGTCGGGGCCGTCGTCAGAAAAGCTACTCAAGCGCACGAGCGCGAACGGCCAGAATTGGCAGCCGGGGCAGTTTCCGGTCGAGTTGCTCACTCCGGCGGGCGCCGACGCACCCGTCCCAGGCGCATTCGTGCGAACCAGGATTTCGAGTTTCGGGCCGCTGCTTTTGGCCCGCGCATTGGGGCTCAACTCGACGCAGGAGCAGGCTCTGCAGCTGATCTTCTCATGGGCGGATAAGAACGGGCTCGAATTGGTCGACCTAGGCGATCTGCGTTCCGTGGTTGCCTTTTTGACCTCACCTGAGGGCAAGTCCGAATTGGCGACGCTGGGCGGCGTCGGCCCGGCGACAGCTGGGGTAATCCAGCGGGCGTTGACCGCACTCGAATCGCAGGGCGCCGACGAGTTCTTCGGCGAGCCGAGCTTCGAGACCGCGCAGTTCCTGCGCACGGCACCGGACGGCAAGGGCGTCATCTCCCTGCTTGAGGTGGGCGACATGTCCAGCCGTCCCGCGCTCATTTCCGCGCTGATCATGTGGCTGTTGGCCGAGCTCTTCCAAGATCTGCCGGAGGTAGGCGATCTGGAGCAGCCGAAACTGGCGTTCGTCTTCGACGAGGCCCACCTGCTCTTCACCGACGCCACGAAGGAGTTCGTGCGCCAGGTCGTGCACACCGTCCGGCTGATCCGCTCGAAGGGCGTGAGCGTAATCTTCGTCACCCAGACGCCGAACGACATTCCATCCGAGGTGCTCGCTCAATTGGGCGGCCGCATCCAGCACGCGCTTCGCGCAGTAACGCCGCAGGATCAACGGAACCTGAAGGAGGCCGTCAAGACGTTCCCTGCCACCGACCTCGACTTGGCTGAGATACTGACGAACCTAGGCACTGGCGAGGCGGTCATCACCGTGTTGGGCAAGAAGGACCGTCCCACTCCGGTAGCGCCCTTCAGTATCTGGGCGCCCGCATCGGTGATGGGTGCCGCTGACTCGGCGAAAATCGACCAACTCATCAATTCTTCCCAGCTGTACGCCCGCTTCAAAGATCCGGTAGACCCGCGTTCGGCGACGGAGGTGCTCGCGGAACGAGCAGAACAGGCGAAGGCGCAGGCCGAAGCAGCGGAGCGTGCTGCCCAGGAAGCCAAGGAGGCTGAGAAGGCGGCGAAGGAGCAGGCTAAGGCGCAGGCTGCCGAGGAGGCGAGGCTTCGCAAAGAGGCAGAGCGTGCTCAAAAGCGCGAACAGGCGGAGAAGGAACGTCGCGCAAGGCAGGCCGAATCCGTCGTCACGAACGTGTTGCGTTCTGCCGGCAGGACGCTAGGCCGCGAGATCACTCGCTCGCTGTTCGGCACGCGCAGGCGATAGTCCCGCCAGTTTGGAAGCTGAATTTTTTGTCAGTGGGGCTAGCTAAGCTCTAAGCATGACTTCGAAAAACACTGACCATATTCAGACCACCCACGTCGGTTCGCTGCCGCGTTCCGAGCACCTGCTTGAGCTGAACAAACGTCAGCAGGACGGCAAGATTGCCTGGGACGATTTCGTCTCCCAGTTGCACGACGAGGTGCGCGACGTCGTCAAGCGCCAGATCGATCTTGGCATCGACATCGTCAACGACGGTGAATATGGCCACGTCATGACCCAAAGCGTTGACTACGGCGGCTGGTGGAACTACTCTTTCAGCAGGCTTTCGGGCCTGACCGCGGGCGATTCAGACAGCCGTTGGGGCGCCGAGGAGCCTCTCATCGAGTCGAAGCCCGGGCAGGTCAGACTGGCGTCGTTCGCGCATCGGCGCGATCGCGCCCGCTTCAAAGACGCCTACGAAAACCCGGTAAACGGCGTTCTTGCCGCCCGCAACCCCGTCAAACAGCCATCTATCACCGGCGAAATCACCTACACCGGTGCCGACGCCGTCAAGGCCGACACCGACGGCCTGCGCACCGCGCTCGACGAGCTTAACGCAAACAACGAGGGCTTCGTCGCTGCGCTCTCTCCGGGGTCCGCGGCAAGGCTGACCAACGAGTTCTACGACAGCGACGAGGACGTGGTCTGGGCCTGCGCCGAGGCGCTCAAGAACGAGTACAAGGCCATCGTCGACGCCGGCTTCGTCGTGCAGATCGACGACCCGTCCATCGCAGAGTCTTGGGACCAGATCGTGCCCGAGCCCAGCGTGGCCGACTACCAGAAGTTCATCCAGATCCGCATCGACGCGCTCAACCACGCGCTCGAGGGGCTGCCGGAGGACAAGGTTCGCTTCCACCTGTGCTGGGGTTCTTGGCACGGCCCGCACACCACAGACCTCGAGTTCAAGTACCTGGTGGATCAGATGCTCACCATCAACGCAGGCAGCTACTCGTTCGAGGCGGGCAACGTGCGTCACGCCCACGAATGGGAGATTTGGGAAGACACCAAGCTGCCCGAAGGCAAGCTGATCGTGCCTGGCGTGGTCTCACACTCTACCAACGTCGTCGAACACCCGGAGCTGGTGGCCCAGCGCATCGAGCGCTTCGCCGGTCTGGTTGGGCGTGAAAACGTCATCGCGTCCACGGACTGCGGTTTCGGCGGGCGAATCCACCCGGATATTGCCTGGGCGAAGCTCGAAGCCCTCACCGCCGGCGCGAAGCTGGCAAGCCAGAGGCTGTTTTAACTAGCCGAGGGTCTCGACAGGCGAAGCTCTTGCTCGTCGACGTCGAGGCCCTCAAGCCCCAGTAGCCCCACTTTGTGTTCGACGCCGCTTGCGTACCCGGTGAGCGAACCATCCGAACCGACGACTCGGTGGCAGGGGACGATGATGCTGATCGGGTTGCGCCCGACCGCCCCGCCGACGGCCTGCGCGGACATCGTGGCGCGCCCGGTTTCGGCGCAATAATCCTTCGCGAGCTGGCCGTACGTGGTGGTTTCGCCGTATGGAATTTTCCGCAGAAATCTCCACACGACTAGCTGAAAATCGCTGCCCTTAGGCGCCAGTGGGGGAGCGTCCTGAGGGCGTTCGCCGCGAAAGTATTGGTCGAGCCAGTTTGCGGTATGCGCAAAGATATCTAAATCCCGCAGGCCCACGGCATCGTAGTGTGCCTCAGCCCTTTTCTTGGCGGTAGCGCCGTGCGACTTCGTGTGGGTGCCGACCGCGAAATCGAGCTCGGTGAGACAGTGCCCGTCGCTAGCCAAGAAGAGCTCGCCGAGCGAAGAAGAATAACTGGTGGTGTATGTCACTGGTTTCTCCCGATCGTCTTTGAAAGGTATCTGCCGGTTATCGAATCCGGGTTCTGCGCCACCTCGTCCGGAGTTCCGGTTGCGACGGCCTGCCCACCTTCGGCGCCGCCTCCTGGGCCCATGTCGACGATGTAGTCGCAGTTGGCGATCAGATCCAGGTCGTGCTCGATAACCACCACCGTCGCGTCCTTCTCGATCAGGCACTGCAGCACCCCGACCAGCACCCGCACGTCCAACGGGTGAAGGCCGACGGACGGCTCGTCCAGGACGAACAATGTGCCCGCCTGCCGTTTTGTGATTTCGCCGGCCAGCTTCAGTCGCTGTGCCTCCCCGCCAGATAGCGCGGGCGTGTCCTCGCCGAGTTTCAGGTAACCGAGCCCGAGCTCGACAAGGTTTTTCAGTTTGCGTTCCATTTTTGTACCGGCGAACGCTGCTGCCGCTTCAGAAACGCTCAGTTCGAGAGCTTGGGGAAGAGAAATCCGACTGTTCGCAGTCTCAATCGTTATCTCGTTGGCCTCGGGAACGAACCTGCTGCCGTTACAAGCGGGGCAGGAAATAGTGACGTCCGGCAAAAACTGCACGTCGAGGCTGATCTGTCCGGTGCCGTCGCATTCGGGGCAGCGCAGCTTGCCGGTGTTGTAAGAGAACGCACCCGCCTTAAGCCTGCGGCGCTTAGCCTCGTCGGTCTTTGCGTATGCCTTTCGCAGCTCGTCCATCACGCCCGAATAGGTGGCGACGGTGGAACGAACGTTAACGCCGATAGGGGTGGCGTCGACGATGCGAACCTTATTTATAGAACCCGGCTCGATTCCGCTCACGTGGCTGGGTTTGTTGCCATTAATCGCGGGCACCAGTGAATCCAAAATGAGCGTCGTCTTGCCCGAACCGCTGACCCCGGTGACCGCCGTCATCGCCCCGAGGGGGATTCTCACGTCTAGGGCGTGAACGGTGTGGATGGGCTGCGTTTCTAGCCGAAGCCACTCGTCGAATTCGGTGCGCTGGGCCCTGGTGACAATCTCCGCTTCGCCGCTTAAAAACGGCGAAAGTAGGGAATTTTCGTTGGCCGTCACCTGCTCGATGCTGCCTTGAGAAACTATGTTGCCGCCCAGGCTTCCCGCCCCCGGCCCGAGCTCGATCAGGTGGTCGGCGGCGCGTAAAATCTGCACGTCGTGGTCGACGAAAACCACCGAGTTGCCGCCCGACTGCAAGTCGCGCATCACGCCGATCAGCCCCTCGATGTTCGCCGGGTGCATCCCGATCGACGGCTCGTCAAGGACGTAAAGCACGCCGGTGGTCTCGTTGCGCACTGCTCTGGCAAGCTGCGCGCGCTGGCGCTCGCCGGTGGAAAGCGTCGTAGCGGCTCGATCTAGGCTCAGGTAGCCCAGGCCGAGCTGTATCAGCCGTTTGCCCATCGAGACGAAGGTAGCCGCCAGCGCGTCCGCCATTTCACGCATCTCGTCTGGCAGCGTTGCCGAGACGGTCGGTACCCAATCCATCAGGTCGGCGAGCGTCATGGCTGTGGCATCGGCGAGATTCCACTCGCCAATTTTCGGCGCCCGGGCCTCCGCGCTGAGCCTGCTGCCGGCGCATGACGGGCAGACCCGCTCGGTCAAAAATCTCGAAACCCTGTTGAGCCGCTTCTCGTCGGTTGCCCGATCGAGCTCCTTCGTGACGGTCAGCCTGGCGTTTCTAAACGTGAAGTCGAGCTCGTGGACACCTTTCACGCTCGTCACCGTGATGTGCTTCTTTTCTTCGGGGCCAGCGAAAACGATCTCGCGTTCTTCCTGCGTCAACTCGCTGAACGGGACGTCCGTGCGCACCCCGAACTCGCGCACGATATCCGGCTGCACACTCCAACCGAACATCCGCCATGGCACGACTGCGCCCTCGTCGATGCTCAGGCTTTGGTCGGGCACGATGGCGTCGTCGTTCACCTCGCGGACGATCGCCGTTCCCGAACACCTCGGGCACGCGCCGACGGAATTAAACGCCAGCGATTCCGCGCCCGGCGGCGTCACGGTGCTTCCGCATTCCGGACACTTCATCTCAACTTCGGCGGCCACCTTCATCGACGGCTTCAAATAGTGCCCGTTAGGGCAGCGATGACTAGCCAGCCTGGAAAACATCAGGCGCAAGACATTCAGCAGCTCGGTCATCGTGCCGAACGTCGAACGCACTCCCGGAACTTCCGGCCTCTGACGCAGCGCGAGGGCCGGCGGAATGTGTGTGATTTCGGCTTTCGCCTTCTGCGCCTGAGACATCCGGCGTCTCGTATACGTCGAAAGCGCCTCCAAATATCTTCTGGAACCCTCCGCGTAAAGCACGCCCAAAGCAAGCGACGACTTGCCAGAACCGGACACACCCGCGATCGCCACCAGGCGGTCGAGCGGGACGTCGACGTCGAGTCCCCGCAGGTTGTTTACCCGCGCCCCACGGACCTCGATCTGCTGCGGATGGTAAGACTCCATGGCCCCAAGTTTAGGCGTTGGCTATCTCGCTAGATGTCGCCTAAGGTTTGCGCGGCCCAACGCCTATTAATCTGCCTCTTAGTCAATTAGGAGAAGATATGAGCGAACGCACAGGTTTAGTACGCCGCCTAACCAGCGGACAGGTAGCCATGATCGGGCTTTCCGGCGCGCTTGGCACCGGGCTGTTTCTCGGCTCGGGTGCGACGATCGCGCTCGCCGGCCCCGCCACGATCATCAGCTATATCCTCGCCGGTTCGCTCGCCCTGGTAATTGTGTGGGCGCTGGCCGAAATGGTTTCGGTGCACCCGGTTCCGGGCGGGCACGGTGCTGTCGCGGGCGCTTATCTTGGCAGCCTGGGCGGGTACGTCGGACGCTGGAATTTTGCCATTCAGTCGTTCATTGCGGTCGGCGCGGAGGTGGTCGCCGGTGCAACATATCTGCAGCATTGGTTCCCCGGCCTGAATCTGGGCGTCGGCACGGTGTGCTGTTCGCTGTTCGTCATCGGCCTAAACTTGGCGACGGTGCGTCTCTACGGAACCAGCGAATACTGGTTCTCGATGATCAAAGTGGTAGCCATCTGCGCATTCATTTTGCTCGGGCTCTCGCTGATCTTTTTCGGCTGGCCGAGCCCGAACCCGCCGACGGGGCTGTCCAACCTTACCAGCCACCGCGGTTTCGCCCCCTACGGCTTTGGCGGCATTCTGCTGGCCGCCTGCATGGCTGTGTTCTCGTTCGGCGGCATCGAGAACTCGTCCGCTGGAGCGGCGGAATCCGAGCACCCCGAGCGCGACATCCCGCGCGCAGCACGCGCGATGATCTGGCGCCTACTGATCTTCTACATCCTGGCGGTTGGTGTCATCGTCACCATGCAGCCCTGGACGGAGACGGCCGCAGCCAATGGAACTATAGAGAGTTCGCCGTTCGTGAAGGCCCTCGACGCCGCGGGTATTTCTGCCGCCGGACACATCATGAACTTCGTGTTGATCGTTGCCGCGCTGTCTGCAGCTAACGGTTGCCTGTACGCGTCGAGCCGGATGATTCACTCGCTGGCAATCGACGGCATGGCACCGAAGGCCGCTGCCAAGACGTCGCACAATGGCGCGCCGCGCGGGGCCGTTATGATTGCCGCCATCGGCATGGTCATCGCCAGCCTGCTCTCCATCTTTGCCGCCGAAAGCGCCTTCCAGTACCTAATGGGTGCCGCGATCTTGGGCATCCTGGTGACGTGGACCATCGTCCTTCTCACGCACCTGCGGTTCCGTTCCGTGCGCAAGAAGTTGGGCAAGCCGGCCGCGCCAGCCCGCGTCTTGGGTGCGCCATACGTCAACTACCTCGGAATCGCCGCTTGCGTCTGCGTGTTCATCGCGCTGTGGTGGCAGATCCACGCGGCTTGGGTTGCCGGTATCCCGTACCTGATCTGCCTGTTCGGTTCATACTTTGTGCTCAAACACTTCCGTGATCTCCCCGAACCGAAGGAACTTCCCGAAGGCCACTGATAATCACATAATCTAAATAAGGCGATGGGTGCCGAGGGTTTATACCTTGGTGCCCATTGTTTTTGCTTGGCTAGTGGTTTCGCCGGTTGCTTCTTGTCTGTGGTTTCTTCGGACGGGTGCCGGTCGGTTGTGGGATTCGGGTCTTTGCGTCACTGGCTACGTGTCTCCGCTCCTGATTCAAACGCTTTCGCGTTTGAATGTCGTCGCTCTCGCCACGCCTTGATGTTCCTTCAAAGACCCGAACTCCCACAACCTCAGCTAAATAGGTGCCCACCCTGGCTCATCTGGAGATGGTGAGGAGAAAAAGGTTCGACGTCGGACTTTTTCTTCCGCGATGATTTCTGAGGATTTAACGGGAACGATAAGGCTCGACTACGAACTTTTTCTTCCACGTTGATTCGCCAAGATTTAACGGGAACCAAAAAGCTCGTCTACGGACATTTTCTTCCTCACTAATCTCGACGACGCCCAACTCGGTGACCACTTTTGACGGTGAGGATGCTGGGCTGGGTTGGTTTGGCGAGCATCGAGGCGTGGCGAAAGAGAAATCTCGACATCGCGCAAGCGATAAGAGATGAACGTAGACACGGCGACTCGCTCGACAAACTAAGCCAGACCAGCAGCCGCCCAGAAGCAGCCGAACCAGAAACAGAACGATCGGTGAGGAATACGTCGGGTGAAATTGTCAGTGCGCCCTGCAATGATGGAAGGCATGGAAAACATGGCACCATTGGCTAAGCTGCTCGACGATTTGGGGCCCAAGCCTGAAACTGACGCGGTATTCGACGCGTTCAGTAAGTATGCCGAGAGCAAGGGCACGCCGATGTATCAGCATCAGGCGGATGCGCTTCTGGCGACGCTGATGGATGCCAACACCATCATCACCACGCCGACAGGCTCGGGTAAGTCGATGATCGCCACGGCGGCCATGGTCGCAACGCTGGCGGAGCGCGGTCGCGTCTACTACACGGCACCCATCAAGGCGCTGGTGAGCGAGAAGTTCTTCTCTTGGTGCGACGATTTCGGGGCGGACCTGGTTGGCATGGTGACGGGCGACGCGTCCGTCAATCCCGATGCGCCGATCATCTGCTGCACGGCCGAGATCCTGGCGAATATCGCGCTGCGCGAGGGCGAGGACGCCGACATCGACTGCGTCATCATGGACGAGTTCCACTTCATCGCAGACCCAGACAGGGGCTGGGCGTGGCAGGTGGCGCTGACGGAGCTGCCAGCAGCGCAGTTCGTCATCATGAGCGCCACGCTCGGGGACGTGACTGACCTGGCGAAGAAGCTGGAGGAGGTCACGGATTATCCGGTTGAGGTGATTAGCGGCGTCGAGCGCCCAGTTCCGCTGCAATACGAGTGGTCTATGATGCCGCTGCCGGAGAAGCTGGAGGAGCTCGTCGCTACCGGGCAGGCGCCGGTATATCTCGTGCACCCCAGCCAAAAGATGGCCACTGAGGCGGCCAGCAAGCTGCACACCACAAAGCTGATTTCGACGCAGCAGCGCCGGCAGATCGCCGATGCCATCCGGGACTTCCGCTTCGCTCCCGGTTTCGGCAAGACTCTTCGTTCCATGATTTTGAGCGGGGTCGGCGTCCACCACGCGGGTCTGCTGCCTAAGTATCGCAGGCTCGTCGAAAACCTGGCTCAGGCTGGGCTGTTGAAGGTGATCTGCGGCACGGACACGCTCGGTGTCGGCGTGAATGTCCCTATCCGAACGGTGGTTTTCACGCAGTTGAGCAAGTTCGACGGCCGTCGCGATCGGGTGCTGCGCAGCCGCGAGTTTCACCAGATTGCCGGCCGAGCGGGACGGGCTGGCTTCGACACCATTGGTTATGTCGTCGCGCAGGCCCCCGAGCATCAGATTGAGAACGCGAAGATCGAGGCGAAGTTTGCTGACAACCCGAAGAAGCTGAAGTCCGTGCGTAAGAAGAAGGCGCCCGATGGCTTCATCAATTACACAGAGGACACCTTCAACAAACTGATCAATTCCACCCCGGAAACGCTGCACGCGCGGATGAAGATCACGTACTCGATGCTGATCAATCTGCTGTCGCGCGATCAAGACACGGCCGAGGCCGTCGTCAACCTGGTCAACGACTCCACCGAGAGCATCCAGCATCGCCACCGCTTGTATCGGCGGGCAATTCAGTTGGGTCGTTCGCTCATTCGTGACGGCGTGGTGGTGCAGCGTGACGAGCCGACTCCCGGCGGCAGGAAGTACGATCTGGCTCCGGACTTGCAGGACGATTTCGCGCTCAATCAGCCGCTAGCCGGTTTTGCTATCAACTTCATTGACGCCTTGGACGTCGAAAGCCCGGACTACGCTCTCGATGTGGTGAGCGTGATGGAGGCTACTCTCGAAGACCCCATGCAGATTCTCTACGCCCAGCAGTCCTTCGAGCGTGGCAAGGCGGTCGCCGAAATGAAGGCCGATGGGCTGGATTATTTGGACAGGCAGAAGGAGGCCGAGGAGATCACCTGGCCCCAGCCGCTGGCTGAGGAGCTGGAGGAGGCGCTCATGCCGATTCTGGCTAGGCAGCCTTGGCTAGGCGCTGCGCCGCTTTCGCCGAAGTCGATCGTCAGGGACATGTATGAGCGCGCGATGACGTTCGGCGAGTTCGTCGCCCATTACAAGATCACCCGCAGCGAGGGACTTCTGCTTCGCTACCTATCGGATGCTTGGCGCGCTCTCCGTCAGACTGTTCCGCCAGAGTCCCGCACCCCCGAACTCGAGGAGATCATCGACTGGTTGGGCGAGACCATCAAGATGACCGACTCCAGCCTGGTGGATGAGTGGGAGGCCATGAATGACCCGACCCAGACCGTCGAAGAGGTGCGCAAGGCCGCCGAGGCGCCGGAGCGCCCGCTCACTGGCAACAAGACCGCGTTCAGGCGGCTAGTGCGAAACGCGATGTTCCGTCGGGTGTTGCTGATGGCGGACGACGACGTAGAGGCGCTGGCAGATCTTGATGGTGAGGATTCGGAGTGGACAATCGACGACTGGGACGACGCCTTGGGCGACTACTGGGACGAGCACGAGGAGATGGGCGCCGGTGCCGAGGCGCGTGGCCCGTCGCTGTTTATCGTCGAGAATCCGGAGGATCGGGTCTGGAAGGTGCGTCAGATCATCGACGACCCGGAGGGCAATCACGACTGGCAGGTGTCTGCGGAGGTCGATCTCGATGCCAGCGACGAAGCGGGCGAGCTGGTTCTAGAAATTTCGGAGTTTGATAGGAAAGATTAGGCGAACAGGTTATTTCTCGGGCTGCGGGTCATTCCGGACGGGCTAGATGCTGTTTTTGCCACTTAACTCTTGCGATTTTTATTTTTTATCGCTGCTGTGTAATATCGATCCAGTCGCTTCGCGCGAGTGGCGGAATGGTAGACGCGCTGGCTTCAGGTGCCAGTGCCCTTTACGGGCGTGGAGGTTCAACTCCTCTCTCGCGCACAACAAAACCCCTAGTCAACTGGATGTTTGGCTGGGGGTATTGCATTTCAGGAGGAGAATAGCAGGATTACTCTCCTCAACTCATCGCCTATGACAGAGGCATTGATGGCCTTGATAGGCTGGTTTCACCTCTGCCGGAAGAGCTCAATGGTGAAAACCGTCCAAGAAACTGCCCCACGCCCATGATCGAATTCAAGTCCGTCGAGAAGAGATATGGCTCCACCCTCGCGGTGGAGAATTTCTCTCTGCAACTGCCCTCGCATAAAACCACTGTTTTTGTTGGTCCATCCGGCTGCGGAAAGACCACGCTGCTGAGGATGATCAACAGGATGGTCGAGCCCACAAAGGGGGACGTCGAGATCGACGGCACCCCCGTCTCAAGCGGTTCGCCGGTGCAGCTTCGTCGTTCCATCGGTTACGTCCTGCAAAATGGCGGTCTGCTGCCGCACCTGAAAGTCATCGACAACGTAACTTCTGTGTTGCGCCTGCAGAAAACCCCGCGCTCCGGGGCAGCAGAGCGCGCCCGTCAGATGATGGAGCTGGTTGGGTTGGACCCATCGGTGGGCGATCGCTATCCGGCGCAGCTTTCCGGCGGTCAGCAGCAGCGCGTCGGTGTCGCCAGGGCGCTGGCCCCCGACCCGAACATTCTGCTGATGGACGAGCCGTTCGCGGCCGTCGATCCGGTGGTGCGGGCCGAGCTGCAGGCCGAGGTTATCCGGCTGCAGTCGGAACTCTCCAAGACGGTGGTTTTCGTCACCCACGACATCGACGAGGCATTCAAACTGGGCGATCAGATCGTCATCCTGGGTGAGGGAGCCAAGATTCACCAGGCCGGAACCGCCGACGAGATAATCGCCAGTCCTGCAGACAACTTCGTGCGAGACTTCGTCGGCCTTACCAACGGCTCCAGAGAGTTCCGGCTGGAGGGCGGAATCGTCAAGGACGCCACAGGGCGCACCCGCGGAGTGGTCCTCGAATGAATTGGATAACGAACAACCTGGGCTTGATCTTCGAGCTCGCGCTCGCTCATCTGGGGCAGTGCCTGCCTCCGATTGCTGCAGCCCTGCTCGTCTCGATCCCGCTCGGCTGGCTGGCCAACCGCATGAAGGTGGCAGGCGGGGCGCTGCTCAGCTTCATCGGGCTGTTCTACGTCATCCCGTCCCTGGCCCTTTTTGCGCTGCTGCCGCCGCTGCTCGGCATCAGCTTCCTGTCGCCGATCAACCTGATGATCGCGTTGTGCCTGTATGCTTCGGCGCTGCTCACCAGGTATGCGGCCGATGGCTTTCGTTCCATAGACGTCCTGACGCTGAGCGCAGCCAAGGCGGTTGGCTACGGCACGTTCGCCAGGTTCTGGCGGGTCGAGCTGCCGCTGGCCGGCCCGGTCATCCTGGCGGGGTTGCGGGTTGCCACCATGACCACCGTCTCGCTGGCGACGGTCGGTGCCCTGATCGGGGCTACGAACCTGGGCTACCTATTTACTAACGGCTACCAGCGCCAGATTCCGGAAGAGATTCTCGCGGGCGTCGTCGCCTGTTTAGTGCTGGCTTTGACGCTCGACCGCCTGCTGGCACTTGCCGGACGCCTATTTTTGCCTTGGACGGTGGCCAAATGAATCTTTTTGAGCAGGCATTCCACTGGATGTTCTCTGATCAGCTGGCAGAGAGCGTTTTGCCACTGGGTAAGGCGATATTCACACATCTGGGATTCTCGCTGCTGTCGCTGCTGATAGCGGCGGCCATCGCCGTCCCGCTGGGCTGGTTCATCGGTCACACTGGACGCGCTCGCAACCTGGTGATTTCGGCGACGGGAGCGGCTCGCGCGCTGCCGTCATTCGGTCTGGTGCTGTTTTTGGTCGTGCTATTCGGGGTCGACGGCAAAGCCCGAGCCGTCTACGCCGCGTTGACGCTGCTTGCCGTGCCGCCGATCTTGGCTGGCGCCTACTCGGGTGTCGAGGCGGCACCCAAAACGACTGTCGACGGTGCTCGCGCGATAGGCATGTCCGAGGCGCAGATCTTGTTCAAGGTAGAGGCCCCGCTCGGGCTGCCTCTGCTGTTCAACGGGCTACGCACGGCGTTGCTGCAAATCATCGCTTCGGTAACGATCGCGGGATACGTCGGCGCCTGGGGGCTCGGCTTTTATATCGTTCAGGGCATTGCGTTGCGGCGTTTCGATCAGGTGCTCGGGGCGTCGCTCGTGACGGTCGCGCTGGCGGTCATCGCCGACGTGGCGATGGCGCTGGTCAGGCGCCTGGCTATCCCAAAAGGTGTCCGGCTGCAGTCGGTTAATGAATAGGAAAAAACAATGAAGATCTTTCGCAAACTTGCCGCTTTGGTGTCTGTCGCGGCGCTGTTGCTTACTGGCTGCGGCGCAAACGACGACCCCTTCGAAACGGGTTCCAGCACCGACGCCATAACCGTCGGCTCGTCCGCCTACTATTCCAACGAGATCCTGGCGGAAATTTTTTCCCAGGCGCTTGAGGCTGAGGGATTCGAGGTGAACAGGCGCTTCAACATCGGCAAGCGCGACGCCTACTTGCCGTCACTGCAGAACGGTGACATCACGCTTTTCGCCGAATATACCGGTAACCTGCTGCAGGCTCTCGAGCCGGACACTACGGTGACGGAGCCTCAGGCCGTCTACGATGAACTGGTCAAGGCGCTGCCCGACAACCTCGTGGCCTACGACCGTGCTCCGGCCGCCGATCAGGATTCGTACAACGTCACGGCTGAGTTCGCAGAGAAAAATCAGGTGAAGACAATTGCTGATCTTGCGAAGATCGGCAAGGTGCGTGTTGGCGGCAAGCCGGAGCTGGAGGGGCGCCCCTATGGGCCCCAAGGCTTAAGAAGCGTCTATGGCCTTGATGTCGAGTTCGTCGCAACAGGCGAAACCACCCCCGAGGAACTCGCCGCAGGAAATGTGGACGTCGCCAACATTTTCAGCGCCGAACCGCGTATCAAGACCTACAACCTGGTGACCCTGGAGGATCCCAAGGGCATGTTCCTAGCCTCTAACGTGGTGCCGATCGTGCAGGCAGAAAAGGCCGACGAGCTTCGCGGGATTATCGAACCGATAGCTAAGAAGCTGACCACCGAGGACTTGGTGAACATGAATCTTGCCTCCACCAGAGACAAGCGCTCCAGCGCAGACATTGCCAAAGAGTGGCTGCGAAGCATCAATAAATAGTCTCTGATTGGGGCATATATAAAGAGGTAGGGTAGTGTCTTTCGTGGTAACCGATCACCCACCCCTTCGGTTTACTAAGAAAGAAATGTAAAAAATTCTTAGAAAAGTTGCCAAAGTTTGAAATTTTCTCAGGATTGCTCTTATATTTATCTCAGCTTCCACTTCGAAGCTGAACTTTCTTAAGTCTTATTCGTACAGGAGAACCAAGTGACCGCACGCCGCGCCCTTATCGACGAAGCCGTTAACGACTTCGATACTTTGCCGGCCCGTGCCGCACGTCGGGCAGCTGCCGACGATAGCGTGCTGAACGTAATGAGCATTGATCTTTCCTCCGTCGAAACCGCACGCCGCGCGGTTGACATGACGGTTCCTGCAGTAGAGCAGACTCTCACTGACCCGATCCGCCTGAGCGCCGACAACGCCGGCCTTAGCGGACGCGCCCGCAAGCTGATGGCCACCGCGGCCACCATGGCTGCCGCCGCCGTATTCGTCGTTCCGGGTGCCCTGCAGGTTTCCTCCGCGGCCGATCGCCCCCAGGCGACCACCGCAACCCTGACCGGCGACCGCACCGCCGACAAGGTAACCCGTGCAACCGAGCGCACGCTGTTGGACGTAACCGAGACCGCCAGCGACCGTGCAGTTGACGACGACACCGAAACCCGCGTCACCGCGGCTTTCGAGAAGAAGGCGGCAGACGACAAGGCTGCCGAGGAAAAAGCTGCTGAAGAGGCCGCAGCTCAGGATCGCGCTCGCGAGGAGGCCGACGCCCGACGTGCAGAGGCCACCAACAACGCTGCAACTCCTGCAGCGGCCAGGCCCGTCACTTACTCCTCGGCTCCGGCTAGCGGTGTGGCAGGCGCAGCCGTCGCATTCGCGCTGGCCCAGTCCGGCAAGCCCTACATCTGGGGCAGCACCGGACCTGCAGGATACGACTGCTCCGGTTTGATTTACGCCGCCTACGCCTCCGCTGGTGTCTCCCTGCCCCGCACCTCATTCGGCATGGCGACCGCAGGTGTTGCGGTTTCCACCTCCGATCTGCAGCCCGGCGACATCATCATTTCCTACGGTGGTGGCCACGCGGCTCTGTACATCGGCAACGGTCAGGTTGTAGAGGCTTCGGCCCCTGGCATCCCGATCGGCGTTAACGCTCTGGCAGGCGGCATCACCGCAGCCCGTCGCGTTATCTAGATTCATACTTTTTAACTGATGCCCCCTAGACACTAGGGGGCATCAGTTTTTATTTGGCAACTTTGTTCCGCGTCGCTCATTCTCCTACTACTCTGTTGGCTATGCAGACACCTGTTGACCCGACGACGACATCGGCTTGGAGCGATCTTTCCCGCACCGCTGAAAGCTTCTACGTAGATTTCCGCAAGTGGTTCGAAGAGGACCCGGAGCGGGCCAAGCGTTTCTCGCGTGAGGCCGCCGATTTATACGTCGACTTTTCGAAGAATTATCTGACTGACGAAGTCCTCGAGATGCTGGTCAGGCTGGCCAAAGAAGTTCAGCTTGAGGAACGTCGCGACGCAATGTTCGCCGGCGAGATCATCAACACCTCGGAGCAGCGTTCAGTGCTGCACACCGCTCTGCGTCGTCCCAAGGGCGACGAGCTGATGGTGGACGGCGTGAACGTCGTCGACCAAGTGCACGAGACCCTGGAGCGCGTCTACGACTTCGCCGAGCAGGTGCGCTCGGGTTCCTGGGTGGGCGTCACCGGCAGGCAGATTAAGACGATAATCAATATTGGCATCGGCGGCTCCGACCTCGGCCCGGTTATGGTCTACGAGGCGTTGAAGCCGTACAAACTCAACGACATCGAGTGCCGCTTCATCAGCAACATTGACCCGGCCGACATGTACGAGAAGACGCACGACGTTGACCCGGAGACGACGCTATTCATCGTCGCTTCAAAGACCTTCACCACGCTCGAGACGATGACCAACGCCCGCATGGCGAAGAACTGGCTCATCAACTCGCTGCGCGCGGTGAACGCCATCAGCGACAGCGAGAAACAGCGTGCGGAGGCCGTCGCCAAGCACTTCGTTGCGGTGTCCACCGCCCTGGACAAGGTTGAGGAATTCGGCATCAAGCGTGAGAACGCGTTCGGCTTCTGGGATTGGGTCGGTGGACGCTACTCCGTCGATTCGGCCGTCGGCCTGGCCGATGTAATCGCGTTAGGCAAGGAAAACTGGCAGGAGTTCCTGGCCGGCTTCCACGCCATGGACGAGCACTTCCGCACTGCACCGCTGGAGCAGAACGTTCCGGCGCTGATGGCGATGCTGAACGTCTGGTACAACAACTTCTTCGACGCCCAGACTCACGCCGTGCTGCCGTATTCGCAGTATCTGCACCGCTTCCCGGCATACCTGCAGCAGCTGACGATGGAATCGAACGGCAAGCGCGTCCGCTGGGACGGTTCACCTGTCACCACGCAGACCGGCGAGGTCTTCTGGGGCGAGCCTGGCACCAACGGCCAGCACGCCTTCTATCAGATGATCCACCAGGGTACGAAGGTGATCCCGGCGGACTTCATTGCGCCGATCAACCCGGCACACGCGCTGAGCGAGTCCGGCACCGACGTGCACGGTCTGTTCCTGTCCAACTTCTTCGCGCAGACGTCCGCGCTGGCGTTCGGCAAGACTGCCGACGAGGTCCGTGCGGAGGGCACCGCGGAAGAGATCGTCTCTGCCCGCGTGTTCCCGGGCAACAAGCCAACGACGAGCATCCTCGTCCCGGAGATTTCTCCGCGAGTTCTCGGCGAGTTGATCGCACTCTACGAGCACATCACGTTCGTCGAAGGCGTGGTGTGGGGCATCAACTCGTTCGACCAGTGGGGCGTCGAGCTTGGCAAGGTGCTCGCCAAGCAGATCGCGCCAGCCATCGACGGCGACCGCGAGGTGCTTGCCCAGCAGGACGGTTCCACGCAGAACCTGATCGAGCATTATCTAGATAATCGAAACTAACACGGTAGCGGCGGGAGGAGACCAAATGGTCTCCTCCCGCTTTTCATTGTTTGACGTTTCTGTCCGGCGATTAAACTGTTCGCATGGCGAAAAAGACTGGTGGTTGCGGCTTCGGGCTGCTGCGCGTGATCTTGGCCGTGCTGATCATCGCCGCGCTGGTCTTCATCGTTCCGCTCGCCGTCGTGCTGGCGGAGTCCAGCGGTCGGATCTATTACTCGGTTGAGGAGACGCCGTCCAGGGACGTGGCGATGGTGATGGGGGCTTCCGTGTGGGGCGACAGGCCCTCGCCATATCTGAAGGGTCGCCTCGACGTCGCCGCCGATCTCTACCACTCGGGCAAGGCGAAGGTGTTGATCGTTTCGGGCTCGATCAGTGACAACGAGCCAAAGACCATGCGCTCGTATCTGATGGAGCAGGGCGTCGATTACCGCGACATCGTGCTTGACGAGGGTGGCGACAACTCCTACACGTCGTGTGCGGTGGCAAAGCGGCGCTTCGGCGTCGACCAGCTAACCGTGGTTAGCCAGGACTACCACCTGCCCAGGACGGTTGCTGCCTGCCAGTTGCAGGGCGTGGACGCCATCGGGTCGGCGGACGTCATAAAGATCAAAAATGACGCCTACAACAGGTATCAGCGCCGAGAGCTTGGGGCGAACGTCAAGCTGATGATCAACGCCATCTTTGACCACACCCCGGACGTCGGCGAGCCCAGCTCGGAGGTTGCCGACGCGCTGGCCAGGCCTCGCTAGCGGCGTCCGATTCCGCGGTAGTTCCACCCGGCGGCCTGCCACGCCGCAGCATCCAGGACGTTTCTGCCGTCGAGGATATTCGGCTGGCGCACCCAGATTTTTGCCTCGGCAGGATCTAATTCGACATATTCGCGCCACTCGGTGCCGAGCACGGTGACATCGGCGTTGCGCATAGCCTCTTCTGCCGTGTTTACTACGCAGAGGTTCGGGCGCTTGGCTCGCAGCCCGTCGGTTGCTTGCGGGTCGGTGATCACCATGTCGGCGCCCCTGGCTGAAATCTGCTGAGCGATGTCCAGGGCGGGGGAGTCGCGCAGGTCGTCGCTGTTGGGCTTGAACGCGGCACCCAGAACGGCCACCCGACGTCCGACGAAAGTGCCGCCGGCCATTTCTTTGGCAATTTCGACGGCCCGCTGGCGGGAGCGCAAGTTGACGGTGTCCACCTCGCGTAGGAAGGTGAGCGCCTGCTCGACGCCCAGTTCGCCGGCCCTGGCCATGAACGCCCGGATGTCCTTAGGTAGGCAGCCGCCGCCGAAGCCGAGCCCCGCGCGCAGAAATTTTTTGCCGATTCGATCGTCGTAGCCGATGGCCTCCGCCAGCTTGGTGACGTCTGCGCCGGACGCGTCACACAGCTCTGCCATCGCGTTGATGAAGCTGATCTTTGTGGCGAGGAAACTGTTGGCGGCCACCTTGACGAGTTCTGCTGTTGCATAGTCGGTCAGTAAGCGGGGGATGCCCTCAGCCAGCAGTAGGGAGTAGCACTCGTCCAGGAGCCCCTGGGCGGTTTTTGCGTCGCCCGGGTCAGCGGGTAGCCCATAGACGATCCTGTCCGGGTGCAAGGTGTCGTCGACGGCGAAGCCCTCGCGCAGAAATTCCGGATTCCACACCAGCAGGCTCTTTCCTGCTAGGCGGCGTGATATTGCCTCTGCTGTGCCGACCGGCACCGTCGATTTGCCCACGATCAGCTTCGGTTCGTCGCCGGTCAAGTTCGTCAGCAGCCCGTCGAGCGCGGACTCGACGTAGCTCATGTCCGCAGCGTTTCGTGACGAAGACTGCGGGGTGCCGACCGCGATGAAGCTGATCTGGGCATCTGCCGCGTCCGCGTACTCGCAAGTGAAGGCGAGACGTCCGGACTTCACCTGCTCGGAGAGTATTTCTTTGAAGCCCGGCTCGAAGAACGGCGGCTCGCCCGCGTTGAGCTTGGCGACCTTGGCGGCGTTCACGTCGACGCCGATCACCTCGTGGCCCAGGCTGGCCATGCAAGCAGCGTGCACCGCGCCCAGATAGCCGCATCCGATGACAGAAATTCGCATATTTTTCCTCGCCTAGAAACTCCTACTAGTAGCTTAATGGCCTCAACCTTGTCAGTCGTGGAACAATAACTCTATGACTTCTTTGCCCGCACTACTTTCCGAGCGCGTCGAGGCCGTCGCAGGCGTCGACCCCGAACTCCGGCCTGCCACCAAGCCGCAGTTCGGCCACTTCCAGTCCAACGTCGCATTGCGGCTGGCCAAGACCGAGGGCGTGCCGCCCCGAGAAATGGCGCAGCGCATCGTGGATAAGCTCGAAATCGACGACCTGTGCGAGACCCCAGACATCGCGGGCCCCGGTTTCATCAACTTCAGGCTGAAGACCTCGGTGCTGGCAGCCGCCGTCAATAAGCTTGCCGCCGACGAGAATCTCGGCATCTCCCAGGTAGCCGAGCCGGAGCGCGTTGTAATCGACTACTCCAGCCCTAACGTCGCCAAGCAGATGCACGTCGGCCACCTGCGCTCGACGATCATCGGCGACTGCTTCAACCGGGTGCTTTCCGCCACCGGCGAGGATGTCATCGCCCAGAACCACATCGGCGATTGGGGACGCCAGTTCGGCATGCTCATCGAGCAGATCATCGACGAAGACCTCGATCTCGGTTCGCTAGACCTAGCCGGCGCCGAGGAGCTCTACAAGCGCGCTAATGAGTCGTTGAACTCCAGCGAGGAGTTTGCCGACCGCGCCCGCGCTCGCGTCGTCAAGCTGCAGGGCGGCGACGAGGCCACTCGCGAGATCTGGGAACGCCTGATCGAGATCAGCAAGGCCGGCTTCAACAACACCTATCGCCGCTTGAACGTGCTGCTGGACGACGGCGATCTGGCCGGCGAGTCCACATACAACGAGTTTCTCAACCAGGTTGCCGAGGATCTGCAGAGCCGTGGCATTGCCGTCGAGGATCAGGGTGCTCTCGTAGTCTTCGTCGACGGTTTCGACGCTCCGGCCATCATTCGTAACTCTGCGGGCGGCTACGGCTATGACGTCACGGACATCGCTGCCATCCGCTACCGCGTCAACGAGTTGAAAGCCGATCGAATCATCTACGTCACGGACGCCCGCCAGGCCAACCACTTCGCGCTGGCCTTCGCCGTGGCCCGAAAGGCTGGCTATCTGCCCGATTCCGTCAAGGCCGAACACGTCGGCTTCGGCATGGTGCTCGGCCCCGACGGCAAGCCTTTCAAGACCCGCGAAGGCACTGCGGTTCACCTTGACGATCTGCTTGACGACGCCGAGAAGAATGCCACCCCGGAGGTGGCGCTTGCGGCGATCAAATACGCCGACCTCAGCTCCGGTCTTCAGAAGGACTACGTCTTCGACGTCGAGCGCATGACGGCCACCAGTGGCGACACCGGCCCTTACCTGCAGTACGCGCACGCCCGCTGCGCGAACATTCTGCGCGAGGCCGAGGCCCGCGGCTTCCAGCCCAGCGAGGTCGGGCAGCTCGCGGAACCGGCAGAGCAGGATCTGGCTCTGCTGCTGAGCGGTTTCGGTAACGCCGTCCACGTCGTCGCCGCCGATCTGACTCCGCACAAGTTATGCGGCTACCTCTACGAGCTGGCCGACAAGTTCTCGAAGTTCTACGAGAAGTGTCCGGTGCTAAAGAGCGCCGACGAGGTTCGTGCCAGCCGTCTCGGCCTGGTGGCCGCCACAAAACAGGTGCTGGCCGCTGGCCTAGAGCTGCTTGGTATCGTCGCGCCGGAAAGAATGTGACAAATCACACTCGCTAATCCCTGATTCGTGGAGCCGTTTTGCAACACCCCTAGATGTGGGGAATTGGGCCTATTCGGATAGGTTCACCAACCACGTTTTGTCAGGCAACAAAAGGACGAGTTGCTTTCGCTCGCGACACCACAAATGAGCCCGATCATGAGCTTTGACTTGCGCTAGGCTTATGCCTGTTCGATGGCGAACAGAGTAGGCGCCAACAAGGTAGAGGTGACGTGAATGTCTAAACCTTCTATGCGTCAGGTAGCTAATCTGGCCCAGGTCTCTATCCAAACCGTCTCTAGGGTCATCAATCAGCCGCACCTTGTTCGGGAAGAGACCCGTGAACGGGTTGCGGCTGTAATTAGAGCGGTCGGTTACACGCCAAATGCTACGGCGAGATCGTTGCGCTCTAATAAATCGCGCGCGGTAGGCATCATCCTCAACGGAGGGTCTTTATTCGGGCCAAGTTCGGTGGCGCCGATTCTTACCTATCGAATCCAACAGCAGGGGCTAGCCACACTCACCGCGACCTTTTTCAACGACGATGTAAAAAACGCCAGAGTAGCCATGAACGATCTGCTGGCACGCAATGTTGACGCGTTGGTGGTCATTGCCGCCCATAAGTGGGTGGCTGATGAGATCGTTTCACTAGCTCATAGTTATCCGGTCGTCGCGGTTACTAGCGAAGAATTAGGGCCCGATATCTTCAGAGTCGCCGTCGATCAGGAAGAAACTATGCGGCTACTGGTGGAACACTTTGTAGCCTTGAGCAAGGAACGAATTTGCTTCTTGGCTGGCCCCGATAATTGGCTGGACGCCGCAGCAAGACGAGATGGCTGGAACCGATTAACTAGCGAATATGAAATCCAGGATTCGATCTGCGAGGTTAAATCCTTTTATCCGGATGAAGCGTATCTGGCCGTAGCAGACTATTTCTGCGCTAACCAGTTGCCGCAAGCCCTGCTCTGCGCTAACGACATGCTGGCAATGGGTGCAATGCGAGTATGTTGGGAAAAGGGAATAAGAATCCCCGCAGACATCATGGTGGCAGGCATCGACGACACCATTTCGGCCTCTTATCTAACCCCGTCGTTGACCTCGGTGACGCAGCCTCTAGACGAAGTGGTCGACTGCATCCTGGACTTATTGGTGGCGGCTCTAAACGAAGAACCAGCCCGGGTTAAATTAGTAAAACCCGAGCTGGTTATCCGAGAATCAACAAGCGTTAGCGGTCTGCCTCATACCAAAACTCTGCCTGACCTTGCCTGACCACCTTGCCGGCGCGGATGCCGATTTCCTCGTAGTCGCCCTTTAACTCGCCGCTAAGTAGCCCCTCGCAAAGGTTCATGTAGTCGGTAATGAGGGATTTGTCGTAGCGAACGCCGTCGTGACCCGGGCAGGTGTAATCAAAGTGCTCGCCGTGCGCCAGCATTATTTTCAGGCTTTCTAGGAACTGCGATATTTCGTCCCTAGTGCCGCCTTCCTTCGTTGGAATAATGCTCGAACCGTTTAGCGCGTCGCCTGTGTAGAGCAGCCTGGCCTTGTAATCCAACACGCTCAAAGAGCCAGGCGTGTGGCCGGGAGTCGCGATTATCTCCAGTTCGCGTCCACCCAAGTCGAATTTTTCGCCTCCGGTGATAGGACGGAAATCGAAGTTTTGTGGCATCGTTTCAGGTACTCTGCCAAGAAGTACCTTGAGCACTTCCTCGCCAGGGTTTCGCAGCGGTGCCCTAGTCTCGACGTACCATTTAACGAAGTCTGGGCTATAGCCGAGCGATTTAACGACTTCTTCGTCTGCCGGGTGCATATATACGTCATCGAATTGATAGGCGTTGCCTACGTGGTCGGTATGTCCATGTGTGCAAATGAGGGTGAGGGGTAGATCTGTTATTTCGTGAATTTCGGCAAGTGGATCGGTTAATCCGCACCCGCTATCGATTACTGCTGCGCGCCTTTCTCCAACAACAATGTAATAGTTATCTAGGCGAAAATCACTTATCTGGAAAGAATCATTACCTAGCGGAGTTATTTCGCGTTTCATTATTTTGTGGTCTCCTCGGAAGTGTTAGTGGTCTCTTCAATTTCAGATTCCAGGTGTTCAGACAACGAATTAACCACCTGCTGCACTTCGGCCATCTTTTCATCGGTCATGTTGTAGACGAAGCGGTAAATCAAAAACACGAGGAAGCAGCCGATAGCCGGTAGCAGGCCTGCTGTCAGGCGAAGGGCCTCTGCCACTTGAGCAGTTTGGTTGGCCTGCAATGTAGGATCGTAGCCAAGAGTGTCGATGATGACTGCGATAAATGATGTTGCTAGGGAAGCTACCAGGAAAACCACGAAAGTCACCGTCGAATAAACCAAGCCGTCATTTCGCTGGCGCGTCAAATAAGCCTGATAATCCACCGCGTCGGCGATTAGTGCCCAGATGAGTAGCGTAAAGAACCCTTGGAAGAAGGCTGCGACGAGTTGAACGGCGATCCAGACCGTCGGCGGTACCGGAACAAATGCAAGAAATGCGTAACAGATAGCCGCAACCAGTACGCAATAGGTAGCCAGGGTCTTTTTCTGCATTATTTTTAGTACTTGTTTTAAAAGCACCATGCCGAGCAATAGCGGAATTATATTTCCAAGCCCAATTGCGGCAAGAATTTTGGTGTCCTGATAGTAAGCCTGGAAGACGTACTGGTTCATCAAATTAATGGTCTGAATAAAGAACTTGAAAACGATGTAGCTCAAAATTATCGAAATCATTGGGCGATTATGGATGAACGAAACGAGCATCTTGCCCATATGGACTTTCTGTTTTTTCGTAGCAAGCGAAACAACTATGCGTTCCCGGCAAAGTTTATAAGTTCCAAAAAGGCACAGTGCGGAGAACACCCCAAGACCGATAGACAGCGCCAGGAATCCCGGAGCCTGCGGCGTGTTCACGGCGTCGAAGACGATGAGCGGGGCAATAGTCGTGACCAAAATCGACGCGCCGGTAGAGCCGATAGCTCGGAAGTTGGACAGCTCGGTGCGCTGCTTGCCGTCGGTGGTGATGGCGTTCAGCATCGTGCCGTAGGGGATGTTCCAGAACGAGGAAACAACGCCCCAGAAGAAATACGCCACAAGTGCGTAGATCATCTTCATCGCATACGGCCACGAGCTAGTGTCGAAGAAAAGCGCAACCGTAAGCAGCGCCATGGGCACCGGGATCCAAACTAGCCAACGCTTGTATTTTCCATCGAACCGACCGCGCATGTGATCCACGATCGACCCGATAATCGGGTCGTTTAAGGAATCTAACATCCGACAAACCGCTATCACGACTGCAAAGTGGGCGGCTTTTATGCCGATTACGTTTACCAGGAACATCAGCATGTAGACGTTAACCAATACTTGAAGGGAGTTGCCCCCAAGATCGCCTAGGAGGTAGCCGACCTTATCGCGCCATGAAAAAGCGGGTGCGCTCTGAATGCATTCGACGTATTCACGGTCTTGAGAAAGTTTTGTATGTTCCGAAGACATCTTCGTCCTTTCGATCGTTTCGGCGGCACTGCCGAGCTGACCGAAATTATTGTGAACGAACTTGAAGTTAGGAAGGCCTTTTCCTATGTGATCGTTCACTTTCATGAAGATAACGTTCACATCTATGAGATTCGGACGGGTGGTTTAAGAAAACGGCGTCAGCTTTTTCCTGAGTAGCTGTGACAAATCACACTCGCTTATCCCTGATTCGTGGAGCCGTTTTGCAACACCCCTAGTCAGGGAGCTTCTGTCTTTCCGTGGGTGGGTTAGCGAGTTGGATTTGGCAGATATTCGGGCACGAAAAAGCGGCGCCGCCTGCTTATGCTTAATCTGCCGAGTTATACCATTCGTTGTTCGTCATCGAAGGCAGCGAGTAGCCAGGCATACGCTCTGCGGCGAGGGCAGCGGCGCCCACGATTCCCGCCTGGTTCTCCAGCTTCGCGGCGACGATGCGTGGCCTAAGCTTCAGCAGCGGCAGGAACTTGTCGGCCTGCTTACTGATGCCGCCGCCAACGACGATCAGGTCGGGAGAAAACAGCTTCTCGAGCTCGTCGTAGTAGCGCTGTAGGCACTTCGACCATTCTTTGTAGCTCAACTTTTTCTTCGTCTTATACCCCGAAGAGGCGCGGGTTTCGGCGTCGTGGCCGTCGATCTCGAGGTGGCCCAGCTCTGTGTTGGGAATCAGGTGGCCCTTGTAGATGATCGCCGAACCGATGCCGGTGCCCAGCGTCGTCACAATGACCAGGTCGTTGACGCCCTTCGCCGCGCCATAGCGGGCCTCAGCGAAGCCTGCCGCGTCGGCGTCGTTGCACAGGTAGACGGGGCGCTTGAGCTTCTTGCTGAACAGATCGTCGGCGTTGGTGCCAACCCAGCTCTTGTGCAGGTTGGCCATGAACATGACGGTGCCGTGCACGATGGGGCCGGGGATGGCGATTCCGATGGGGGCCTCCGGGTCGAGGCGCTTTCGGAATTTGTGGACCATCTTCGCGACCACGTCCGCGCAATTCTTTGGTGTGGAGTTCTTTGGAGTCAGGATGCGGATGCGCTCGCTGGTGAGCTCGCCGCGATCCAGATCGACGAGGGCACCCTTGATGCCGGTGCCGCCGATATCGATGCCAAGAATTTCAGTCATGCCAGCATTGTAGTGGTCGAAAGGGCATCCTTTAATAGCGGTAGCGCACTATTTCCAAGGACACCCCCTCTGACTACGCCGTTATCGGCTCGATTTGCGGGTTGGCAAGCATTTCGCTGCGCGCGGTTCGCATCATCTGCGGCTCGGCGAGCGCCAGTTTTCTGGCATCTTTGGCGTCCAGCAGCTTCGCGCACAGGTCGACGGGCCCGGACGTGTTTTCCGCGTTGACGTCCGCCAACCCCAGTAAGCGCCGCAGGATGCCCTGGCTCAAGCGAACCTCTTGGACGCGGGCGTGAGGTACGATATCCACCTTGTGCGTCAGAATGTGGCCGGTGGCCACGATCGCCTTGTCGTTGAAGCCCCAGGTGAAGGTCTGGGCGTCGAACCAGCGGATCCAACGGGCCTTTTTGCCCGCGGGCCGCATCTGGATCGTCTCCAGTTCGAGTTGGGGAATGGCGACGTCGAGCACGCGTTTTACCTCGTCGTCGCTGCCAACGGGCAGCAGCAGGATCCCGCCGCCCGCGTCGTCGCTACTGATGCCGTGGCCGAGGACGTCGATGCGTACCCGTTTCCAACCCAGCAGGCGCCAAAGCAGCGGCTGGCTGATCTGGACGCCCTGGATGCGGTGGACGGGCACGGAACGGGAAATCAGTTCGGTCAGGCCGTGCGTGGTCTTCAACCCCGAGCTAGTCCAGGTTAGGGAGTAGTTGAAGCCCTCCTTGAGCTCCTTGAGTAGCCAGCCGATGTAGCCGAAAGCCGCCGGGAGTAGGCCGATCAAGGAAAGCCCAGCGGCGTCGCCGGGGATCAAGAGTCCCAGCGCGACGAAAATGGCGATGAACGCGATACCCCAGATCGTGCCCGTCGAAAGCACGAGAGAGCCGATCAGGCGCCCGACGGGAACCCGCACGATCACCTGGTCGTAGCCCAGAACGTCCTCGAACACGCCCGGTTTGCTCAGCGCGCTGGCCTGGGCGACTGGAGCGGCCCCCGCTGCCTGCGGAGGCGGGGCGACGAAGCCCCTCGTAGAGGTCTGAGCACGGTTCGCCCTGGCCATCAGGAAGTCGCGCATCTTGTATGCGCGGTCGCGCTTCAGGTACTGGATCTTCTTGGACGCGTTGGCGCCGACGTCGATGTTTAGCGCGGCCAGGCCGAGGAGCCGGGCAACCAGCGGCTGCTTGATGTCCACGGACTGGATCTTGCTGAACGCGATTCGCTGGGACTGGTGCGCGATGAACGTGCGTTCGATGCGCACCTCATCGTCGTCGATCACGAAACGGGTGAACCACCAGTTCGCGAAGGCGAAGCCGATTGCCAGCACCAAAACGCCCAGAGTGATGAGAGCAGGGATCCAGAAATCCTTGCCAAGCACGCCGATCTCGGACAGCTTAATGTCGCCACTCAGCAGAGATTGAAAAGCGTCCTGGCCGAAGTAGATGACGATCGCCACCAGGAAAAGCCAGCCGTCGACGATCGGGCTGAGCGGGTGCGGGCGCTCTGCAACCTTTGCTTCGGGACTAGCCGCTGCCTGCTCGATGTCCACCACTTCCTCGTCGGGGGTGGGTGGCGGGAAATCGGTGGTGCTCATAGACCGGCCGCCTGCAACTCGCCCTTGGCCAGCAGACGTTCGCGTAGCCGCTGCGCCTCTTCCTTGTTAACTCCGGGAATCGTCCCGCCGGAGACGGTGGCTGCCGTGACAAGTTCGACGTTTGCCAGCCCGAGCCACCTGGAGATCGGCCCCGCGGTGATCTCGATGGCCTGCATCCTGCCGTAGGGAACTATCGAGAGGTTGCGCCAGAAAATGCCGTGCTTGATGTAGAGGTCGGAGTCGCGCTCCGCATAGCCCCATGCCTGGTAGAGGGCCTTCTGGCGCCAGACGCGGTAGCCCAAGAAGATCAGCGCAGCGAGCAAAACTGCCACTGCCAGCCAGGTGGGGGTAAAAATGAAGCAGACCACCACTATGGGCACCAGGAGGAGAGGCCATTGCGTGAGCACGTCGATCCTGCGTTTGGTCAGGTATCGCGCATCGAGCGCAATCCAATTTTCGCCGGGCGGCGCAAAAAGATCGTCGGTTTTATCGGACACGGAATCCTCCGTCGTTGGTAGATGTTCGTGGGCAAAAAGCTTAGCGTTTTATCAAGTTTTTATATACCTAGCCGCTAAAAAATAAGTGGACCGCGGCTGCCGATTTTTCGAAGTGGGTATATGTTTTAGATATGGCTAAAAGGTACGCAATCACAAAGTGGCAGCGAAACCTGCCGAACGCCGATTCGAGCAAGGCGGCACTTTTCCTGCCTGGTAAACGTTACGCTTTCCCGCTTCCGGGGCTGATCTTCCCGGCGCTGGCTCTCAGAGACGCCGGCTGGGCCATCTGGTATGCCGACATCGACATGATGGGCCTCGAGGACGAGGAAATTCGTTCCCTGGTGAACGAGGCGCTAGCTGAGATGTCCGCGCAGGCCGGCGCGAAGCAGCAGCTGGTCGTCGCCAAGTCCATCGGTTCGATGGGCGCCAAGTGGACAGCTGAGAATTCGGTGCCTGCGGTCTGGTTCACCCCTGTCCTGAACGACGCCCAGGTGGTCGATGACATCAAGGCATCCACGGCTCCCCGGCTGCTGATCGGGGGCACGAGCGACAGCTATTGGGACACCGACGCGGCCCGTTCCACCGGCGGCGAGATCGTCGAGGTTGAGGGCAGGGATCACTCCTTCCTGGTCCGCGACTGGCGGAGCGTCTTGGAGGATACCGGCCTGGTGACCGAAAAGATCGAGGAATTCGTCTCGAAAAACTGCTAAAAAATTGCCCGGTCTCCCGGGCAATTTTTATGTGCGCTTAGGCCTGCTTGATGGCCTTTATCGCCTCGTCGTAGTTGGGTTCGGTGCCGATCTCGGGTACCTGCTGGGTGTAGAGCACGACGCCGTCCTCATCGAGCACGACGACCGCGCGGGAAAGCAGACCCATGAGTGGGCCGTCGGCCATGGTTACGCCGTAATCCTCGCCGAAGCTGGAGCGGAAGGCGGAGGCTGTCACAACTTTGTCGATGCCCTCTGCCGCGCAGAAGTTAGCGAATGCGAAAGGTAGGTCCTTGCTGACGTTGATCACAACAGCGTTGTCCAGCTCCGCGGCCTCCTTGTTGAAGTTGCGCAGCGCGATGGCGCAGACGCCTGTCTGGACGCTCGGAAAGATGCTTAGCAGGACGCGCTTGCCTGCGTAATCGGAGAGCTTGATTTCGTTGAGGTCGTTGTCAACAAGCACGAAGTCGGGGGCTTTGGTGCCTACGGTAGGCAGTTCGCCCACGGTGGTAACGGGTTTGGAATCAAAAGTAATATTAGCCATGTCCACATTATTTCGAATAATTCAAAATAATGCAGGCTTTTGGGTGGATTGATCCTAAGGCCAGCGCCCGTCGTTCGAGAATGTCACCAGGGCATGTGAACCGACTTGGGCTTCGAGGCGCCGTGACGCAAGGAATGGCAACATCGGGTTTTAGGTCCTTGGTCTGGTTAGCCTTAAAACACAAACTAGATCTTAAGGAGAGTCATGGTTGATCTTTCCGCCAAGCCCTTTAACCTCGCCGACGAGGACATCAAGTGGGTGCGCGAAACCATCGAAAATATGCCGATCGAAGAGAAAATCGGCCAGCTCTTTGTGAACATGGGTGCCGAGAGGACAGAAGAATACCTCACCGGCGTCCTGGATGACTATCACATTGGCGCGGTCCGCTATAACCCCGGCACGGCCGAGGAAGTGTGGGAGCAAAACTACATCCTGCAGACCAAGAGCAAGATTCCGCTACTCATCGCCGCCAATACCGAGGCGGGCGGAAACGGCGCCTGCACCGACGGCACGTACGTCGGCTTCGAGATCAAGGTTGGCGCATCCAACGACTCAAAATGGGCCTATGAGATGGGTCGCGTCTCAGGCGTAGAGGCTAGCGCCATCGGCTGCAACTGGTCGTTCGCGCCCATCGTCGACATCATGCGCAACTGGCGCAACCCGATCATCAGCAACAGGACCTTCGGTGCCGACCCGGACTACGTCCTCGAATGCTCCCGCGCCTACATGAAGGGCATCATGGAGTCCGGCATCATGCCTGCCGCGAAGCACTTCCCCGGCGACGGAATCGACGATCGCGACCAGCACCTTTCGGCGTCCATCAACTCGTATTCGACCCAGGAGTGGGACGCCACGTTCGGCAAGGTCTACCAGGGCCTGATCGACGACGGGCTGCCGTCCATCATGGCCGGCCACATCATGCTGCCTAGCTACCAGAAGCACTTCAACCCGGACGTGCGTGATGGAGATCTGCTGCCGGCGACGCTGAGCCACGAACTGCTCACCGATCTGCTGCGCGGCAAGATGGGCTTCAACGGCGTGGTCGTCACGGACGCATCGCACATGGTTGGCCTGACGGGCGCGATGGCCCGTCGCGATCTGCTGCCGCACGCCATCGCCGCCGGCTGCGACCTCTTCCTGTTCTTCAACGATCCGGACGAGGACTTCGAGTGGATGATGCAGGGCTACAAGGATGGCGTCATCACCGAGAAACGTCTGCAGGAGGCCCTCGAGCGCATTCTTGGCCTGAAGGCCCGCCTCGGTCTGCACAAGACCCCGCGCGAGCAGATCTTGCCGCCAAAGGAAGAGGCGATGGCGAAGATTGGGCTGCCCGAGAATAAGCAGCTGGCCGTCGACCTGGCCGACGAGGCGATCACGCTGGTCAAGAACGCCCAGCCCGAGAACCTGCCGATCACGCAGTTCAAGCGGGTGCTGGTTGTTCCGGTCTCTAGCGCGCCCAACCCGATCTCCCGCGGCTTCGGCGGCGGTGGGGCGGTCGAGCACCCGGCGCAGAAGGTCGGCAAGCTGCTTCAAGAGCGCGGCTACGACGTCACAATTCACGAGTCGCTATTCGACAAGCTCGCCGAGATGAGCCCCGAGGAGCAGGCCGAGGCGGTCAAGAACATTTACGCGTCTAAGGCCCCGATCGCCGCGCTGACAGACAAATACGACCTGGTGCTGTGCATCGCCAAGATCGACGGCATGATGCAGCCGTTCGAGCGCGTGATGTGGCCGGCGACGAAGGGAACCGTCGACATCCCGTGGTACATCCACGAGCTGCCGACGATCTACGCCTCCGTCTCCACGCCGTTCGCGCTGGTCGACGTCCCGCAGGTGAAGACCTACATTAACGCCTACGACGACAAGGACTTCACACTCGAAGCGCTGGTCGACAAACTAGAAGGCAAGAGCGAGTTCAAGGGTGTCTCCAGCGTCGACGCTTTCTGCGGCACGCCCGACACAAAGATCTAGGTCTAGACAAAAATGTGGGGACAGCACGCACACGAGCCGTCCCCACATTTTTGTCTCTAAGATTTTCGGCCTTTGGCCTCGTGTAGGTCCTTGGACTCGGGCTCGTCGGACTGCGGCTCAACCAGAATCGCCCGCGCAACGTTGTGGTAGCCGTACTGGTCGAGGAGCATGGCGGCGTCCTCGAGCTTCAGATCGTAGGCGTGCGCTAGCATCCGAACTTGTTCGGTGTAGAAGCCGTGCAGCTTGGTCACACCGTTCAAAAAATCGAGTCGATCAGCCATGTTCTTCCAATCTTTGGTTAAACGCGTCCGGCGCGAAGCCAGGCTTCCATGTTTGCAGGTTGTCAGTGTCTTGGCTAGCCATGTCGCCAATTCGTCATCGGTTGTTCACCCACGGTTAGCCGGTTAGTCGCCTTTTCTTAATTCGAAAGAGCCATCGCACCTGGTCATCGATGGTTTGGGATAGGGAACGGGTCTGATAACCCAACTCCTCGCTGGCCAGTTCGTGGCTGGCATGCTGAGATTGTCACACGACGTTATTGCCCAGGAAACCCTCTGCCCCAGTGACTACCCAAAGTGTTGATTTTTTCGCCGTGCCCATGCTTCTAGGCTAGGCATTTTGCCTAGCAGTCGCGCGCTCTAACCCAGATTGTTATCGCGCTGCCAGGTGGCGATGAACCTGCCGCTGCCGACCTTCCGCCAGATGCAGCCGGGCAGACCGCTGGTCACGGCCTCGCGGGACTTCACCCAGCCCAGGTCGGGCTTGATGGTGTCGGCGGGTTTGGGCGTCTTGCCGCGTCCAACCCATGCCCGCCGAATGCCGGTGGAAAGCGCGCCCAGCGGGTTCAGCTTCACCGAATCCGCGATCACGATGAGACCGTCCGGTTTCAGCACCTTGCGCATCTCACCGATGGCGAGCGACCCGTTTGTCTCGTGCAGCATGGAGACGGAAACCACCGCGTCGAAAGAGTCGTACCCAAAAGGCATATTGGTGGCGTCGGCAAGCAAAAAGTGCGCCCGGTCGGTTTCCTCCGGCAGGTCCTCCGGGTTCCCGCTGAAATAGTTGTCGACGCCGATCACCTCGTGGCCAAGACCCGCCAAATAGTAAGCCAGAGAACCGTCGCCGCAGCCGGCGTCGAGAATGGTCTGCCGCCCCTCGACGAGCTCGGCAATCTGCGGGTAAAGCTCGGTGTCGTCGTTCCAGCGATCAGAAAACGGATGGGTCATGAGCCAATCTTAGCTACACAAACGCGCGCCAACCCCTACACATAAGTGCCACCCGTGCCGTAGGGGTGCCGATTGACGCCGTTGCACGATATTCTGAAGCGGAACCCACTTTTTAATTGAAAGGCGTTGTATGTCTAAGCCCATTCTTGTACTCAACTGCGGCTCCAGCTCGATCAAGTACCAGATGATCGACACCGAGACCGAGGAGGTGCTCGCCAAGGGCCTGGTGCAGCGAATCGCTACCGGCACCACCGGCACCGTAGACCACGAGGTGCTCAGTGGTGAGACCGGCGAGTTCCATGTTGACCAGGATCTGCCCAACCACGAGGTTGCGCTGGCCACCGTTTTCAAGCTGTTCGACGAGCACGGCCCTGACCTGTCGGCAACCGTGGCAGTGTCACACCGCACCGTTCACGGCGGCGAAAAGTTCAGCGCCCCCGTTCTCATCGACGAAGAAGTCGTGAACACCATGAAGGATCTGTCGCCGCTGGCTCCGCTGCACAACCCGGCGGGCATCGAGGGCATCAACGCCGCCCGAAAGCTGCTCACCGACGTGCCGCATGTCGGCATCTTTGACACCGCGTTCTTCGCCGACCTGCCCGCAGAGGCGCACACCTACGCCATCGACACCGAACTGGCCAAGAAGCTGCAGATCCGCAAGTATGGCTTCCACGGCACCAGCCACCAGTTCGTCTCCGGCGAGGCCGCTAAGCTGCTCGGCCGCGACGACCTGAAGCAGATCGTCTGCCACCTGGGTAACGGCGCATCCATCTCCGCGGTGGACGCCGGCCACGCCGTCGAGACCTCCATGGGCCTTACCCCGCTTGCCGGCTTGGTTATGGGCACCCGCTCCGGCGACATCGACCCGGGTGTTGTCGCATACCTGAGCCGTGAGCTCGGCTGGGACGCTCAGCGCATCGACACCGAGCTGAACAAGAAGTCTGGCATGCTTGGTCTGACCGGTCACACCGACATGCGTGACGTCCAGGAGGCCGCTGACTCCGGCGACGAGCGCACCAAGGTTGGCCTCGACGTCTACATCCACCGCCTGGTGTTCTACATCGGCGCCTACGCCACCCTCATGGGCGGCCTCGACGCCATCACCTTCACCGCGGGCGTCGGCGAGAATTCCGCCGAGATACGTGAGATGGCTTGTGAGCGCCTCGGCCTGTTCGGCGTGGAGCTGGACAAGGAGGCCAACGCGCAGCGCAGCAAGTCCCCGCGCGTCATCAGCACCCCGAACTCTAAGGTGAAGGTCTGCGTCATCCCCACCAACGAGGAACTTGCCATGGCACGTCAGGCCCTGGCACTGATCAGCAAGTAATCAAAAAAATAAGCGTCTAGGAGGGGCCCATAGGGCTCCTCCCGGGCGAAGCAACAAAGCGCCTAGACCTCAAAGTCGGGCGCTTTTTGTTTATGGTCGAGCCTGGGTTAGAAAATTTTGCGGTGGGAAAAGGAAAGAAGTAATTAGTGTCCAGACGCCAATCAACTCAGATCTTGAACGAGATCAACGAGCTAAGGCACAAGCCCAGGGTGAAGAAGCAGTCGGGCATTGACAGGAAAGTTTTCGGTGGGGTCGTCGTGCTGGAGGAGACCGTAACCGAGGGCGTGAAGCGCCACGATTCGACGTTCACCCTGCGCACGGCAGCCGTCGTCCCCGACCAAGATCTGCGCGACGATCCGGAGAAACTAGCGAAGGCTGAAGCCGAGACGAAGTTGCCTGGCGAATAAAAAACAAGTAAAAAAAGAGTTTGAGGCCGGGTTGGCGTGGATGACGCCCACCCGGCCTTTACGTACCGAACCAAATGCACGCTAGTCCCCTTAGGCAGGTAGATTTAGACGTATGGCAAGAGCACTGATCACCGGAGCAACTTCGGGCATCGGACACGCGTTCGCGGTCGAACTGGCCAGCGAAGGCTACGACCTGGTGCTCGTCGCCAGAGACGAAAACCGGCTCAAGGAAGTGGCTGGCGACTTGCATGGTCGCTATCGGGTGGAGGCTCAGGTGCTGCCCGGGGATCTCGGGGTTCGCGAGGACGTCGATAAAATTCAAGAATTTTTGCGGGAAAATCCCGTCGAGGTGCTGGTCAATAACGCGGGGTTCAGCCTCAACGAGCCGCTGATCGGCGGCGACACCGACCTCCAGCGGCGAGCAATGGACGTCATGGCCACGTCCGTGCTACTGCTCACCGACGCAGCCGGCCGCTCGATGGTCGAGAACGGCAAGGGAACCATCATCAACATCGGGTCTGTCTCCGCGTGGATCATCAAGGGGAATTATTCCGCCATCAAACGCTGGGTCGTCACATATACCCAGGCGCTCGCCGACGAGCTGGCGGATACTGGCGTGCAGGCCACCGTCGTCTGTCCCGGCTGGGTGAAGACCGAGCTGCACGCGCGAGCGGGGGTTAAACGCCCCAAGCTGCCCGGTTGGGCCTGGAATGAGCCACGGGACGTTGCCCGGGCTGCGTTAAAGGGTGCAAAGGCGGGTAAAGTATTAGTGGTGCCTAAGCTGCAGTGGCGGTTGGCCGTTTGGTTCCTGAACCACGGCCCAGCGGCTCTGCCAAGGTTTGTGTCAAGGAAAATACGTTCTTCGCGAAAGGCTAAGTAGATGGGCGACTACGGTGGCGGCAGACGCCGATTCAAGTCGCCCCTGAAACGATTGGCCTCGATGGGTGCACAGCGGGGGTTGCTGAAGCCCGCGTTGAACACGGCCATCAGCGTGCACGTTTCCGGCACCGAACTGTTGAAGGGCGTCGAAGAGCCCTTCTTGTTGGTGGCGAACCACTCATCGCACTTTGACGGGCCGTTGCTGATGACGTCGCTGCCTGCCCGGCTCTCCAAGAAGATAGCCACAGGCGCGGCCGCCGATTACTTCTTCACGAACAGGTTTAGTGCGGCAACCGTCGAGCTTTTCATGAACGCATACCCAGTGAACCGAGGCGCGACCCGCAGTCATCGGGGAATGTCTAAGCAGCTTCTGAACGACGGCATCCCCCTGATGATTTTTCCTGAGGGAACCAGATCCCGCACGGGCGCCATGGGACCGTTCTCTCCGGGTACCGCGGCTCTGGCCATCTCGTTTAACTGCCAGGTGGTCCCTGCCGCGCTAGTAGGCGCGTTCGCGGCCTGGCCGGCGAAGAACAAACGCTGGAAATCGGGCCGTCCCGACGTCTACGTAACATACGGTAACCCGCTTCGTCCGCAGCCCGGAGAGGTGGCGCACGCCTTCAGCGAGCGAATCCGGCGTAAGGTAATCGAGCTGCACGATTCCACCGCGCGCGCATACAACATGCCCACCCAACTGGAGATGGCCAACCTGGCCGCGCTCGAGGCCGGGCCCAAGGGCAAAAAGAGGGCCGCGGAGAAAAAGAAGAAGCGCACATAGACGAGCCCCAAAAGCAGGTTCGGCAAACTTATAACCGTTAATGTGTAGCTATGAGTGTTAGGGTTGCCGCCGTTGTGGTGGCGTGGAATCGGGCTGACATCTTGCGTGACACCGTTGCGGCTCTTGGTTGTCAGGAGCGCAAGGTTGACGACATCGTCGTCGTCGATAACGCTTCCACGGACTCCACCCCCGAGTTTCTTGCCCAAAGCGAGATCGTCGACGACGTCATCACCATGCCGGAGAATCTCGGCGGTGCGGGTGGCTTCGCGGCAGGTATCGCCAGGGCGGTCAGCAGGGGAGCCGACTACGTCTGGATCATGGATGACGACACCGTCCCCACACCCAAAGCGCTTTCGGAGTTGTTGGCCAGCCTCGCGAAATACCCCGGCGAGCCCGCCATTATGGCCTGCAGGGCCGACTGGTTTGACGGACGCGAACACCCAATGAACAAGCCGCGCACTCGGTTCGGAATGCCCAAGCGGATGCACACCGATGCCAAAAAAGCCGGCGCGCGGCAGATCCGCACGGCCTCTTTCGTTGCGATCATGATCGACGCCCAGGCAGTGCGCGAAGAGGGCCTACCCATTGCCGACTATTTCCTCTGGAACGATGATTTTGAATACACCGCCCGGTTGCTACGCAAGAGAATCGGGCTTTACGTCGACGCCGCCCGTGTCGAGCACCGCACGAAGGTCTTCGGTAATTCCACCGCAGACCCGGGCCCAAGATTCTTCAATGAGGTGCGCAACAAGATCTGGGTCTTCGGTTTTTCTCACGGTTTATCCCCGCTTGAGAAGCTGCTCTTCGGCGGTAAGACGCTGCTGCGCTGGACGAAAATGATTCTTAAATCCGGCGATCGCAGGGCGATGCTCGGATATCTGCGCGATGGAATCGCCGCCGGCTGCAAGTTTCCGCGGAGGAATTCCGAGGTGCTGGCGGGCACGCCCGTCGCCGACGAGGTCACCCAGATCGAGCAGGGTGCGGGCAATGAGTGAATTGCCCGATTTCAGCGTCCTGCTGCCGGTATATATCGGTGACCCGGTCGACTTTTTCGCCCGCTCGTTGAAGTCGGTGAGCGCTGAGCAGACGCTGAAACCTGCCGAGGTCGTCGTGGTTTGCGACGGGCCAGTGAAACCCGAGGTAGACGAGTTCCTAGCCGAGGTTGCTGCGGGTAGCCGCGAGGATCTGGTGGCTGATGTTCCCGTGCGGGTGGCGCGGTTGGAACAAAACCAGGGACTGGCCACCGCTTTGAACTTCGGCCTTGGTGAATGCGCCCACGACGTCGTCGCCAGGGCCGACGCGGACGACATCTCGCTGCCCGAGCGATTCGCCGTCCAAATTCGGATGGTCGCCCAAGGCCACGACCTGGTGGGCTCAGCTGTTGAAGAATTCGAAAGCGACGAAACTGAACCTGGCATGATCCGGTCGATGCCGGTGAGCCAAGACGAAATCCGCGAGGTCGTCACATACCGTGACCCGTTCAACCACCCGAGCGTGGTCTACCGCAAATCTAAGGTTCTGGAGTTTGGCGGCTATCGCCACTTAGAACGCATGGAGGACTACTGGTTGTTCGCTCGGCTCGTGCACGGCGGGGTATCGTGCGCGAACAGTCCGAAGGTGCTGGTCAAATATCGAGTCGGAGCTGGCGCCTACGACCGCCGAGGTGGTTTGGAGATGCTCGCTTCTGAGTTGCGGTTGCAGAAAGCCCTGCTCCGCGAGGGCATAGTGACCTACCCGCAGTTTTTCAGGAACCTCTTGGTTCGTGGCCTCTACCGGCTAATTCCTTCCAGCGTTCGCCAGGCACTGTATCGCGGCGTTGGCGCTAAACGCTGGTTTTCCAACGGCTAGTCGATCGCCTTGAAACGTCCGGTAGCCGTGGAATGAGACTCGCCGGTGGCGGCGATCTGGCAGGCCTTCGCGATAGCGCTGGGCAGATCAGCGAACAGGTATTCGTCCAGGCTCACCTGCTCCAGCTCCATGCGCTTGGCCATCTCCTGAATCTGCTTCGGCATTCCTTTCAGAAGGACGGTGTTGCCCGCGTCTACTAGCTTGCCGACAATTTGGGCCAGCACGCGCACGCCGGTCGCATCGACGATACCCACGCGAGACAGTCGCAGGATAACGACGTCGACGCCGGCAAGGCGAGGGAGCTCTCGCTCGATTCGGTCGCCCACGCCGAAGAACATTGTGCCGTCGATGCGCAGGATGGCGATCTTGGGATCGGACGGCAGATCCTCGCGGAAGATGCCCGAGCGGTTAGCCATTCGTCTCAGCACCAGCACGCCCGAGACGACGATGCCAGCGGCGATCGCCCAGATAATGTCCAGGCCGACGGTGATGATGGCGGTGACGACGAACACCAGCGCGTCGGAGCGGTTGGAGCGCATCACCTGACGGATGGTGTCTGGGTCGACCATGCGGAAACAGGTCACCGCCAGCACGCCGGCCAACACCGAAAGCGGGATGACTGAAACCACGGTCGAGGCCAGATAGACCACACCGATCAGCAGCAGTGAATGAACGATCGATGACAGTCTCGAGCGGCCACCCGAGCGCACGTTGACGGCCGTGCGGACGATGGCTCCCGTCGCCGGCATGCCCCCGAACATTCCGCTGGCCACGCTGGCCAGGCCTTGCCCGACCAGCTCACGGTCGGGGCTGTAGCTGCCGCCGCGAACCATGCCGGCGGCGATCCGCGCGGAAATCAGCGATTCGATTCCGGCCAGGGCTGCGACGGCAAGCGAGCCCTGCAGCAGCGAGGTGGCCAGCGGAATCGAAAACTCCGGCATGATGGGTGCGGGCAGAGAGTTGGGGATTGTGCCAATCGTCGGTATCGATACGCCCATCGCCCAGACGGCTAGCGTCACTACGACGACTGCGATCAGCGAACCGGGCAGTTTTCTAGAAATCTTTGAACAGGCAGCAATAACGACGATTGACGCCAGGCAGGTCAACCCGGTTTTCGTCGCCGTTGTCGGGTCGATGCGGGCGATCGCCTCGAACGCGGCCGGCAGCGTGCTAAGCCCAGATTTCGCCTCGACGCCGATTATGTTCGGCACCTGCTGGAAGAACAAAATGGCCGCAATGCCCAGCGTGAAGCCTTCGATGACCGGCCAGGGAATCAGCGAGACCGCCCGGCCGAGCCCAAGAAGCCCGCCGAGCACGATGAACGTCCCAGCCATCACGCACAGTAGGGGCACTACGTGCACCCCGTGAGCTGCGACGATCGGCGCGAGGATCACGGCCATAGCGCCCGTCGGGCCCGAAATTTGGTAGTTCGAACCACCGAAGACGGCAGCGATGGTTCCGGCAATGATCGCAGTGATCAGTCCGGCCTCGGCGCTCAGCCCGCTGGAGATAGCGAATGCTAGGGCGAGCGGAAGCGCGACGATCCCGACCGTGATTCCGGCGGGGATGTCCTGGCGCCAATATTTTTTGACGGCACTGAGGTCGTCGACGTTAGGCAGCAGAGAGCGCAGATGATTCAGAACTGCAGGCACGTAAACCTTTCGAGGTTGGGGCACGGCTGTCGATTCGGCGGTATTAACGCGCGGGTGTGGAATAAAGATCTTGTGCCGAGCCAGATCCGACGGCTCGACCATATCACAAGGTGTTTCAAAATATGAGACGGGATGATTTTCGGCGTTTACTAACTGAGGTCGTCCTATCCCTGTATCCGGCTGAGCCTCGGTTATTATTGGGCTGTTGTTGTTCTCGTAAGAAATCTTTAAGTTTCAGGCGGTTATCGAAGCGCGGAAACAAAAAGGAGCTTTGATGGTCGATCGAGCAGAGGCTGTATCCGATCCGGCGGCAACGAAGCCGTCGCGTCGCACATTCCTAAAGTGGTCTGGCGTTGCGGGCGTTGGCGCAGGCCTGGTCGCCTGCAGTGCCCCCGCGGAGTACCCGGCCGATCAAAAGGCTGCCCGGTCTACGGCAGGAATGCTGGATGCCGATAAAACCGTGTGGTCGGCTTGCATGGTCAACTGCGGTGCGCGTTGTCCGCTGCGCCTGCAGGTCAAGGACGGTCAGGTGGTGCGCGTACTGCCGGACAACACCGGCGTCGAAAAGTTGGACGGCACCCCGTGGCGAATCCCTGCGTGCCCGCGCGGGCGCTCAATCAGGCAGCGAATTTACAACCCTGATCGCCTAAAAACCCCACTGAAGCGCAAGCCCGGCACTAAGCGCGGCGAGGGCCAGTGGGAGAAGATCAGCTGGGAGCAGGCGTTCGACGAAATCGCAAAGAAATACGACGAGATCCTCGGCAAATACGGGCCCGAGTCGTCGTTCATTGCATACGGCACCGGCGTCATCGGCTGCAGCGTTTCGCAGTCGTACTCGCCGTCGGGTGGCCCGCTCGCCAAACTGCTTAGCTTGAAGGGCGGCTTCCTGACCTACTACGGCGACTACTCCACGGGCGGCATCACGGAGGCCATGCGCGTTTGCTACGGCGGGTACTTCGATACCAACTCCACCGACGACCTGGTGAATACCAAGCTGTACGTCATGTGGGGTCACTCGCCGATGGAGACCAAGATGTCTGGCGGTTCCGAGGCTTTCTACCTGCCCAAGTTCCTGCGCAAGGCCGGGGTCAAGGTTGTCGCAATTGACCCGCGCTACTCGGACTCCGTTCAGCTGCTGGCCGACGAGTGGCTCGCGCCGAAGCCCGGCACCGACGCCGCGCTGGCGGCAGGGCTCGCGTGGGTGCTGCTTGACGAAGGGCTGCACGATCAGGCGTTCCTAGATAAATACTGCCTGGGTTTCGACGACGCCCACTTGCCGGAGGGTGCGAAGCCGGGCTCGTCCTATCGCGCTTACATCGAGGGTAAGGGCCCCGACGGCACGCCGAAGACTCCGCAGTGGGCTGAGGGAATCACTGGCGTGCCCGCCGAGAAGATCATCAACCTGGCCCGCGAGCTGGGCAACAACAAGCCGTCGATGATCGTGCAGGGCTGGGCGCCTCAGCGTCAGGCCAACGGCGAGAACTCGGCGCGTGCCATCATCACGCTCAACGCGATGCTTGGCAACGTCGGACTCAAGGGCGGCGGCACCGGCACGTTCGTCGGTAGTTCCGGGATCGCGCTCGACGCTAGCTCGTACAACTCCGTGGAGAACCCCGTCACCAAGAAGATTTCGCATTTCTCGTGGATGGATGCCATGGAGCGCGGTCCCGAAATGCGTGGCCAGGACGGTGTGCGCGATTGGGACGCCGACGGCAACCCAATCGAGGATCCGCACCTGAACGTGCCCATCAAGTCGCTGTGGGTCTACGGCTCCAACGTGCTGATCAATCAGCACTCCGAGGTCAACAACTCCAGGCGTGTGCTAGCCGACGATTCGCTGGCCGAACTCATCGTGGTTTGCGAAAACCAGCTGACCGCGTCTGCCGCCTACGCCGACTATCTGCTGCCCGGCACGATGACAACAGAGGAAGACGACGTCGTTCCTCAGGGTCTGGCCGCGAACATGGGCTACCTTGCGGTCAGCTCCAAGGCAACCGAGCCGCTCTACGATTCAAAACCGATCTACGAGATCTGCACGGAACTCGCGAAGCGCTGGGGAATCGAGGACAAGTTCACCGAGGGCAAGACGCAGCTGGAATGGGCCCGCCAGATCTTCGAGGACTCCCGCAAAGAGAACCCGGACATTCCCGGCTACGACCAGATGCGCGAACAGGGCGTCTACAAGCGGATGAACCCGTCGGCGATCGGGCTTGAGGATTTCCGTAAGGATCCGGTGGCCAACCCGCTCGACACACCCAGTGGCCTCATCGAGATCTATTCGCCCGAGGTTGCGCACAAAGCCGAAACCTGGCAGCTGCCCGAGGGCGACGTCGTCACTGCCGTCCCCGAGTTCATCCACACATGGGAGGACGCCGAGGCGGCCAAGAACAACGAAAAGTATCCGCTGCAGATGACCGGCTATCACTTCAAGGGCCGCACGCACTCTTCGTACGGAAACGTGGCGTGGCTCAAGGAGGCCCACAATCAGGTGGTCTGGATCAACCCTGCCGACGCCAAGGCGAGGGGCATCGAAAACAACGACAAGGTGCAAGTGTTTAACGACCGCGGCTGCATCGAGCTGCAGGCGAAGGTGACGCCCAGAATCATCCGCGGGGTTTGCTCGGTTCCGGAGGGCGCCTGGTACAAGCCGGACGCCGAACGCACCGACGACAACGATTTTCCGATCGACCGCAACGGCTGCGCGAATGTGCTGACCAGGCACCACCCGAGTGCTCTTGCAAAGTCGAACCCGCAGTACACAAACAACGTCCAGATCAGAAAAGCCAAGTAGGTCACCATGTCAGATGAAGTGAATTTCACCGCTAAAGACGGACGATTCGGGTTCTATTTCGACCAGACACTTTGCAACGGCTGCCGCGCCTGCCAGATTTCCTGCAAGGACAAGCACGATCTGCCGCTCGGCGTGAACTGGCGAAAGGTCGTGGAATACGTTGGCGGAGACTTGGACGGCGAGTCCGAATCCCCGAACGTCTTCTCCTATTACACGTCCATTTCGTGTAACCACTGTGAGGACCCGATCTGTGTGGAGGTCTGCCCGACCACAGCGATGACCATCCGCGAAGACGGCACCGTTTACGTCGATCAGACCAAATGCATCGGCTGCCGATACTGCCAATGGGCCTGCCCGTACGGCGCTCCACAGCTCAACTCCGACACCGGACGCATGAGTAAGTGTGACCTGTGCTACGACTACCGCGCCAGCGGCCAGAACCCCGCCTGCGTCGACGCCTGCCCAACCAGGGCGCTGCACTGGGGCCCGATCGACGAGCTGCGGGCCGAACACGGTGACGTCGCCGGCATCGCGCCGCTACCTGACCCGTCAATCACGAAGCCGCACTTGGTGATCACGCCGCACAAGGACGCCCAGACCTGGGACGAGGCAACCGGCGAAATCGCAAACAGCAAGGAGATCTAGAGATGCATCTCGAAGAGCTGCCAATGATCATCTTCACCACCGTCGGGCAGATGTCCGTGGGTGCGTTCTGGATGCTCGGCATCATTCACCTGCTCGGCTACGCGCGCAAGATGTCGGCGTCCACCATCGACCGTCTGACGAACGCGGCGCTTTACGCCTGCGGCCCGCTGCTGATCCTCGGCTTCGGTGCCGCATCTTTTCACCTGAGCTACCCGTTGAACGCGCTCAACTCGATGCGCCACGCGGGTTCGTCCTGGCTGACCAACGAGATTTTGTTCGGCGTCGCCTATGGCACACTCGGCCTGATCTTCTCGCTTTGCCAGTGGTTCGGCTGGCTCTCGCGCAGCGCCCGCCAGGTGCTCGCCGGACTGACGGCTCTGGCTGGCCTGGGCCTGGTCTGCGCGATGGTTGGCGTCTACTTCTTCCCCGGCACCATCACAACGTGGTCGACGTGGTTCAGGTGGGTGCTTTTCTTCGGTTCCGCGCTGGTGACGGGTCCGCTCGCCGTCGCGATCACGATCGCGCTGTCTTGGCGCGCCCAGACCCGCAACGCGGCCAACTACCGCTACAACCAGGAAAATCCACTCGCGGTTCACTGGGATTCCTCCCTTTCCGAGGACCTCGGCAGGCTGCGCGAGGCGTGGCAGGAGGCGCGTTTCCCAGGTGTCTGGAAGTGGTTCAAGGGTTGGATTGCGTCCCGATTCATCACAAAGGACGGCGTCAACGACGAGCTGACCGCCCTGACGCTTTCCGCCACAAAACTGTCGTGTCGTATCTCCGCTTTCGCTGGCATCGTTTTGTTGATTGCGTACCCCATTCACGCCATGCAGATGACCTCCGGCGACGTCGCTCAGCGCCACGTTGCCGACAAGGTGTTGGCAATGCCGTGGCTGTATGTTCGTTGGGTGCTGTTGGCCCTCGGCGTCGTCTTGATCAGCGTCTTCATGCACATGTTGATGCGCAAGGTCAAGCGGCCCACCCAGAAGATGCTCGCAGTTGTCGCCGTGGCTTTCTTGCTGATCTTCGGCTCGGAGTTGCTGGGCCGCGGCCTGCACTACGAGGGCCTGTGGCACGTCGGCATCAACACCAGCCAAAACTGGCTGGATCACGACGCCGAGGACATCATCTTCCACGACGGGAACCCCACCGACGATTAAATATCGGTCATTTTGATTTATCGGGTGCACGAACCTGGCGTCTGCTCGGTTCTATGCACCCGATATTTTTAGTGGGATGCTCTCGCCTTGGCATAGGCTAAAACTATGGTTTCCCCGTTTAGGCGCGTGTTGCCCGGCTCAATCAGCCTGCCGACGCTCGGTGGTGTCGCCGGCTACGCGGCTAGCTTCACCGCGAGCCTGCTGCCAAGGCCCTGGTACTTGCAGGGGCTGATCTCGGGTATAGGTGCGCTTGGCGGGTTTCAGCTCGGCAAGTGGGCAAGCTACATTCTCAACAGCCTGGCCAAGCGCGCCGGGCTAGCGACTCGCGTCAGCCCGAAAATGAAGCTGACCGCGCAGATCGCTGGGGGAGCGGTTGCTGCGGTCGGGCTGATCGGGGTGCCGCTGCTGAGCATCCGCTGGCAACGGCGGGCTGCCAAAAAGGCGAAAGTTAAGGGGCCCGATCTTAGCTGGGCGTTTGGTTCGTCCGGGGCTGCAGCGGGAGCCTTCGCGATACTTTATGGCCAGTGGCGGGCAACCATGTGCGCCATCAATTTCATCTCCCGGCAGTTCCCGCAGCGTCACGTCTGGCGGCTGCTTTCCAGGCTGACGGCCACCGCCGTCACGCTAGCCACGATCATGGTGATCCTCGACCAGGTGATCATGCGCGCTGTGCCCAGCGTGGCTAAAACGGCATCCGCCGCCGTCGACCTGCGCGCGCCGGAAGAGCTAAAACAGCCTTTGACGCGTTTATGCTCAGGAAGCCCGTTTTCCCTGGAGTCCTGGGACCAACTCGGACTGCAGGGCAAGCGTTTTGTATGCGGCAAAACCACCGCGGAAAAGATCGAGCGAGTGATGGGAGAGGCCGTCGACGAGCCGATCCGCGCGTATGCATCCCTTAATGGCCGCTCGCTCGACGAAGCCGTCGATGCCGTGCTTGCCGAGGTGGATCGCATGGACGGCTGGAGCCGCGCCAACCTGCTGCTGGTCACCACCACCGGACGCGGCAACGTCAACGAGTGGGCAGCGTCCGCGTTCGAATATCTGACCCGCGGCGACTGCGCACTGATCGCGATGCAGTATTCCGGTCTGCCGTCCGCGGTGACGACGCTCACCTCGAAGTCTTCGCCGGTCGAGGCATCGAAACTGCTCTTCGAGGCCGTCGAGAAGCGTTTGGCCGATATTCCGAATCCGCCGAAGGTCTACTTGAACGGCGAATCGTTAGGCGCGTTCGGTTCCTGCGGAATCTTCGATGGCTACGAAGACCTGCTTGCCCGCGCAGACGGTGGCCTGTGGCTCGGCTGCCCAGACTTTACGCCCCTGGCTAAGGGTTTCATCGAAGCATGCGATAGCGGTTCAGACGTCGTCGTGCCCGTCTATGACGGTGGACGTCATGTGCGCTTCGCAGCTAAATCCGCCGACCTGCAAATGTCTAACGAGTGGGAATCGCCGCGTTTCTGCTTCTTGCAAAACGACACCGACCCGGTTGTCTACTGGAATTCGCGGCTGCTCTACGAAAAGCCGTCTTGGCTGGCCAAGCCTAGGCCGGGCTCCGCGATGGCCGACATGACGTGGATGCCGTTCATCACCTTCTGGCAGGTAGCCGCCGATATGACGTCGTGCCGTAGCGTCGGCCCCGGCTACGGGCACAAGTATTACGCCCACCAGGTTGTTCCCGCGTGGGTCGGAATCCTCGGCCTTGACGAGCACGCCGACTACCGTCCCCTCTACGAAACCCTGAACGCCGACGTGCCGATCGTCAGCGGCGATTTAAAATTCGCGTCCCCGATAGATCTGTAGTGCTCTTGCATAAGTGACGGGTTTATTTGCCGGGTTTCTTGTTCCGAAGCGGTCGGCCTGTTCAGGTTAGGTCGGTTGCTGGTCTGGTTACTTTTCGACGGTTGTGGGATTCGGGTTTTTGCGTCACTGGCTACGTGTCTCCGCTCCTGATTCAAACGCGAATGCGTTTGAATGTCGTCGCTCTCGCCACGCCTTTATGTTCCTTCAAAGACCCGAACTCCCACAACCTCATGCCTTTAGGTGGTCATCCGAATTATTGCGTCAAAAAGGGCTCGTCTACGAGCCAAATCTGCCGCAATAATGTCGAGACCACTTAATAAGCCAACCCAGGCCAGCAGCCGTGTGCGCTTAAACCGATCAGCACGTCGCCGAAACATCGGGAACCAAAAAGTCCGACTACGAACTTTTTCATCCCCGCTAACACGTCAAAATTTAACGGGAACCAAAAAGCTCAACTACGAACTTTCCGGTTCCCGTTAATCGCGTCTGCTCAGATGAATCTAAGAAAAGGATTAGTCGATTTTTAGCTCGCCCATTTCGTCCCAGCCTTCGCCTTCGACCTGGCGGCTGACGATCTTCGGAGTGGCGACGATCACAGGGCGCATGTCTTCCATCGCCTTCTTGAAATGGGCGCTGTTGACGAGCGGGCCGGCTCCTTGCGGGTTGCTTCGGTGAAGTCGTGGACGATGTTCATCCACTTGTCTGCGTACTCGGGCTTGGTCTCAAACGACGATGAAATACAAAAATTAATTTTAAAGGTTGGGAATAACTCTGAGCGGGTCGGAGTTGAGTCTAGTGAACTCAAGTTGTAAGTTGAGTCAAACAGGCTCAGCTTGAATAACAGACTTTTAGCTTTTGACTTATATAGGAGGAAACATGGCTCGTGCAGTAGGTATTGACCTTGGCACTACAAACTCGGTGGTAGCTGTCCTTGAAGGCGGCGAGCCCACCGTCATCCCGAACGCGGAGGGCGCTCGCACCACCCCGTCCATCGTCGCTTTCACCAAGAACGCCGACGACGTCCTGGTTGGTGAGGTCGCTAAGCGTCAGGCGGTGACGAACCCGGATCGCACCATTCGCTCGGTTAAGCGTCACATGGGCACCGACTGGACGGTGAAGATCGACGACAAGGAGTACCGTCCGCAGCAGATCAGCGCATATGTGCTGCAGAAGCTGAAGAGGGACGCGGAGGCTTACCTGGGTGAGCCCGTCACCAACGCCGTCATCACGGTTCCGGCTTACTTCGGCGACGCAGAGCGTCAGGCAACTAAGGAGGCCGGCGAGGTCGCGGGTCTGGTGGTTGACCGCATTATTAACGAGCCCACGGCCGCTGCTCTCGCATACGGCCTGGATAAGGGCGACAAGGAGCACACCGTTTTGGTCTTCGACCTCGGTGGCGGCACCTTCGACGTCTCGCTGCTGGACATCTCCGATGGCGTCTTCGAGGTTCGCGCAACCAAGGGTGACCCGAAGCTGGGTGGCGACGACTGGGACGCTCGCATCGTTGATTTCCTGGTCAAGCAGTTCAAGACCAAGCACGGCATCGATCTGTCTAAGGACAAGATGGCCCGCCAGCGTCTGCAGGACGCCGCGGAGCGCGCAAAGATCGAGCTTTCGCAGCTGCAGGAGACCGAGATCAACCTGCCGTACATTACGGCTGGCGCCGACGGCCCGCTGCACCTGGAAGAGAAGCTGACTCGCACCGAGTTCCAGCGCCTAACCAACGATTTGCTCGAGCGCACCCGTGCACCGTTCCAGTCGGTTCTTTCCGACGCGGGCATCTCGGTTTCCGACATCGACGAGGTCATCCTGGTTGGTGGCTCCACCCGTATGCCGGCCGTCGCAGAGCTGGTTAAGGAGCTGTCGGGCGGCAAGGAACCGCACAAGGGTGTCAACCCGGACGAGGTTGTTGCCATGGGCGCTTCGCTGCAGGCAGGTGTGCTGAAGGGCGAGCTGAAGGACGTGCTGCTGCTAGACGTCACCCCGCTGAGTCTTGGTATCGAGACCAAGGGTGGCCTGATGACGAAGATCATCGAACGCAACACCACCATCCCGACCAAGCGTTCCGAGCGCTTCACCACGGCAGAGGACAATCAGCCTTCCGTGATGATTCAGGTGTACCAGGGCGAGCGCGAGTTCGCTCGCGACAACAAGTCGCTGGGTAACTTCGAGCTGACCGGCATCATGCCCGCACCGCGTGGCATCCCGCAGATCGAGGTCACCTTCGACATCGACGCCAACGGCATCGTGCACGTCTACGCCAAGGATACCGGCACCGGCAAGGAGCAGTCCATGACTGTCACCGGCGGCACCGCCCTGGGTAAGGACGAGATCGATCGCATGGTTAAGGAAGCGCAGGCCAACGAGGAGAACGACCGCAAGCGTCGCGAGTCCGTCGAGATGCGCAACCAGGCCGACGCTGTCGCTCTGCGCACAGAGAAGCTGCTGGCTGACGCTGGCGACAAGCTGACCGACGAGCAGAAGGCTCCCGTCACCGAGGCCCTGACTAAGTTGCAGGAGGCCCTGAAGGGCACCGACAACGACGAAGAGGTCAAGGCCGCCATGGAGGAGCTCGACCAGAAGGCCGCCGCAATGGGCCAGGCTTTCTACGAGGCCGCACAGCAGGCCGAGCAGCAGAACGCTGCGGGCGCCAGTGAGGCTTCTGGCGAGGGTGCTGCCTCCGATGACGACGTGGTTGACGCCGAGGTCGTTGACGATGAAAACGACGAAAACAAGTAACCACTAGGGGCTAGACCCAATTGGTTAGTGGGGCCGGCCGAATCCCGGCCGGCCCCGTTTCCGTTGCCCCTATGGGGTTCAATTACAAGACTTTAGGAATAGATATGAGTGAGGTAGACGAGAAAGTCGCCGACCAGGCCCCGGATCCCGAGGCTCAGGCAGGGGAGGCAGCGCAACAGGCTTCGCCAGATGCCGACGAGAGCGTCGACGAGGTCGCCGAGCTGAAGAAACAGCTTGCCGAGCGCACCGAGGATCTGCAGCGTTTGCAGGCCGAGTACGTCAACTACAAGAAGCGAGTCGACCGCGACCGCCCGCTTGCCAGGCAGTCCGGAATCGATGCTGTGCTTCGCGACTTGATGCCTGCCTTCGACTCGATCGTTGCGGCTCAGAACATGGGGCACCTGAGCGATGGCTTCAAACTGACCGCGGACGAGTTCATCAAGGTTGCCCGTCAGTACGGCATGGTTAAGGTTGGCGAGGTCGGCGAAGAGTTCAATCCGTTGATCCACGAGGCTCTGATGCAGCAGCCCGTCGCCGGCACCGGCGAGCCGACAATTCACGAGGTCATGCAGGTTGGCTACCAGATCAACGGTCAGACGGTTCGTCCGGCCAGGGTTGTTGTTGCCATGCCAACCGGCGAGGCGGAAGAGGATAAGGCTGAGGAATCGCAGGCTGAAGAGCCGAAGGCTGAGGCTGACAAGCAAGAAGGAACCGAGGGCAACTGAATTCTCGGAAAAGATATAGCGCTTTAGTTAGGAGGGCACGATGAGCGCAGAAAAAGACTATTACAAGGTGCTTGGCGTGCCTAAGAACGCCAAGCAGGAACAGATCAAGAAGGCGTTCCGAAAGATCGCCAGGGACAATCACCCCGATCAGCATCCTGGAGACAAGGCCGCCGAGCAGCGGTTCAAGGAGGCCTCCGAGGCCCATGACGTCCTTAGCGACCCTAAGAAGCGCAAAAAGTACGACGCCGAGAGGACGATGCCGCCCGGTGGCTTCCACTTCCCGGGTGGAGGCTCGCGCACCACGACGTTCACCGGCAACATCGACGATGTCCTGAAGGGATTCGGCGGCGCTGACGGCCTGGGCGACATCTTCGGCGGGTTGTTCAACGCGGGCGGCCGCAAGCCGACCACTCCACAGAAGGGCGCGGACGTTGAGGGCACGGTGACGATCGACTTCATGGACGCCGTCAAGGGTGCCACGGTTTCGGTTAAGGTTTCCGGCCAGCACGCCTGCAGCACTTGCCGAGGTACCGGCACTAAGGCCGGCACCCAGCCCAAGGTTTGCCCGTCCTGTCAGGGCGCTGGCATGAAGAACCAGGGCGGTATGCGCATGACTTGCACCGAGTGTGGTGGGCGTGGCCTCGTCGTCGACGAGCCCTGCCCAGATTGCCGAGGCACCGGACGTTCGAACTCGCACCGCAACGTGAATGTACGCCTGCCCGAGGGCGTTTCCGACGGCCAACGCGTGCGAATCCGCGAGCGCGGTGGCGCCGGCAGCAACGGTGGCCCGAACGGCGACCTGTACGTGAAGGTGAAGGTGCGGGAGCATCCCGTCTTCGGACGCGACGGAAAAAACCTGACCATCACCGTCCCCGTGACGTTCAGCGAGGCTGCTTTGGGTGCGGAGATCGACGTCCCGACGCTCGAGGGTGGCACCGTGAAGCTGCGTCTACCGGCCGGCACCCCGAATGGTCGGGTGCTTCGGGTCCGCGGTCGCGGCATCAAACCTGCCAAGAAATCGGCAGGCGACCTGCTGGTCAAGATCGAGGTGCAGGTGCCGAGCTTCCTCGACGACAACGCCAAGGAGAAGCTGCGCGAGTTTGACCGTGCCGCAAACCAGCTGAATCCGCGCACCAGGCTGCTGGGTGATAACTAATGGCTAAGTTACCCGAGCGGCTAGACCCGGACGCCCCGATTTTTGCGGTGTCCGTGGCCGCAGAGCTGGCCGGGATGCACGCCCAAACGCTGCGGCAATACGACCGCATCGGGCTGGTCGTGCCGAACCGCACTAAGAGCGGGCGACGCCGCTACAGCCCCAGGGATGTCAATAAACTGAGGCTGATTCAACACCTGAGCCAGGAGGAGGGCGTCAACCTGAATGGCATTCGACGCATCATCGAGATGAGCAATCAGATCGATTCGTTGAAGAAACGCAACGAGGAACTTTCCGAGCTGCTCGAACAGGTATTGGCTAGGGGAGACGAACACAGGGTGTTCACGGCCACCGTCGGCGGAAGTATTTATCGCGGCAGAATCCGACGTGATTTGCTGGCGATAGATCGATAATCCTCAATATCTAACCTGGACCTGGTGGACATTCACCGGGTCCAGGTTTTTAATGCAGGATGGCCACTGAGTCTTTGCCGAGCTTCAGTCTGACGTCGTCGTAAGAAACCTCGCCCCAACTGGCCAGAATCTCACTGGGTTTTTGGTCAATCAGGTCTGGTTCGCCGTCGCTATTGACCACTACGGTCAACCCGCCGCTTTTCATTCTGAACCAGCCATTGCCCCAATCGCACTTGATCTGCTCGTCGGTCAACTCGCCGCGAAGCAGGATCAGTTCCTTGTACCACTGAAGCATCTCAGCGTGCCGACCACGCCTGCTTTCATCCCAGTCCAGTGTGCTGGCTTCGAAAGTCTCGGGGCTCTGCGGGTCGGGCACCCACGGGTTTTCGCCGTAGATTTCCTCCCAGCCGTGCGCGCCGAACTCCTCCATCCGGCCCTCGCTGACGTCTTTTCCTAGGCTGGCGTCGTGGTCGGTGAAGAACTGGAACCTGCCTTTTGTTGCCCATTCCTGGCCCTGGAAGAGCATCGGGGTGAACGGCGAAAGCAGCAGGATTGCTGCGCTTGCGGCCTGTAGGCCTTGGGGCAGGCGCTCCTCGGGGCGGTCGCCCTGGCCGCGGTTACCCACCTGGTCGTGGTTTTGCGTCGAGATGACGAATCTTTTTCGGCTCAGGGTTTCGGGAACCGGAGCTCCCCAGTTCTGCTTACGGAAAGTGGAGTAGCAGCCGTCGTGGACGAATACCTGCTCAAGCGCTTTGGCGAGTGTTTCCGGCGCGCCGAAGTCGATGTAGTAGCCGAAGGTTTCGCCGGTCAGGTACGAGTGCAGCGCGTGGTGGATGTCGTCGTCCCACTGCCCGTCGATGCCTAGCCCGCCATCAGCAACCGGCAGCACCATGCGCGGCTGGTTCATGTCCGATTCGGCGATGAGAGTCTTTTTCAAGCCCAGCTCGGCCTCGAGCTCATCGACCTTCTCGGAAAGTTCCGCGAGGATGTGGACGGGCGAATCGTCGATCAGCGCGTGAACCGCGTCCAGGCGCAGCGCGTCGATGCGGAAATCGCGCAGCCAGCGCAGCGCTGCCTCGACGATGAACTTGCGAACTCCCTCGCAACCTTCGTCGTCGAGGTTGATGGCGTCTCCCCAAGGGGTGGTGTGCTTCTTGGTGAAGAACGGTGCGAAAGTTGGCGCGTAGTTGCCGGCCGGGCCGAAGTGGTTGTAGACGACGTCCAGGCAGACTGCAAGATCCTGCGCGTGGGCCGCGTCGACGAATCGCTGCAGGGCCTCCGGGCCACCGTAAGATTCCTGGACCCCATACCAATAGACGCCGTCGTATCCCCAGCCGCGCTTGCCGGGGAACGGCGAGACTGGCATCAGCTCGATGGTCTTAACACCGAGATTTTTGAGGTGGCCGAGACGCTCGATGGCCGAGTCCAGCGTTCCTTCAGATGTGAACGTGCCGATGTGCAGCTCGTAGATGACGTCGCCAAGTACATTGTGGCTCGCCTGCGGGGTGCGCCACCGGTAGGCGCCTGCGTCGAATGTTCTCGACGGCCCATGCACACCCCAAGGCTGGGCCGCAGAACGCGGGTCGGGACGCGGGGAGCCGTCGTCGATAGACAGCAGGTAATTGGTGTCGGCCGGAAGTGAAATGGTGAAGTTCTCGCCGCTCTTGTGCATCTCCAACCGCTGGCAACCTGCCAACGCCTCGTCGCTCAGCGGCTGATCGAGGCGCCCGGAAAGCTGCTCCGGTAGCGGGTCGACGATTACGGCGTGCGCGGTCTTCGCTGACGGCGCCCAAAGCTTTATTTCAACCATTTTTCACTCCAAATGTGGGGTTCCGCCCGGCACAGCGAGCGAAACCCCACAGATTTATTCGTCGTTTTTCTTGCTGAATCGGCGCACGAGCCAGCTCAACATGTCCGGTTTCTCGACCGTTTTCTCGGCCGGTTCGGGGATCGCCGCGATGGTCTCGGTGCCGGGATTATCGTCAAGGTTTTCGAGCACAGCGCATGGGAATCTTTCCAGCAGATCACGCACCTTGGCCTCGCCACCGGGGAATTCCTTCTGGGTGAGAACGTCGATCCACTGCCCAGGCGGCAGCACGACGGTGTGGTCTGTGAACCCTTCAGATTTTTGGATGCCACGGTAGAGGCGTGCTGCGATCGTCACCACTTGCGCCTCTGCTCCGCGTGCGTAGGCGACGACGTGGCCCGTTGAACAAGCCAACGGGCGGTAGCTGGCGTTCGGCCCGACGAAAACTTCCGGGCGACGTCTACGCAGCCGCAGGATCCTGGCTGTCAAGAACATTTTCTGTTCAGCTAGCGTCCGGGGCGAGTGCTCGGTGACGTGGTCGAGCATCGCTGAAAGCTCTTCGAAGTTCGCTGGACGCCTGTTGTCCGGGTCAACCAGATAATTCTGTGTTGTCTCGCAAGTGTTGAATGTGTCGGCGACTCCCGGGCAGGTCAGCTGCAGTGCCTTGCGCGAAAGAATCGCGACGCGCGCTGCCGGGTTGGTGAGCTTGTACCAGTCGGCGAGCGTGCCCATGACGTCTTCGTTGGCGTAGATCGCGTCGATGACGTCCAGCATGGTCTGCTCGGCTTCGGTGTTTTGCTCGGTCCAGGTCGTCCACAACTGTTGCTCGCGGGACGCCTTGATCATGTACTGCTTTAGGCGCTCGATTTCGATCGGGCCGTCGTCGGTCCAGGTGCCGGCAAGGGTCTGCCAGAGGAAGTTTTCGGTCTCCGGTTCGACGCCTTCCGCGAATGGGTGCAGCTGGGTGATCAGCCCACGCCACTGCGGGGCAAATTGGCTGAGCACGCCGATGCGTTCGCGGACGTCCTCTGAACGCTTGTTGTCGTGTGTAGAGCCGGCGGACATGGCGGCCGGCCAATATGCGGCCTGGTGCGCGGCCCAAGAGTGGAAGTCATCGGGAGCGAGGCTCCAGGTGGCGGGTGAACCGCCCACCTCGTTCAGCGCGATGAGCGTTGAACTGCGGTAGTAGGCGGTGTCCTCTACGCCCTTCGCGGTGGTCGCGCCGCAGGTTTGCTGGAAGCGCACGACCAATTCGTCTCGGATGTCCTGTTGGGCGCGGGACGCGGAACCAACTTCGCGGCCGAGAACCAGGTTGACGACGACGTCGAGGGTGTCTAGCAACTGCGGGTCGAGTCTGGTGGCGGCCACCTTCGCGGCTTCCTCCACCAGCCTGATGGCCTCGTTGTCTGCCGGCTCGCCCGGCACCACGTAGGCGCGGTAGCGGGGGAAGGCGATCACCAGCTCGGTGATGCACTGCTGAATCCACGAATGCGTGTGGTCGCGAAGCATGATGTCGTCGTGGCAGATCTGGTACGCCAGGTCTGCAATCCGGTAGACCTCCGCGTGCAGCGACTCGGTCGCGATCTCGCGCTTGGATTTTTCGATGGTGACGGACAGCGGCTCCGGAACAGCCCCGATGTCTGGCAAAACAGCGGCCATCTCGTTGTGCCCGGATGGGTCGATCTGCAGCTGCGAGATCCGCCAGGACGCGTCGTATCCGGTCGTGCCCGCAGTCGGCCAATCTTGGGGGAGTTCTTCGTCGGGCTCCAGGATTTTCTCGACGGTAACCCATGCGCCGCCCGTCGCCAGGGACAGGTTGCGCAGGTAGCCGCGCGGGTCGGCCAGGCCATCGATGTGGTCGATGCGGAAGCCGTCGATTTTTCCGTCGGCGTAAAGATCGAAGAGAAGTGCGTGGGTGGCCTGGAAAACCTCTGGGTCTTCAACGCGGACGGCGAGCAGGGTGTCGACGTCGAAGAAGCGACGGAAGTTGAGTTCCTCGTTTGCCACCTTCCAGTAGGCAAGGCGGTAGTACTGCTTGGCGACGCACATCGGCAGCGGCAGCGATTCGGTTCCGGCGCGAACCGGGAACACGTGGTCGTAGTACTTCAGTACGGGGGCGGGGCCTTCATCTTCTAAGCCCGGCACCACCATTTCTTCGAGGGTGATCTTGCCTTCCGCGAGTGCAGTGCCGATCCGCTCGCCCAGGAACGGCATGAGGATGCCGTCGGAATCTTCGGTGCCGTCGAACCATTCGGCGTATTCGGAGTTCGGGCCTTCGCGAAGCACCGACCACAGCGCCTTGTTGTGGTAGATCGGCGTGGGCACGCCCATGTGGTTTGGCACGAGGTCAACGATGACGCCTATGTTTCGGTTGTGCGCGTCGTCGGCTAGGCGTTCGAAGCCTTCGCGTCCGCCGAGGCTCTCGCTGATCCGGGTTGGGTCTACGACGTCGTAGCCGTGGGTGGAGCCAGGTGCTGCCTGCAGGATCGGGCTTAGGTAGATATCTGTGACGCCCAGCCGCTCGAGGTAGTCGAGCGAGTCCCTGGCGTCGTCGAAGGTCATTTCGGGGCCCAACTGAATTCTGTATGTTGAAACCGGCGTGCGGTGACCGCTAGACGGCAGGTGGCTAGCCGCAATCGGCTGGCCCGCTGCCTCCTGCTCTGCGGAGGTGGTCACGCCTTCTTTTTCGCTGTTCATAACTCCTCCAGGCTACCCAATAGCCTGATCGGGTTGCCGCTGCGGCGAAAAATAGCGCTCAGTTTGCATGTTTTGGCTGAAGGCCTCGTGATAAAACGTGGCGGCACTGACAGGTTCGCACCGCAACTTTTGCAACAAAATCCTCTGACTTGGGGAATTGCAATAGCGCGACTCCAGCGGGTCTAAGGACGACCCTCATTTGTCACGCTCTTTTGTTTAGAAGGGTGTGCGCTCACTGCGGAAAAGGTGTCGTGTATATAAATAGGTAACAAGTAAGGGGTAAAAATGAAGAAAGTTTTTTGTGCACTGTTCACGACCTTGGCACTGTTGCTGACGGCGTGTTCCAGCGTTTTACCGTCGTCCGTGACAAATCCTGACGGCTCTCAGAAGCCCGCCGCGAAGAAGAACAATAAGAAGGCATGCGGTCTAAGTCTCGAAGAGGTCGCGAAAGATGCTTTAGAAAAGGCGCCTTATAAATCAGCGGAGACCAGTTGGACGCAGAGTCCCTGGGCCTGGCAGGAAGATGGCGTCAACACTTCCGTCTACGACCCCTGCGCTCCGCTATCTGTGATCTCCATTCCTGTCAGTGGGGCTACTGCTGATTCGCCTGAAATCCAGTTGCTCTACAGCTACGGAGAATACCTGTATCCAGCGACCAAGTGGTTGTTTGGTGGGACCCCTGCAATCCAGCGAATCAGTCCCGAAGAGGTGGAGGTTAGCTACCGCTTCATGAAGCCAGGCGACTTAGCTCCTGTCGAAAGCACCGGTTGGGCAGAGTCAAAATTCAAGTATGACGTTGACCAGGACGAAGTCGTACGTACGGGCGAATTGCCGATTAATCGAATAGAACTGGAGGATCCGGGTATCGAATCATCCGGTAAGCCTGCATACAAGGACGAGGGGAGGGCCCCTGGTGTTCCAGCCGAGGCGTACGAAGGTGCAGGTGGCCCGATTCCTGAAGGCGCAAAAGAGATTCCTATCACTGGCGTCTCTATCCAGGGAGGTGAAACCTTCAGGTCGATTCAAACCCCAGATAAGAATATTGGCTGCGAATTCCCAGCCTCAGGCGAGGGGATGGCTTATTGCGGAGTCATGTCGTATTTGAAGGAAAACAAGTATCCGGAAGAGATGGGAGGAAGTTTCTCGGACGGCTATTCAACGATTCCCGCGTGGGCTTTCAGCCTGAACAGTGATAAGGCGATATCAGCACATCCGGAAACGTCTGCGCCGGCTTTCTTTGATGACGGCAGCAAGCACACGATCATCCAACCGGGCGAGGTCATGTACACCGGCAACTATGTGTGCGCGAGTTCCGGGTCAGCGCTTACCTGCTGGAACACCTCGACCGGCCACGGCGTATACATGGCTCCTGAAGGGTATCAGGGCTGGTAGCTGGTGCTTCGAGGGCGGGCGACGATTGTCGTCCGCCCTTGTTTTGCCCTAGACGCCGTGACAAAACGTGGTCGGTGAATGGGTGATCTAAGGTAACTCGTAGTGTTTACCCTAGTCATCAGGTTTTGCTGCAATGGTCGCGGCTTCCCGTCGCTCTTCCTAGGAAGTTTTGTCACGGATTTTACAAATGACTTTGCAAAATGTCGCGCGCTCTGGAATAAACCAGCCACGAAGCAAGTTGAGTTAAGTAGACTCAACTTTGTAAAAGGTTGGGGTAATACCTAGCAAAAGAGGAAATTATGGATACCGAAAAGCTAACTTCATTAGCAACAGACGGTGTCACCACTGCGGTTCGGCTAGCGCTGAGCGCCGGCAACCCGCAGGCCGAGCCCGTCCACTTGTTGCGAGCGCTGCTGCTGACACCGAATAGCAGCTGCGAAAAACTACTTAACGCTGCAGGCATAGACGCCAAGGTGATCAGCCAGGAGGCGGAGTCTGCAATCAAGCAACTGCCGAGCACTTCAGGCTCGTCCGTGGCTCAGCCGCAGCTGTCCGGTTCGCTTGCCAGGGTGCTTGCGGACGCCGAAACGCGCGCCCAGGCTCTTGGCGACCAATACGTGGCGACCGAACACCTGCTGATCTCTCTCGTCGAGGTCGATTCACAGGCCAAAACGATCTTGACTCGAACCGGGCTTACTGCCAGCAAGCTCGAAGAGATCTTCAATTCCGAGCGCGGTGACAAGCGCGTCACCAACCCCGAGGCTGAGGGCGGCGAATCCGCGCTGGAGAAGTACTCGATAGACCTGACGATGCAGGCCCGCGAAGGCAAGCTCGACCCGGTCATCGGGCGCGACTCTGAGATTCGTCGTGTCGCCCAGGTGCTGAGCCGCCGAACCAAGAACAACCCTGTTCTAATCGGTGAGCCTGGCGTCGGTAAGACCGCCGTCGTCGAGGGGCTAGCCCAGCGCGTTGTCGCCGGGGACGTGCCCGATTCGCTGAAGGGCAGGCGAGTGGTCTCGCTGGACCTCGGCTCGATGGTCGCCGGTGCTAAATATCGTGGTGAGTTTGAGGAGCGCCTGAAGGCCGTCCTGAACGAAATCAAGGAGGCCGAGGGCCAGATCATCACCTTCATCGACGAGCTGCACACGGTTGTCGGTGCTGGTGCGTCGGAAGGCTCGATGGATGCTTCTAACATGCTCAAGCCGATGTTGGCCCGTGGTGAGCTGCGAATGATAGGCGCCACCACGCTCGACGAATACCGCGAGCACATCGAAAAGGATGCCGCGCTGGAGCGCAGGTTCCAGACAGTTTTCGTTGGTGAGCCGAGCGTCGAGGACACGGTCGCGATTTTGCGTGGCTTGCGCGAACGCTATGAGGCCCACCACAAGGTGCGCATCACCGACGGTGCTCTGGTGGCGGCTGCTCAGCTGTCCAACCGTTACATCACCAACCGTCAGCTGCCGGATAAAGCCATTGACCTGATCGACGAATCCGCCAGCCGGCTGCGCATGGAGATCGACTCTTCGCCGATCGAGATCGACCAGTTGCGTCGCGCGGTAGACCGCCTGACTATGGAACAGTTTGCCCTAAGCAAAGAGGACGACGACGCTTCCAAGCAGCGCCTTGCTGCGCTCGATCAAGAGCTGGCCGACGAGAAGGAGAAGTTGCGCACTCTCGAGGCCCAGTGGCAGGAGGAGAAGCGCAGCCTGAATAGGGTTGGCGATCTGAAGACGCAGATCGACGCCTTGCGCACTGACGCCGAGAAGTATCAGCGCGAGGGCAACCTCGAGAAGAGCTCGCAGATTTTGTACGCGGAACTGCCAGCCCTGGAACGCGAGCTTGGGCAGGCCACCGAGGCCGAGAACACTTCGATGGTTTCGGAGGAGGTACGAGCCGAGGACATTGCGGATGTTGTTAGCGCGTGGACCGGCGTTCCCGTCGGCAAGATGCTGGAGGGCGAGTCCGAGAAGCTGCTGCACATGGAGGAGCGCCTCGGCAAGCGTCTGATCGGCCAGGAAGAGGCCGTGCAGGCCGTCTCCGACGCGGTTCGTCGTAGCCGTGCGGGCATCGCCGACCCGAACAAACCGATCGGTTCGTTCCTGTTCCTTGGCCCCACGGGCGTCGGCAAGACGGAGTTGGCCAAGTCTCTGGCTGACTTTCTCTTCGACGACGAGCAGGCGATGGTCCGCATCGACATGAGCGAGTACATGGAGAAGCACTCCGTTTCTCGTCTGGTCGGCGCGCCTCCGGGCTACGTCGGCTACGAAGAAGGCGGCCAGCTGACCGAGGCAGTGCGTCGTCATCCGTACTCGGTCGTTTTGCTGGACGAGGTTGAGAAGGCCCACGCCGACGTCTTCAACATCTTGCTGCAGGTGCTCGACGACGGCCGCCTGACCGATGGCCAGGGTCGTACGGTGGATTTCCGCAACACGATTCTGATCATGACCAGTAACTTGGGTTCTCACGCTTTGGCCGATCAGAGCATGGACGAGAAGGCCAAGCACGAAGCCGTCATGAACGTCGTTCGCGCCCAGTTCAGGCCAGAGTTCTTGAACCGTCTAGACGAGATCGTCATGTTCACCCCGCTGACTCGCGAGAACCTGGCGAAGATCGTCGACATCAACCTGGCCAGGGTCAACAAGAGGCTGGCGGACCGCCGCATCTCGATCGAGATGAGTGACAACGCGAAGGCGTGGCTGGCAAACACCGGCTACGACCCGACGTACGGTGCCCGCCCGCTGCGCAGGTTGATCCAAACGAGCGTCGAAGACCAGCTGGCTCGCAAGCTGCTTGCCGGTCAGGTGCCGGACGGCTCGGTCGTCCACATGGGCGCCGCATCAGACAACAATGGTCTAGAGATCACGGACGTCGAATAGGCGTAAAATTGGGGGCTACTAACTAGTAGCCCCCAAAAAAGGTTAGTTATTTGGTTAGAACCGCGATTGGATTCTCATAAAGTAGCTTGTGAAGGTCTTCTTCTCCTACTCCCTCTGCTTTGAGAAGATCTATGAATACTGTAGGCACGAAGGCAAACCCATTTCCGCCATTCTTCGTCCACATCTGTTTAAGAAACAGATCGTGGCTAAGTAATAACTGGTCCGTGTAGCCCTCTTTAATTAAGCTGGAAACGCACTTAACTGTTTCGTTTACCGAAGGAGAGACACCTTCTTTAGGGAAGGTTATATCCAGGCCAATCATGTCAAACTCCAACCAAATGCCTTTGTCGAGCATTCTGTGCTGGTATTCGACGTCGCATCCGGATGGATCAGAGTGTGCTAACGATACTTTCTCTGGTTTGACTCCTTCTTTGAAGACGATATCCAATACCTCGTCGCCTCTACGCTGCCAGCCAGGCATGTGGATATTTAGAGCCACTGTTGGGTTATTAGTCTGAGCGACGGCTGCTGCTGTTAGAGAAGCTTTTTCACCATCGGTGAAGAATGGGGACACGCCGATCTCACCGATCATTCCCGCTTTGATCTCTGTTCCTTGAACGCCAGAATTGATGTCGTTGTCTATGCCTTCGGCAATTTTGTCGATACTTTGTGCAGTTATTCGCTTTCCTTCAAACTTTTCTAAATAGTGCCCGCTGGACATAACTACGTTTAGACCAGTTTGGTTAGCCACTTCGAGAAGTTTCTTGGGGTTACGGCCTATAGCTTCAGTCCCGGTGGCATCGACGATAGTTTTGCCTCCGAGCTCTGCATAGTGATTTACCTCGAAGACAACATCAGATGTATCTTTTTCTGACATGTTATCTGCGTTGCAGTAAGGGTCTTGTCTAAGGCCATACATGAGAGATGGCTCGACTTTTTTGCCTACCAGTTCATTGGAAAACTTGAAATAGGGCTCATCTACTACAGACGACAAGTCATTAAAGAGATGCTCATGAACAAGCGTCATACCCATCTCTTCGGCTTGGATGATTCCTGTAACAGTCTGTAGCTGTCCTGATGATAATTTCTGGTTCATCATTGATCCTAAAAATCGTTGCTTTTAATCTTTTTTGTTGGCGCCATTGCAATTCCCGCTGCAACCAGGGCAACGCATGCGCCGATTACCGTCGCCGTGTAGATGACGTGTCCTGACTGAGGGAAGAACACATCAATCAAGATGGAGCCGATGAGCTGTCCGGCTGTAGATGCAAGAGCAAGCAGTAAGAGGCCTAGCTTGCGCACTAGCAACGCCATCAAGGCGATTGAAAGTAGCCCAAGAGGCCCTCCCAAAAACATCCACCATTCAGTAGGTAGATGGAAAGTGGCCTTACCAATAGCCATCCGAACCAAAAAGGCGAGCGTAAGTACTGAAAATCCTACGATGAAGTTCCAGGTAATAGAAACAAGCATAGAATCGGCCAGGTACCCGATTTTTGAGTTGCCTGCTGGCTGCCATCCAGCAAGGAGACCGCCACAAAAAGGCAACACTGCTAGCCCTATCATGTGCGGGGCAGTGAAGTTTGGTGACACGACAAGGACCGTTGCTGCGATCGCAAGCAAGGCCCCTAGGATACGCGGAATATTTAGTGCTTGCTTAAACTCAACACCAATTCCTAAACGGTCACAAACGATTCCAGAGATAACCATTCCTGCAATCAGCGAAGTCTGAAATGTGGCAACGCCGAGCATGCCTACTGATACTCCCTCTGAAAGCACGATAACTGCACCGCAGCAACCGGCGAAGAAGTAAGGCCAGGGGAGGGTCCTGTTCTTTAGATGTCCTGGAAGCGACAATAGAGATTTACGCAGTTTTTTCTGAGATAGGACAATGATCAACATTACGACCAGTCCGCTGAAGAAGGAGATGCAAGCGGCAAGATGTCCGTCTTCTACGACGACGCCGAGCCTGCCGTTCACCGAGCTCTGAAGAGGCCCTAGCATTCCAGCTAGAACCGTTAAGAAGGTGAATATTGCTACCGTTAGACTGCCGTAACTGTTTGTTTTCTGATCTTTATTTTTTGAGTCAATGCTTGAATTTGAAGACATCGTTGTCACACTTTCTTAGCTGAGCCAGTTGATAATGTTGTTAAATAATTTCCCGTAGCCGTTCCAGGCCATGAACTCTTCCGGAGCCCAATGAGGAGAGATATCTGAAGCGAATGCGACCGAACGTCCTTCTCCAAAATCCGTTGTAATGAGTAGAGGATCGTCGTTAATAGTGGCCAAGACTTCCGAGCCATCTTTAGGTGTTAATAGCTGGTATCCCAGTAAGTCAGGCCAGTATTCGTCCAGATCTTCGGTGATTGTGTGTGCAGTTGCTGAAAGCTGTGGTTTGGCACCTTCAGGCGTCTCAACACGGTCGTCCCAGTGAAATATAGATACCGGTAGAGCTTCTTCAACAGGGGTGCCTGCGTAGTTTGCTTTTGCTTGGAAGCCTTGAAAGCTCAAGTAGCCTCCCGCCATTAGCAGGCCTCCGCCTTGCCTAACCCAGTCCCGGATAACTTTAAGCCGATTCGGTGTTTTTTTACCCTCCTCAAAAACTTGTGGGGGAAGAAGAAGGCTGTTCGCTCCAACATCAGAAAGAATCACAACATCGTATTCATTCAGTTCGTCGATAGAGAACGGGAAGTCCGTGCTGACATCGTGAGATTTTAAATGAGTAACTTCATGGCCATTGTTGCGCAACACTTCTAGAAGTTTTTCGCATCCAATGTGAACTTGAGTGTGGGGGAAAGGATCGAAACCCTTGTGGTCGGTGACGTCACTTACCCAAGATTCGCCTGCCAATAATACTTTTGACACATCGTCTCCTTTGACAATGTTGCGCAACGTTACGCAACGAATAAAGGTATGATATATGTTTGGTATTGCAAATGCAAGGTTTTTAAGGATTGGATCTCTATGGGGGCGTCACTGCGCGAGGTAGCGAGAAGGGCAGGAGTTTCCACTTCTACCGTGTCTAGGTATGTCAAGGGCGAGCTGAATGTCACGGTAGATACTTCAAGAAAAATTCAAGATGCGATGTCTGAAGTGGGTTGGAGTCCTCGTCTTAAAAAAGATCCGAGTTTAAATTCAATTGCATTATTGGTTCCATCCCTGACTAATCCTTTTTTTGCGTCTTTAGCCGATGAGATAGTTGTCGCTGCAAAATTTGAAAATAAGCAGATATCGGTTCATCTGACCGGTGGTGGTTTGGCTAGTGAAATATCTACATTAAAAGCGGTTTTAAAAAATGATTCGATTCATGGCATATTGTATGTGGGAAACAATATGCTGGATGAGGTTATCGACGTAACTAGCTTTAATAAGCCATTCGTTATGGTTGATGAAATAGTTTTAAGTTCGGAATCTCTTAATAAACTTCCTTATGTCGTTTCTGGAAATCTTAATGGTGCTTATCAGGCTACAAGTCACCTAATAGTAAACGGGCACGAAAATATTGCTTTAGTAGGAGGTCCTGTAGGCTTATCCTCGGCGGAGCAGAGAGAGCTTGGTTTCCGTAAAGCTATGAAGGCTCATGGGCTTGCGTGTTCGGAAGATCTTGTATTCAGGGGTCCTTACAGTGAAGCCTTTGGTGCATCCATCCTTCCTGCTTTGGTAAATAAGAAAATTTCTGTTTCTGCTGTTTTTGCATGTTCCGATATCATTGCGGTTGGATTAATCAGGGCAGCAAAAGAATCTAACTTGGATATTCCAAAAGATCTTTCAATTATAGGTTTCGATAATATACCGCTATGTGATTGGCTTTCGCCTAGATTGACGACTGTGAGTCAACCAGTTAGTGAAATGGCGACGGCTGCTTTACAAGCTCTAATTTCTCAATCTCATCAACGTTCTTTCGAGAATGCCGTGTTGCCTATGCGACTAGTTACTAGAGCGTCAGTTGAAAAAATAAATAATCAAAAATAGGAACTCAAAGAGGAGTGTTTTGTGGAAACTAAAGGTTCTTCTAAAAATATTGATTTGCTAAAATCTCTCGGCGCGCCCGTCGCCGTGGTTGGCTCCATTAATGCTGATCTGACGGTCGAGACCGAGCGTCTTCCTGAGCCGGGGGAGACCGTTGTTGGCGGTCCGTTGGCCATTCTGCCCGGAGGAAAATCGGCTAACCAGGCGGTGACCTGTGCGCTGCTTGGTGCCGACGTCAATTTGATCGGTGCGGTTGGGCTGGACGGCCATGGCGATCTGCTGCTCGCCTCGTTGCAGAAAGCCGGCGTCAACACGCTGGGCATTAGACGCGTAGAGCAGCCCTCGGGATCCACTCTGATCACCGTCGATAAGGCGGGGGAGAACACCATCGTTTATTCGGCGGGCGCGAACAACGCCGTAGATGCCAAAATGGTCCATTCGAAGCGCCGGTTGATTCGCGAGGCAAATGTTTTGGGGTTGTGCCTGGAAGCCCCGATCGAGGCGGTCCAAGAGGCCGCCAGAATCGCCCACAAGGCTGGAAAGACGGTCGTGTTGAATTATTCGCCGATCGTCAAGGTGCCGGATTCGCTGCTGGAACAGGTAGACGTGCTGATCGTCAACGAACACGAGCTAGCGGTGCTCAGCGGTCGCAAACTAGACGCCGAATCCAGCGAGGACTTGGAAAAGGCCATGCGCGAACTTGATTGTGATCGCGTGGTGCTGACCCTCGGGGCAAATGGCTCAAAGGTTCTGGAGGACGGCGAGATCTTCGACGTTCCGGCGGTTCGGGTCGAGACCGTAGACACCACTGGTGCCGGAGACTCCTTTATGGGCACTCTGCTTTGCACCCTCTCGGCAGGCCACAGCCTGGTTGACGGAGCCAAACTAGCTGCGGTCGTTTCTGCGCTTGCCACGAAAAAGGTGGGCGCGCAGGCCTCGTACAGGAATGCCGACGAAGTGAAGGAATTCCTGAAGGCTCAGGCCTGAGACGAGGCGGCCAGCAAGTTCATCCCGGAACGCACGCAATTGATCAGGGCGATCTGACCCAGGAATGCGCTGCCACCGAAAAGATCGGCGTCGCTCGCTGGCGCAGATACGAGAACTTCGTCGACGACATTTGCCAGCGGTGAATTGTAGGACGTGGTGAACGCGATTGCCTTCGCGCCTGCATTCTTGGCGCAGCGGATGGAGCTAACCAGGTTGTCGACGTCGTCGGTGCCTGTCATGCCGATGGCGACGTCGCTATCCATCAGACTGGAAGCCGCTGCTAGCCCGGACTCGTAGTCGTTGTAGACGACGCAAATGACCCCGGCGTCGGAGAGAACCTGCGACAGAAAAAAGCCAACCACGGCCGAATCTGCTGGAGCGTAGATCTGGACGCGCTTGGCTTTCGCTAAGATCTTGATCGCGCGTTCAAGCGACTTGGTGTCCAACATATTGAAGGTGTCGCGAATGTTCTCGAGTTGCAGCTTGGCCAACTGTCTGGCGTCTATAGATAGCGCGTCGGCCCCTTTATCTGTCAGCTCCCAGTCGTGCCCCGAACGCTTCCCGGCCTCAAGAGCGAGCAGGTAACGCATCTGAGAGTATCCGGAAAGCCCGATTCTTTGGGCGAAACGCATTACTGTTGTTTTTGATGTGAAAGCGGCATTGGCGAGCTCGGATATCGTGCTGGCGGCAGCTTTAGGTGGATTATGCAGAATCAATTCGGCGACAGAACGCTCGGAAGGGCGTAACTTAGGAAGAATGTTCGATATGCGTTCTGTTATAGGTATCATCTGCTGGCCGATCTACTAATGAAATCTAAGACTCCAAGATTTTCTGGGGGTGAAAAGTAGGCGTTTGTGATTCGTAAAATAACAGGAACTAAAGAAAAATGGAATAGTTATTCCAGTTGGTGAAATAACTGGATCAGTTCTCCCTAGTCAGAGGCTCGTTGATAGCTGATATGTGGCGGCATAGCGAATGAAAATTCTCCGCGTTATCTCCAACAAATTACAGCTTTTTAGGGCTAAAGATGCTGAAGAATCGCTTGGAACGGAGATTAGGAAAATAAGTTACCTAAATCAGGAAAAATTTTGTAACTTATTTACACAGGTAAAAAGAAAAAGTGAATGAGCTAACAATATGGATGCAAATACTGTCAGATTCATCGAAGAAGATGACGGGGTAATAGTGGAGATCAATGGCGTCCCACAGTCTTATGTGGACGTCGAAGATCCGACGAAACTCATTTTTCCGTACATGGAAAGAATGGCCGATTTTCTAGATCAGATAGCTCCCTCAGGCCAGCGCTATCGCGTCGTTCACGTGGGTGGGGCAGGAATGTCTTTGGCTAGATACGTAAGCGTGACGCGTCCGACTTCCCCGCAGATCGTTCTGGAACCTGACGAGGCCTTGACCGCGGCAGTGCGAGAAAAACTGCCGCTTCCGCTCAGGTCTGGAATCAAGGTTCGTCCACTGGACGGCAGAGCCGGCATTGCTGGCATGAGAGACGATTTCGCTCAAGTAATAATCGTCGACGCCTTTTCCTCGGCGAGCGTGCCCAAGGAACTTGTCGGCGTCGAGTTCTTTGCCGAAATTAAACGGGTCTTAACGCCTGACGGTCTGTTGCTGATGAATGTCATAGACCAGCGCCCGTTCGACTGGACGAGACGGGTGGTTGCGGGGTTGGCTTGGCTCTTTAAAGAGGTCGTGGTTGGCGCCGAACCCAGGATCTTTAACCAGCCCAGGTTTGGCAACCTGCTGCTCGGAGCGAGCCAGGCTGATATTCCCCTAGACGACATCAAAAAAGAAGCCACCAAAGCCATCTGGCCGTATAGATACATCGGCTCGGAAAAGATCGGCCGGTTCATTGCAGGAGCCGAAGCGTTCACGGATGCTGACGCCGAGCCGTCCCCGGTGGCAAGCAAACACGGCATCCTGCGGTTTAGCTAATCCGGATATCCTTAGTTTTGTGGCAGAGAAGAAATCGAAGTCTTGGGTTCTGCGCATGGCGTGGGTTGGGCTCGTGGCCGTCGTGGTTGGGGTGGCGGCTTTTGCCGCCTGGCAGCTGATTGGCAGTAATCAACTGGGCCGAAATAAAATCGCGCAGAATCTCGCCGAGTTCGATGATGCCTGCGCTGCAGGAACCCAGCCGAGTGTCGTCGGAGTGTTGAAGATCGGCGACCAGCGCTATCCGATTCTGGAGGGCATCGGACGAGACCAGCTCTCCGCGGGAGTCGGGCTCTACCCGGACTCCGCAGCTCCCGGACAGGTAGGTAACACAGCTATCGCCGGCTATCGCCTGACGAACGGTGAGCCGTTCCGGAATCTTCTCGACTTAAAGGTCGGCGATGCGATTCAGCTTGAGACCTGCAAAGAGGTTTTTGAGTATGAGGTAGTGGTTTCGCCGGATCGGCTAACGGTCGGCTCCGACGACGATTGGGTTCTGGATGAGGTGCCTGGAGAACAAGGCAAGCGCGCCACCATGCCCATGCTGACCTTGACGACTAGCCAGGATCTGCTGCCCACTGGGGATCGCTCAGTGTGTTTCGCGAAGTATTTGGGTAAGCGCGCTAGATAGCGTGTTAAAAATTGTCGGCCCTGACGACTATGCTTTTTGGTATGACTGATCGGGAAACACTTCTTAAAGCCATCAATGAATTAGCCGTAGTCCGAGGCAAGGTGACGCTGGCCAGCGGTCGCGAAGCCGACTACTACGTAGACATGCGCAGGGTTACCCTGGACGGCGCGGCCGCACCTCTGGTTGGGCGCGTTCTGCGTGAACTCACTAAAGACCTAGATTTCGATGCCGTCGGTGGCCTGACGATGGGTGCTGACCCGGTCGCCTTCTCCATGCTCGCGGCCGCAGCAGCCGAAGGCGAGCGGCTGGACGCTTTCGTCGTCCGTAAGGAAGCCAAGTCGCACGGCCTGCACAAACGCATCGAAGGCCCGGACGTCAAGGGTCGTCGTGTTTTGGTTGTGGAAGACACCTCCACCACAGGCGGTTCTGCCCTGACTGCCGTAGAAGCCGTTCGTGAGGCAGGCGGCGAACCGGTCGCGGTTGTCGTCGTGGTTGATCGCAGCACGGGAGCAGAAGAAAGAGTTCGCGAGGCTGGTCTGGAATACCGCTACGCGTACGGAGTCGAAGAGCTCGATATTTAATTTTGCGTCGCGACTTTTTGTCAGTGGCGGCGGTTAAAGTTTTTGTAGCTGGAATTTTCGTCTGCTTTAAGGAGAGTTTCGATGTCCTCGGTTCTAATAATTGTGATCGTACTTATCGTCCTGGTTGTAGGCATCATCGGCTGGGGCGTTGGCGCCTACAACGGCTTGGTGAAGCTGCGCAACCAGGTTGAGCAGGCCTGGCGTCAGATCGACGTCGAATTGAACCGTCGTTACGATCTAATCCCGAATCTGGTCGAGACGGTTAAGGGGTACGCGAGCCACGAATCCCAGACGCTTGAGCGCGTGATCGCGATGCGCAACAACGCGTACCAGTCAGCACAGGCGGGAGCCAGTGGCGAGCAGCGTGCTGCGGCAGAGAATCAGCTGACCGGCGTCCTGCACAAGTTGATCGCCACCGCTGAGGCCTACCCGCAGCTGCGTGCGGATGCTGGCTTCCGTCAGCTCGCTAGCCAGCTGGAGGAGACGGAAGACCGCATCGCTAACGGCAGGCGTTACTACAACGCTGTTGTCAGCAGCTATAACACCAAGATCCAGTCTTTCCCGAATAACATCCTGGCCAACATGGGTGGGTTCAAGGAGGCCGGCTACTTCGAGGTTCGCGACACCAACGTTCGCCAGGCCCCGACGGTCGACTTCGGCAACCGCTCCGTGCAAGATCATGCTGTCACCGACGAATCCAGGAACTCCGGCGAGTTGCCCAGCTACACCGGCCAAGACCGCAGCACCATGAGCAAGGAACAGGGTTTCAGCTTCCCAGGCGCTAATTCGTCACCTGTAATCGATCAAGGCACCAATCCGCAGACCGGCTACAGCGCTGATCAGTTCGGCTCTCAGGCTCCCGCTCCCGATCCGGTCGAATACAAGCAGCCACCGGCCAGCGGCACCAACCCGTACGGGCAGGTCGATCCCGAAAAGTGAGTTCTGAAGAAGACAAGAAGCCAATTGACCCGACCGCTCCCACGGTCGGGGTGGGCCCGTACGAGGGTCCATGGCCCGACGACGAGCGGTTAGACCCGGAGCTGCTAGCAGAGGGCGACCACCGGAACGTAATCGATCGGTTCCGCTATTGGAAGATGGACGCCATCGTCGCCGAGTTGGACGCCCAACGCGATAAGTGGGCGCCCGCCGAGCTGCATATCGCCATTCAGAACTGGCAGCACGACTTCAATATCGGTTCCATCGTGCGAACTGCCAATGCGTTCAACGTCTCTAGCGTGCACGTGGTTGGCAAGCGCCGCTGGAACAAGCGCGGGGCAATGGTTACCGACAGATATATCCATGTTCACCACGCTCCTGACGAGAACGCGCTCGTGGAGTTCTGTAAACAGAATTCTCTGACCCTAATCGGCGTCGACAATCTGCCGGGGTACGTGCCGCTCGAAGAAGCGCAACTTCCCGAGCGCTGCTGTCTGGTCTTCGGCTCGGAAGGTCCTGGGCTCACCGACGAGATGCTCGCCGCCTGCGAGCGTCTCGTGGCAATCACCCAGTACGGTTCCACCCGTTCGATGAATGCGGGCGCCGCGGCCGCCGTAGCCATGTACGAATGGTCGAAACAGTGGCAGTACGGAAAAAAGAGAAGTCATGACTAAGAATTTTGTGCCGGTTAGCCAGCGTCCAGGAACATTCGCCGAGCGCGCGGATGCCAGGGACGCCCAAGAACTTCAAGAGGCGGGCAGCCTGAAGTGGACGGCGTTCCAGCCAGCTGACGGCGCTTGGGTGGCCGAGTCTGATTTCGGTCTGGCCGCGCCGGTGCGTAAGGCGGTTGTGGATTTCATCGATAAAGAGATGACCGGTTACGCGCCGATGAACATGCGCAAAGAACTCAAAGTGGCCACCGCGCAATGGCTGGATAAACGGTACGGCTGGAGCGTGCCTGCCGAGCGTGTGCATTGGCTGCCCGATGTGCTGACCGGCTTGACCATGATGCTCAGTTATCTGGTGCCCGACGGCAAAGTCATCGTCCCGACGCCCTGTTACATGCCGTTCGTCGACATCCCTGGTGTCTGCGGACGCGAGCTGATTCAGGTCCCGATGATCCAAACCGAAGATTCATGGGAATTTGATTTCGAGTCCATCGATCAGGCCTTCAAAGACGGCGGTAACGTGCTGATTCTATGTAACCCGCACAACCCCATCGGCAAGGTCGTCACGGCTGGAGAGATGGGTAAGATCACGAAGATCGTCGACGCCCACAACGGTTGGGTATTCAGCGACGAGATCCACGCACCCCTGGTGCTCGACGGCAATCATGTGCCGTACGCGTCCACCAGCCAGAGCGCAGCCCAGCACACCGTCACTGCGCTGTCCGCCTCCAAAGCGTTCAACACTGCGGGGCTCAAATGCGCCCAGCTGGTCGTCACCAACGACGAGCAGCAGAGGTGGATGACCAGCCAGGGTCACGGCATAATCCACGAGTCCGCGCCAATCGGTGTCGTAGCGGCGATCTCCGCTTATCGCGACGGCGAAGAGTGGCTCGACGATCTAGTCGACTACCTTCGTGGAAATCGTGACTATCTGATTGAAGCGGTGGAGAAGAAGCTGCCCGGCGTGAAGATGATCGCTCCGCAATCCACATTCCTAGCCTGGCTCGACGTCCGCGGCCTTGGCCTGGAAGATCCGCGCCAACACTTCTTGAAGGCGGGTGTCGCGCTTACCGATGGCGCAGAATGCGGAGACGTCGGCAAGGGCTGGCTAAGGCTTTGCTTCGGCACTCCGCGTCCGGTGTTGGAGCAAATCATTGAAAAGATGGCTGCGGCGCTCGCGTAGGCAACCTGCCTCTCGGTGCAAACGTCAAACAGGGTAAGCTAGGTGACATGAGCCAGACATTGATGCGTGAGCGCTTGGCGCGGCCCGCCCAAATGCCTGGTTTTTCGGTTAGTTTCACGCAGAAAAACATGGCCGAGCGGGCAGCTGATATGCGCTCGAAAATGAACAGCAGACTAATCTCGCTGGCCGTCAGCATCGTGTTGACTATCGTCTTCTATTTCATTTGGAAGCCGAAATCGGACGAACTGTTTTTCTGGATTCTCATCGCGGGGCTTTGCTACTCGATGGTGATGGCGCTTGTGTCGGTCATGAAAATGGCGAGGGCGCGAAGCGTGGCCAAGTCCATCATCCCCGGGCCAGCTTTCCTGCTGGACAACGAGGGCGTCGCGTTTCCAAGCGGTGAGAAAATCCGATTTTCATCGATCAAATTGGTGAAAGCCGTCGATAAGCGATTCAACCCGGGCCCGAACCTTGTTTTCGAATGGCAAGACGGGCGACGCAGCTTTCCGATCATCTTTTTGGATGCAAACCCCGAGATTATCGACGGCATCCTCCGCGCCAACTCTAGGGGCCGTTTTGGTATGGATCTCAGTCAAGTGGACGAACTCTGGTGAGGGACACGGTGTTTGAGAGACTTACAACAAAATAGATCCTGATGAATGATTGCTGCATGCAGCTAGCATTTGGTTAGAAAACAACTAGTAGAAAGAAGAAGCAATGGGTATTGCTACTCCTGAAGTTTATGAAGAGATGATTGACCGTGCGAAGGAAAAAGGCTTCGCATACCCGGCGATCAACATTACATCTTCGCAGACTCTGAACGCGGCCATCCGCGGTTTCGCCGAGGCAGAGTCTGACGGCATCATCCAGATTTCGACTGGCGGCGCTGAATATGCTTCCGGCTCGAACATCAAGGACATGGTCACCGGCGCTGTTGCTCTTGCCGAATACGCCCGCGTTGTAGCCAAGCACTACAACGTCAACATCGCCCTGCACACCGACCACTGCCAGAAAGAGAAGCTGGACAAGTACGTCAACCCGCTGATCGCCATCTCGCAGGAGCGCGTCGACCGCGGCGAGGACCCGCTATTCAACTCCCACATGTGGGACGGCTCCGCCATTCCGCTAAAGGAGAACCTGGAAATCGCCCGTGAGCTGTTGGCCCGAACCTCCAAGGCCAAGCAGATCCTCGAGATCGAGGTTGGCGCTGTTGGTGGCGAGGAAGACGGCGTTGTTGGCGAGATCAACGACAAGCTGTACACCTCTCCGCAGGATGGCTTCGACACCATCGACGCGCTGGGTCTTGGCGAGCACGGCCGCTACATCACCGCTCTGACCTTCGGTAACGTTCACGGCGTTTACAAGCCGGGCAACGTTAAGCTGCGCCCGTCCATCTTGAAGGAGATCCAGGACGCCTGCGCGAAGAAGTACGGCAAGGATCGTCCGTTCGACCTGGTCTTCCACGGTGGCTCCGGCTCCACCGACCAGGAGATCGCAGAGGCTGTTAGCTACGGCGTCATCAAGATGAACGTCGATACCGACACCCAGTACGCCTTCACCCGTCCGGTTGTTGAGCACATGTTCAAGAACTACGACGGTGTTCTGAAGATCGACGGCGAGGTCGGCAACAAGAAGATGTACGACCCGCGTTCGTGGGGCCGTGCAGCTGAGAAGGGTATGGTCGATCGCGTTATCGAGTCCTGCCAGCAGCTGGGTTCCGCTGGCACCAGCGTTAAGTAAATAATTCGCTAAAAGGCGAGGTTCGTTTCGCGGGCCTCGCCTTTTGCGTATCTAATTGTTTTTACGGCTCGCTGGCTTTCGGGCTCGAGCAGATTTTTTAGCGAGGAAAAATGTCTAATGCGTTGATTGTTGTGGACGTCCAGGTCGATTTTTGTGAGGGCGGTTCGCTGGGAGTTGGCGGCGGCAATGATGTGGCAGAGAAGTTAGCGAAGATGCTCGAGTTGCAGGACTACGATCACGTGGTGGCAACCCGCGATCACCACATCGACCCTGGTTCGCACTTCTCAGACAACCCGGATTTTGTCGATAGCTGGCCCCCGCACTGCGTCGTGGGTACCGACGGTCAGCAGCTGCACGAGGCCATCCGCGGTTTCGGTTTCGAGGCGGTTTTTGACAAGGGATCGTACGAAGCCGCGTATTCCGGCTTCGAGGGAACAATCGGCGGCACGTCAGAGGGACAGGGCCTGGAAGATTGGTTGAGGGAGCACGGCGTCGAGGACGTCGACGTTTGCGGAATCGCGACGGATTACTGCGTTCGCCAAACCGCACTGGATGCGGCAAAGGCTGGCTTCACCACGTCGGTTCTGGGTAGCCTTTCTGCACCCATTCATCCGGAGAATCTGGCCGAGCTCGCCGACGAATTCGTCGAGGCAGGCGTCGCCTACAACGGCTAGCTTGCCTCTAGGGCGGCAGCGATCTGGTTGAGCACGGATTGTCCCTGCCCGAAATCTGCCGCGCGAACTGCGAATGCGATGGGAACGCGTCCTTCTGCGCCGGTGTACCAACCGAGCTGCCGCACGACGTAGCCGTATTGGTCGGGACCCCAACCGCCCTTGAAAACGGCATCTGGCAGCGTGCCCAGTCCCCAGCGCTGACCAGGAGATACGTTCGACATGTCCTCGATCACTTGTCCCGAGCCGGTCAGGCAGGGCATCTTTTTCAAAAAATCCACCTGGTTGTGGACGTCCCACTCGGTCTGGCCGAAAACACTGAATCCGGCCCGGATACGATAGCTGGGAACCGTTGTGTCGTCGCCGGCTGTCCTAAAAACCTGTGTAACCGCGTTGGCTCGTTCAGCGTCGGTTGTTCCTAGGTTGTTCCAGACCGCGTCCGCAGCCTCGTTGTCGGACTCCCGCAGCGCCAAAGAGATCTGGGCCGAGAGCTGACCTCCTAGCCCCGCATCCGTAGCGGCTAACGCGAGTGGCACCTTAGCCGTCGACCAAGCAGGGAGAGTCTCCTGGCCGCCGATCCGCTCGACGGAACCATCTTCCCGAAGCCAGGCAGCCTCGATCATCACACCCCGGTCTGCGGCGATGCTTTGGATGGCGGACGTCAGGTTCTTGTTCGACGGTGAGTGCAGCGGCGTCGAATCGCACGCGATCACCTGGGTCGGATCAGGTTCTTTAGTTTGCGCAGAAGCGGTTTCGTAGCGAGAAGCGGGCGTCGGCTCAACCCGTTCTGGTTTTATATGCTTCGAGGACACGAAAAGCAGCAACCCCAAAAGGGCCACCAATAGCAGGACAAGCACAGCCAGTAGCTTTGATTTATCGCGCATGGATATCCTGGTGTCGGGTTGCTTTTGTTACCATACTGAACAGATTATCGGCATCGGGAGTTTGGAGATAACCATGGCCAACGAACAACAGAATTTTCCGCAGGGAAATGGAAATAAAGGCCAGTACAACCAACCGATGCCCCCGCAGTTTCAGAATCAACCAAACCCTTACTTGCCCCCAAACCAGCCTTACCCTCAGCAGGGTCAGCCGCAACATTACGGCCCCTATTACGGCCAGCCCCAGGGACAGTTTCGTGGGCAGCCGCAGGGTCACTACCCGCCGCAAAACCAACAGTTCCAGGCTGGCCAGTATCCTCCGCAGTATCCAGGGCAGTACGGCCCAGGCAACGGCCAGAAGAAGAAGGGTGGCAACGGCATTCTGATCGCTCTGATCGTGATCGTCTCTATTGCCATCATTGCCCTGCTGGGGTTCATGGCATTCGGATTTTTTGACTCCGACCAGAAGTCCTCACCGGCGAACGTGCCCTCGGCTAGCGCAAAAACCACTGTGACGGTGGATCCGGAGCCGACAGTGACCGTCACTCGCCGCATTGATTGGCCGCCGACGGGCGCCACCAAATCTTGCAGTAGCAGCATCATGGTAAATGACGTCACCAGCTGCCCGTTCGCCGACAACGTGTTCAGCGAATTCGATCGTCACGGTGACGGCGAGATAGAGGTTTACAGCCCAACCACTGAGAAGAACTACACGATGTCGTGCAGCACATCCGATGGGGTGGCGATCTGCACGGGCGGTAACAACGCCGTCGTGTGGATTAAGCGTTAAATTCCTTAACCATCTCGGTTATCGCATCTTGCCCGCTCGCCTGATCGGGTGAGATGGTCGCGATCGCGAGGATTACGCGTTCGCCGTTTTCCTTAGTGAACCAGCCCATCTGGCGGACGGTATGGACGCCGTTAGCGTCGCCCCAGCCGCCTTTGAACGACGGATTTGGGGCTTTTCCGATGCCCCAACGCTGGCCTTCAGTGATGTTGGACATGTCCTCGATCACCTGGTCTGAGTTATCGACGCAGGGCATCTTAGACAAGAATTGCACCTGATCTGCGACGTCCCAGAGCGTCATGCCGAACGCCTCGCCGTTCAGTTTGGTGGTTTCGTCGCCGCAAGACTGCAGCGTTTCGTCCACCAGCTGTAGGCGTTCGAAGTGTGATGGCGCTAAGGCCTCGAAGATGGCTGTGGCCGTGTCGTTGTCGGAAACCCGAATTGCCGTGGATATCGGCTGGGTTAGCTCCTCGCCCTTGCCCATTCTCGTGGCGGTTAGGGCAATCGGAACTTTAATCGTCGACCAGGCGGGCAGGTTGTCCTCAGATCCGATCCTTACAACGCCCTTCTCCGGATCCAGCCAGGCAGCCTCCAGGGTGACATTGTGGTCCTTCGCGATCTTTTCGAGTTTCTCCTCGATATCTTTCGGGGCTGCAGCAATCGTCTTGCTGTGGCATACCTTAGGGGCTGACGAGATCTTCGCCACCGGAGTCGGGAAGAGATTAAGACCATTCTCGGGCGTCGAGTCGACCTCGACGGTTTTGAAAATTGTCGACGAAAAAAGAACTGCCAGCACAATGGCGCCCACTAGGACGCCACTGGCCAGCAGTGTCTTTTTATTTATCCAACTTCTCTTGAGCATTCGCCCACCCCTCGACTTATCGCCGCATTCAAATTCAATGCTACCGATTAAGCCGCCGAATTTGCTGTTAAGCCCGCTCTAGAGCAGTGGATCAACCGAGCGAACCTTCTCAACCTCATCCATGGTTGGAGCGTAGGCGCCGGCTCGGCTGACGGTTATCCCAGAGGTGATGACCGCACGGTGTAGCGCGCCGCGGATGTCGGAAAGCCTGGCGTTGCGCAGGCGTTCCTTAGCGTCGGCACCGCCCAGCAGTCCCGCATCGAGCAGGCCAGAAATCAGGCCAGCCATGAAGGAGTCCCCGGCACCAACCGTGTCGCCGATATCGACAGTTAACGGGTCGACGACCAACATGTCTCGGTCGCTGGCGATCTTCGCGTATGCGCCCCACGGGCCGCGGGTTGCGACCACCATGCTCGCACCAAGCGAGAGCCAGCGCCTCATGACCTCCTCGATGGGGGTCTCTTCGCCATAGAACCAGGCGATGTCCTCGTCGGACGCCTTCACCAGGTCTGATTCGCTGATCAACTCTTCTACCAGCGGCACGACGTCTTCTGGGCTGCCCATAATGGAAGGGCGGGCGTTCGGGTCGTAGCTGACGGTGCCGGTGGAGTTATCGACGGCCTTCTTGACGTCAGCAGCGCCCGGGGCAAGAGTCGCCGAGAAGCTGCCGATATGTAGGTGCGAGACCTCGTCGGCACTTGGTAACGACGGTACCTGCCAGTCCAGATCGAACTCGTAGGTGGCCTGACCGTTCTCGTCGACCTGGGCGTCGGCGATTGGTGTCTTTTTGGCCTTGTTGCTGCCCTCGACAACCGAAACATTGGCGTTAACCAGGTGCCTTTCGATCATGCGTCCACGCTGGTCCTCGCCAAACCACGAGCCCATCAAAGTGGGGTGGCCGAGCTGCGCGATTCCGCACGCCACGTTAAGGGGGCTTCCGCCGACATGCTCCTCGACTTCCGCGTCCTTGCGCGAGATGACGTCGATCAGCGCCTCGCCGAGACAGAGAACAGGTTGGGTGCTATTAGTCATAATTTTCAAAACCTTACTTTTCGATGCCGAGTTTGTCGGCCATCTCTTCTAGAGGCACGCCCTTGGTCTCAGGCATGATCTTCAAAACCCAAATCAGCTGGCAAGCCATGCACGCGAAGAAGATGAGGAAGCTGAATCCTCCGCCGAGCAATTCGATCATAGATGGGAACGCGAATGAGGTGATAGCCGCGAAAATCCAGTGGGTGGTGGAGCCCAGCGACTGGCCTCGACCGCGAACCTGATTTGGGAAAATCTCCGAGATGAACACCCAGATGACGGAACCCTGGCCGAAAGCGTGGGCGGCGATGAACACCATCAGACCAACCAGAACCAGAATGGACGACGTGGAAGTGAAGTTGCCCTCGTAGACGAACATGACGCCAGCTAGGAACCCGAGGCTGATTAGGTAGCCGATGGAGCCCACGAACATCAGTGTGCGGCGACCGAGCTTGTCGATGACGGTCAGAGCGGTCATGGTGGCGATTAGGTTCATGAAACCGACGGCAATGGACATCAGGTAAGAGATGTCCTCTCCGGCGCCGGCCTGCTGCATGACCATCGGTGCGTAGTACAGAATCGCGTTGATTCCGGAGAGCTGGTTGAAAGCGGCGATGGCGATCGCGAGCAGAATTACTTTGCGGTAGCGCTTGGTGAAGAAGGGTACCTTCTTGTTCTTGGAGTCGGCGACGAGCTGAACCTTGATGTCCTGGATCTCTGCGTCGGATTCCTCCTCGGTGCGGCACAGGCGACGACTGATCTCGATTGCCTCGTCTTCGCGGTTTTGGCTCATCAGCCAGCGTGGCGTCTCGGGGACGCTGAACAGCAGAATCAGGAAGATTGCCGACGGGGCGGCCATTACGCCTAGCATCCAACGCCACGCGTCCGGGTTATTGACGATCGCGCGAATGATTGCGTTGGAGGCGTAAGCAACGAGGATGCCCAGCACGATGTTGAATTGGACGAGGCCAACGAGACGACCTCGCTGGGCGGCCGGGGCGATCTCTGCGGTGTAGATCGGTGCGCAGACGCTAGACATGCCGACGCCAATGCCGCCAAGCACTCGGCAAAGGAGGAAAAACCAGTAAGCAGATGCCGGGGTCAGTGCGGTGCCGAGCGCACCGATCATGAAAAGTGCGCCGATCGCGAACAGCATCTTTTTGCGTCCGAAGCGGTCGGCTAGCGAGCCGGCGAAAACCGCCCCGAAGATAGTTCCGATAGTTGCGCTGGATACGGCAATGCCGAGCCCGAAGCTGTCCAGGGTAAAGACGCGTTCCAGCGCTTTCGTTGTGCCAGAGATAACAGCGGTGTCGAAGCCGAAGATCAGGCCGCCGATGGAGGCGACAAGTGCGCTACGGATGACTATTGCGGTCACACCTGTCTTTGCAGGTTGTTGTACTTCACTCGTCATGGTTCGCCTTTCGCGGTGAGAGTTTTCCGCAGATAAGTGGATTTGAGTTCGATAACGGTGCCTCTTGACAACGTTGTCTATAAACTGGACATTATTGGACAAAATGGCGCTGCGCAATGGAGTTGCAAAGGTTGCCAAAAAAATCTGGCATACTTGATCACATGAAAAACAAGCGGGTGACGATGAGGGAAGTTGCCGCTTTGGCTGGTGTCAGTCTCAAGACAGTCTCACGAGTGGTCAATGGTGAACCGGGCGTTGCTGAGCAAACTGCCGAGGCAGTGAAGGACGCGATAAACAAAACCGGCTACCGCGTCGACCCCCAAGCGCAGGCGTTGCGCAGGACGGACAGGCGTTCCAGGACGGTCGGGCTATTGGTTTCTTCGGTGGCCAACCCGTTCGACGCAAAGATCCACGCGGCACTAGAAGAGGTCGCCGCCGAGCATTCGTCGACGGTGCTGGCGCTAAGTTCAAACGACGACCCGAATCTGACGAAACAGAGGGCTCAGGTGCTGGTTAACCGGCAAATCGATGGGCTGGTTTTTTCGCCGCTAGGCAAGAGTCAAAAGTGGCTGGCCGACCTGATGGGTGACCGTCCCGTCATTGCCTTCGACCGCCAACCGCACGGGCTAGACGTTGACGCTGTCGTCTCCGACAACTTCCAGGGTGCCCTACGCGCCACCAGACATCTGATCAGCGGCGGGCATCGTCGCATCGCTTTTCTTGGTGACAGGGACGTTATCGAAACCGCGCAGATTCGTCGCGCGGGGTTCGAACGGGCGATGGGGGAGTCGGGCGTCGAGATAGCGCCAGGACTGGTCAGGTCAAACCTGCCCGGCGAGGAGGCCGCCCGAATGTCGGCACACGAGCTGTTGACCGGTCCAGAGCCGCCCACCGCGTTTTTCTCTGCGCAGAACAATCTGACCGCAGGCGTGCTGCGGGCGCTAAAAGACCTGAACATGGACGAACAAATCGCGGTCGTCTCTTTCGACGATCTGCCACACGCCGAACTGTTCAAGATCGGGCTAACCGCCATCACACAAGACCCCGAGCGGATCGGACGGATTGCTGCAGAGCGTCTCTTTGCAAGGCTAGGCGGCGACATTGATGGCCCAGCGGAGACGATAACCGTGCCAACCGGGTTCCAGATCAGAGGCTCTGGCGAGATCAAACCTGCGTAACAAAAACGGAGAACCTAAAAACACTTTATTGCGAAGCTTTTGGTTTTCGCTGATTGAAAAGATTTAGCGGGAACCTTCGAGTCGGAAGTTTTCGGTTCCCGCTAAGTTTCTTGCTTAAAGCTGGCGGCGAGCCGCACCCTTGTCGGCGCTTTGGGCGAGCAGCGCGAATACCTTCAGCGAATTGCTGACGACGCGGTCGCGCTTGGCGGGCTTCCAGCCAATCTTGTCCTGTTCGGCTCGACGCTTAGCGAGCTCCTCGTCGGATACCTCGACGTTGATCGAACGATCGGGGATATTGATCGTGATGATGTCGCCGTCGCGAACAAGACCAATGTTGCCACCCGAAGCAGCCTCCGGGCTGATGTGGCCAAGCGAAAGGCCGCTGGAGCCGCCGGAGAATCGTCCGTCGGTGATCAGCGCGCATTTCGGGCCGAGCCCGACGCCCTTCAGGTAGCTGGTGGGGTAGAGCATCTCTTGCATGCCCGGGCCGCCCTTCGGGCCTTCGTAGCGCACGACGACGACGTCGCCGGCCTCGATACCGCCGTTGAGGATGGCGTCAACAGCTTCCTCTTGAGACTCCGTAACCTTGGCCGGGCCAGAGAACACCCACTGATGCTCTGGCACGCCCGCGGTCTTCACGACGCAGCCGTCGACAGCTAGGTTGCCCTTCAGCACTGCGAGGCCACCATCCTTCGTGTAGGCGTGCTCGACGGACCGGATGCAGCCGTTTTCGGAGTCGGTGTCCAGCGTCTCCCAGGTGTTCTCGGTGGAGAACATCTCGGTGGTGCGGACGCCACCGGGCGCCGCGTGGAACAGCCTGTTGGCGGCGTCGATTGCCTTGCCGCCGCGAATGTCCCAATCGTCAAGGAACGACTGCAGGCTGTCGTGGTGGACGGAGTGGACGTTCTTCTTCAGCAATCCTGCGCGGTTTAGCTCGCCGAGGATCGCAGGAATGCCGCCTGCGCGGTGGACGTCCTCGATCCAGTATTGCTTGGAGTTCGGGGCAACCTTGCAGAGGCACGGGACGTGCAGGCTGAGTTCGTCGATGTTGTCCTGCGTGAAGTCGACGCGGGCCTCCTGGGCGGTGGCCAGCAGGTGGAGAATCGTGTTCGTCGAACCGCCCATCGCGATGTCCATGGTCATGGCGTTCGTGAAAGCCTCAAAGGTGGCGATGGATCGCGGCAGCACCGATTCGTCATCTTCGTCGTAGTAGCGCTTGCACATCGAAACGATCCGTTTACCAGCTTCGATGAACAGTTCCTTGCGCCAAGCGTGAGTGGCCAGCGTGGTGCCATTGCCCGGCAGCGAGAGACCGAGGGCCTCAGTCAGACAGTTCATCGAGTTGGCGGTGAACATGCCCGAGCAGGAACCGCAGGTGGGGCAAGCGAGCCTCTCCATGCGGGCGATTTCGTCGTCAGAAATATCGTTGCTAACCGATGCCATCATTGGGTCGATGAGGTCGAGGCCCTTGTTGGTAGAGCCGTCGTCATAGGTCATCGGCTTGCCGGCCTCCATGGCGCCGCCAGAGACGAAGATGGTCGGAATGTTCAGGCGCATCGTGGCAATCAGCATTCCGGGGGTGATCTTGTCACAGTTGCTGATGCAGACCAGGGCATCCGCTTTGTGCGCATTGACCATGTATTCGACGCTGTCTGCGATGATCTCGCGGCTGGGCAGCGAGTAAAGCATGCCGTCGTGGCCCATTGCGATGCCGTCGTCGATGGCGATGGTGTTGAACTCTCGCGCAACACCGCCGGCCTCTGCGACCGCGTCTGCCACTACTTTGCCGACGTTGCGTAGGCCGACGTGGCCAGGTACGAACTGGGTGAAGGAGTTAGCGATCGCAATAATCGGCTTGCCAAAGTCATTGTCGGTCATTCCGGTGGCACGCCAAAGAGCCCTGGCGCCTGCCATCAGACGGCCCTCCATTGTGGTTTGCGAACGCAGTTTCGGCATCAATTCCTCCTAAGAAACTTGTCGTTTCAGACTAACCTTCGAGCACAGACCCGCCCCGCGATGTCCGCCTGGTGACTAGTTAGTATCACCTATATAAAGCGGCCTCGGGCAGGCCCGGATTGGCCAGTCGGATACTCTCTGTGACGTCGACCGCCCGGCCATTTTCATCGAACACGCCCGATGTTCCGCGCCTGGGCGAATCGGCCGGGTGATCGTCAACCATGCCTATGGCCTGCATCAGCGCGTATGCCGTGCTCGGTCCGACGAACTTAAATCCCTCCTTCTTCAATCGTTTGCTGAGTGCGACGGATTCAGGCGTTTGAGTCGGAACGTCTTCGCTTGTCGAAGGCGTCTTCGTTTCTTCGGGGCGAAAAGACCAGACGAGGTAGGGCAGCGGCTGGCTTTCGCGCAAGGCCAAGGTTGCCTGCGCGTTGGCTATTGCGGCGTTGATTTTCGGGCGGTTGCGAATGATTTCTGGGTCCGCCAGCATCTGCGCAATTTCTGGCTCGCCGAATTCGGCGACTATCTCTGGGTCGAAGTTGTTGAAGTGCTTTCTGAACGCCGGTCTCTTCTTTAGGACAGTCAGCCAAGACAAGCCTGCCTGGAAAGACTCCAGACAAATTCGCTCATAAATGCCTCGTTCGTCGAAAATGGGATTGCCCCACTCCGTGTCGTAATAGTCGCTGAGCAGCGCGTTCGTGTTTGCCCAGTTTGGTCGTATAACTTGTTCGCTCATGAGGCAATCGTGTCATCGAAACTCGATTGCTCGAGAAGTTATCCACAGCTTTTGTGTTTTTGTGCGGATCGGTAGAACTATTGCTTGAGTCAAACGTGCGGAAAAATTTTCCCTGAATGAGAAAAAGCGCGAGCCGCTTGCTTGGTTAGATTGTTGTGATGGTCCGCAGGGCAGGAGAAAACTGGTTTGTCAGCAGTTAAATCTTGAGCTACTAAGAGCGGGAAATGGTTCAATCGGTGTAGTCTTCCATGCATTAGTTGACGGGTTCGATTTATCGAAAGGCCTGGTGGTGACGAAGTTGCCGTGACTGAACACTTGCTGGCGGCGCATACACATTTGTTGATCGCTGACCCCGGCTAGGGGATTCGGTGTGGGCTACGAAAACAGAGCTCGCGGAATCGCTCATGTTTGTTCTTTTTATCAGCCGGTATGTTAATTTTAACATTGCGTGTGTTGCTTGATGGATCCATGGAAGGTTCTGTAAAGCGGTCAAAGACGACGCAAGTTGGCTGAGCCCGCGAAGCAAACACCTGTTACCTAGTTGAAAACCGAGTCGGACAATCAAGAGTTAAAGACCGAGTCTGCTTTGGGAATTCGGGTTGCGAAACGTAAACCCCGGATTAATAAGGGCAGTAACCAGACATAGAAGTCGAAAAACATCTCGATAGTCCCTGATCAGCTAGCGAAAACTAAATATGTAGTAGTTGAGCACCAAAAACTGAGGTGCTCAAAAAATTCTTGAAAGCGCGGTCGCCAACGTTGGTGGCTGCCCTCGGAATAGGTGGAAAAATGACTCCAGATCTTGTAGTCCAATTCGTGGAGAACATCACGGTATTTGGGCTGATCGCCTCTATCGCTGGTGGCTTCTTTGGCGCAGCAATCGGCGGTAACAACGCGTTCGGCTTCACCGGCGTGATGATTCTTCTCGCCTTCGGCATCACTTTTGCAACCGGCTCGACCATGGGCTTCGACTACCTGGCCTTCGGCCCGCTGTTCGGCCCCCACGTCGCATTCGCTGGTGGTGCCGCTGCATCTGCATACGCGGCGAAGAAGAAATTCCTCACAGCCGACACCGGCTACGGACGAGATGTTAACCAGCCACTAGCCGGCCTCGGACATCCCGACGTTCTTCTCGTCGGCGCCGTGTTTGGCGTTTGCGGCTATCTGCTGCAGAAGGCGATCACCTTCATCCCTTGGTTCGGTACTCACACCGACTCGGTAGCGCTGACCGTTATGACTTCGGGCATTGTTGCTCGTCTGCTCTTCTCCAAGCAGCCTGTATTCCACTGGGTTAGCAAGCTCGACGACAAGAAGTGCTGGTTGGGCTGGCAGGAGAAGCCGAGCCAGTACCTCACCCTCGGCGCTTTCTCTGGTCTGATGGCTGCTGGCGCTGCTCTGGCTTTGACGCACTACGCTTACCAGGCTGTTCCGGGTGAGGCTGCTGACCACGTAATGGCTAACGCTCAGGCCCTGCCGTTCGCGATCTCCGCTCTGTGCATCTTCTTCCTGCCTCTCGGCTCGAAGTTCCCGGTTACTCACCACATGACCATCACGGCTGCTCTCGCCGCCGTGAAGTTCCTGCCGGTTGTTGGTAACAACGTTTGGGCCGCACTGGTCATCGGTGTTGTGGCTGGCATGCTGGCCGCGTTCCTGGGTGAAGTTGCCCAGCGTCTGGTTTACGCCAATGGCGACACCCACATTGACCCCCCGGCAAGCGCAATTTGGCCGATGAACACCCTGATCTGCCTGGGCGTTCTGGCTCTCGCATAAACAAATAAAAAAGTTAGAAACACGCCAATAGGAGAAAAATGACTCAGCAACAGGCGCCATTGAAGTTCCCTACCGAGTTCTACGATGCCTACATCTTCGACATGGATGGCACCATCTACCTCGGTGACCACCTCCTCCCCGGAGTGACGCGCATGGTTGAGGAGTTGCGCAGGCGTGACATACCGATCCGGTATCTGTCTAACAACCCAACAAAGGACCCGCAGCTGTATCTCGAAAAGCTCGAGCGCCTCGGTCTGCCGACTGACATCTCCGAGATCGCGAACACCGTCGTCACTATGACGAACTGGCTGAAGGAACACCATCCCGACGCAGTCGTGTTCCCGATCGCGGAGGAGCCACTCATCAATGCCTTCAAGGATGCTGGCATCAAGTTGAGCGACAACCCCGAGGAAATCGACATCGTGGTCGCCTCCTACGACCGCACTTTCGACTACAGGAAGCTCCAGATCGCTTTCGACGCAATCTGGTTCCACAAGCGGGCCATCCTTGTGGCAACGAACCCCGACCGCTACTGCCCATTCCCGGGCGGTCGGGGCGAGCCCGACTGCGCCTCAATCATCGCTGCTATCGAGGCGTGTACACAGACCAAGTGCCAGATCGTCGTCGGCAAGCCGAACCCAGAGATGCTCTACGAGTGCCTCGTCGGTCTTGACGTCGATCTGAAGCACTGCATGATGGTGGGCGACAGGCTCGGCACCGACATTCAGATGGCCGTGCGCGCCGGAATGGTGTCCGCGATGCCGCTAACGGGTGACTCCACCTGGCAGGAAGCCGTTGCCCTACCCGAAAAGGATCAGCCCACCTACCTGCTGGACCGCGTAGACAGGCTGATCCCCCAGAGTGCCTGGGAAGAACTCGGCTGGACCGAGGACAACTAAAAACTTCAAGGTTTTACAAAACATTTTTGAAAGGATGAAGCATCATGGCTTTACCTGGTTACGAAGGCCCCTTCCTTCTAGGCGTTGATTTCGGTACGGAATCTTGCCGCGCTGCGATTTTCGACCTTCGTGGTAATCCGCTGGGTTTCGCAGGCACTCCATACAAGACGAACTTCCCTCGTCCTGGTCAGGCAGAGCAGTCTCCTACTGACTGGTGGGAGGCATTGAAGGCCTCCGTTAGCCGCGTGCTCAACCAGACAGGTATTCCGGCTCGTCAGATCGCGGGCATCTCCTATGACGCAACCACGATGACCGTCGTTGCGCTAGACAAGGAGGGCAACGCCCTTCGCGACGCCATCATGTGGATGGACGTTCGAGCCATTAAGCAGGCCAAGCGAGGCGACGAGGCTGAGAGCTGGGCGAAGTTGTACAACGGTGGCGGCACCATGCCGGTTACCGCTGAGTGGTACCCATTCAAGGCAGCCTGGCTGAAGGAAAACGAGCCGGAAATCTACAAGAAGGCATACCGCATTGTCGACGCTCCGGACTGGCTGACCTTCAAGCTGACCGGCCGCTGGACTGTCAACTTGAACACCGCATCGGTCCGTGCGTACTACAACCGCGACTACGGCGGCTGGCCGGAAGATTTCTTCGAAAAGATCGGCTGTGGCGATGTGTTCGAGAAGCTTCCTGAGGACGTTCTGCCGCTGGGTCAGCCCGTCGAGGGTCTGTCAGTAAAGGCAGCTAGCGACCTTGGTTTGACTCCTGGCATCCCGGTTGTTCAGGGTGGCGGAGACGCCTGGCACGGCCAGATCGGCCTTGGCGTGGTAAACCCGGGTTCGCTGGCAATCATCACTGGCTCCTCGCAGGTTATGAGTGGCCAGAGCAAGGACAAGATCTACGGCAAGGGCTTCATGGGCGGCTACACCGACGCCGTCATGGAAGGCCAGTACACCGTTGAGGGTTCGCTGGTTTCGTCCGGTTCTGTGCTGAAGTGGTTCCGCGACAACTTCGCTCGCGAGATTGCTTCCACCACCGAGCGTCTAGGCATGAACGTATACGAGGTTCTCGACAAGAACTGTGCCAACATTGCCCCTGGTTCCGACGGCCTGATCGTCAACCAGGACTTCCAGGGCAACCGAACCCCGTACACCGACTCTAAGGCGCGCGGTGTCATCTGGGGTCTGTCGCTGTCGCACACTGCCGACCACATGTACCACGCCATCATGGAAGGTGTCTGCTACGGCACCGCTCACAACCTGAAGGTGATGGAGGCCGGCGGCTTCAACCCCGAGAAGCTGGTTTATTGTGGTGGTGCAACCAAGTCGAAGGTTTGGATGCAGATGTACGCCGACGTCACTGGCAAGCCTGTCACCCTGACCAAGGTTGGCGACGCTGTGGTTCTCGGCTCCTGCATGCTGGCAGCTGTCGGCGTTGGCCTCTACGAGTCGCTGCCGGACGCTGCCCGTTACATGGTGCACGAGTCCGACGTGATCGAGCCCAACATGGAACGTCACGAGCAGTACAAGTTCTTCGTTGATCAGTACATGAACGCTTGGCCGCAGATGGCAGAGCTGACCCACAAGACTGTTGACCACATTTCGTAAGGAAAACATGTCTGAACTAATTGATAAGGCCCTGAGCACGGCGACGCAGACCCGGGACATAGCCTTCGGCAAGGGCGCCAACAAGAAGACCGGTGAACTGTTCAAGAAGAACTTCCCCGGCAAGAAGGTTATCGTCGTAGCAGACGAAAACACCTTCGGCGCCTGCGGTGACGAGGTAGTGGCCTCCCTCAAGGAGGCCGGCGTCGAGTTCGCTGCAGATCCGTACATCTTCCCCGGAAAGCCGACTCTCTACGCCGGCTACGAGAATGTGGAGAAGCTGCGCGAGATCCTGCGTCCGATGGGCGACGATGTCGTCTGCTGCTCCTTGGCTTCCGGCACGCTGAACGACCTGGCCAAGCTGGCCAGCAGCGAGCTGAACCGCGAGTACATGAACGTCTGCACCGCTCCGTCGGTGGATGGTTTCGCCGCCTTTGGTGCGTCCATCTCCGAGGATGGTTTCAAGTCGACGCACAGCTGCCCGGCCCCGGCCGCGCTGGTCGCCGACCTGGACACCATGGTTGCCTCTCCGATGCGCTTGATCGAAACCGGTTATGGCGACCTGATCGAGAAGATCCCGGCAGGTGCAGACTGGATTCTGGCGGATGCGCTTGGCGTCGAGCCGATCGACGACTACGTGTGGAGCCTGGCCCAGTCGACGCTTCGCGATTCGCTGTCTGACCCTGCCGGTTGCGCAAACCGCGATCCGGAGGCCATCGAGAAGCTGGCCGAGGCCAACATCATCTCTGGCTTCGCTATGCAGGCCGCGAACTCGTCGCGTCCGGCATCTGGCGCTGGGCACCAGTTCAGCCACGTGTGGGAGATGGAGGGTCACGGCACAGACTGGGATCCGCCGCTATCTCACGGCATGAAGGTTGGTGTTGGCACCGTCGCTTCCTGCGCAATTTGGGAAGAGGCCCTCAAGATCGACGTCGATAACCTCGAAATCGAGGCCATCGTCGCAGCCACTCCTAGCGCTGCGGAGGTCGAAAAGCGCGTCCGCTCGAGGCACATCGATCGGATTGTCGACGCAGCCGTGGAGAACACCCTTGTCAAGCACCTCGAGGGCGACGCACTGCGCGAGCGGCTGACCAAGATCAAGGAGGTCTGGCCGGAGCTTCGCGAGAAGGCTAAAAAGCAGCTCTACACACCGCACGAGATCCAAGAGATGCTCAAGACGGCCGGTGCACCGTACCACCCGGAGATGATCAAGATTGATTGGGACCGCTTCCGCGAAACCCACTTCAAGGCTCAGAACATCCGCAACAGGTCCACGATTCTAGACCTCTTGGTAGACCTGAATAAGACCGAAGAGGTTGTAGACAAGCTGTTCAGCCCAGAAGGCTTCTGGGGCAAACACCGTCATCCCGAAAACAACTAGACAGTTAGGTAAGAATTATGAAGATTGCATTTGGATGCGACCCGAACGCAACGGCCCTCAAGAAGGCCCTGATCGCCAAGGCTGAAGAGCTCGGCCACGAGACCAAGGACTTCGGCTCCGACGACCCGATCTACGCAAACGTTGCAGTTGACGTTGCCGAGGCCGTCGCAGCAGGCGAGTACGACCGTGGCATCGTCGTTTGCGGTACCGGCATCGGCGTTTCGATCGCCGCGAACAAGGTCAAGGGTGCCTACTGCGCCTGCGTCACCGACATCTACCAGGCCCAGCGCGCCGTGCTGAGCAACAACGCCAACATGATCGCCATCGGCGAGCAGGTTGTCGGCATCAAGTCCGCTGAGATGTTCCTCGAGGAATACCTCAAGTACGAGTTCGACCCGAACTCGCGCTCCGGCGAGAAGGTTGCTGCCATCTGCTCCTACGAAGGCAAGAACAACTAAGTAAACCTTTTTTAGAGACTGCCCCGAAGCCACACCAGGCTTCGGGGCAGTTGCTCGTTATCGAGAAAATATTTACCCAAAAAGATGCATGTTTTCTCACAATCTGAACGAACTAATCAGCTGGTAAGGCAGAATCTGACGGCGAAGGTGAAATAACTTGCAGTAATGCCGCAGGACCGTTTTACATCAGCCCCCAGTCGCACTTTTGCGAGTAAGTCGTGAGATGATTGGAGACATGAGCTACCGAGAAATTGAGATCGCAGCGCCGCGCAAGGTGGGAATCACCGAGCTCGCGCTTCGCGACGCCCATCAGAGCCTGATGGCTACCCGAATGGCAATGGAAGACATGGTCGACGCTTGCGCCGACATCGACGCAGCCGGCTACTGGTCGGCAGAGTGCTGGGGCGGAGCAACCTTCGACTCCTGCATTCGCTTCCTCAACGAGGATCCGTGGGAGCGCCTGCGCACTTTCCGCAAGCTGCTGCCGAACACCCGTCTCCAGATGCTGCTTCGTGGCCAGAACCTGCTGGGCTACCGTCACTACAACGATGAAGTTGTTGACCGCTTCGTCGACAAGGCCGCCGAGAACGGCATGGACGTTTTCCGTGTCTTCGACGCACTGAACGACCCCCGCAACCTTGAGCACGCTATGAAGGCCGTCAAAAAGTCCGGCAAGCACGCTCAAGGCACCATCTGCTACACCGTCTCCCCGGTTCACACCGTCGAGAACTACGTCAAGCTGGCAGGCCGCCTGCTCGACATGGGTGCAGACTCAATCTGCCTGAAGGACATGGCCGCACTGCTGAAGCCGCAGCCGGCATACGACATCGTCAAGGGCATCAAGGACACTTATGGTGAGGACGTTCAGATCAACGTCCACTGCCACTCCACCACCGGCGTTACCCAGGTTTCGCTGATGAAGGCCATCGAGGCCGGCGCTGACGTCGTCGACGCAGCAGTCAGCTCGATGTCGCTTGGCCCGGGTCACAACCCGACCGAGTCCGTCGTCGAGATGCTAGAGGGTACCGGTTACGAGACCGACGTCGACATCGACCGCGTCAAGAAGGTCCGCGACCACTTCAAGAAGGTTCGTCCCAAGTACCAGAACTTCGAGTCCAAGACGCTGGTTAACACCAACATCTTCAGCTCCCAGATTCCTGGCGGCATGCTCTCCAACATGGAGTCGCAGCTGCGCGCTCAGGGTGCCGAGGACCGCCTAGACGAGGTTATGGAAATGGTTCCGGTTGTCCGCAAGGATGCCGGCTACCCGCCGCTGGTTACCCCGTCCTCCCAGATCGTTGGCACCCAGGCCGTGTTCAACGTCTTGATGGGCGAGTACAAGAACATGACTGCAGAGTTCGCCGACCTGATGCTCGGCTACTACGGCGAGTCGCCCGCTCCTCGTAACGAGGAACTGGCCAAGAAGGCTCAGGAAGTTAACAAGAAAGAGCCGATCACCTGCCGTCCGGCCGATCTGCTGGAGCCCGAATGGGAAAAGCAGGTCGAGGAGGCAAGCAAGCTCGAGGGCTACAACGGCACCGAGGAAGACGTCCTCACCTACGCCATGTTCCCGGGCGTTGCACCGACCTTCTTCGAGCACCGCGACGAGGGCCCCAAGTCGGTTGCTCTCTCTGAGGCTGCGCTGAAGGCCGCCCAGGAAGGCCAGGCGAACGCACTATCCGGTCCTGTCACCTACAACGTCAAGGTCGGCGGCAACGAGCACACCGTTTCCGTCGAGCCCGCGTAAGAGGCGAAGTAAATGGCTAAAGAAAAAAGCATGGAGCAGCGCATCGACGAGCTCACCGAAGCACGTGCAACCGTGCAGGCGGGCGGCGGCGAAAAGCGCATTGAGAAGCAGCACGCCAAGGGCAAGCTGACGGCTCGCGAACGCATCGACCAGTTCGTCGATCCGGGCTCGTTCACCGAGACCGGCGCGTTCCGTCGTAACCGCACCACGGCTTTCGGCATGGATAAGGCAGATATGCCTGCTGACGGTGTCGTAACCGGCGCCGGCTCGCTGATGGGCCGTCCGGTGTTCCTGGCTAGCCAGGACTTCACCGTCGTTGGTGGTTCCGCTGGCGAGACGCACAACATCAAGGTCACCGAGACCATGGAGAACGCTCTGGAGGCTGGCGCCCCGTTCGTCTTCATTAACGACTCGGGTGGCGCTCGTGTTCAGGAGGGCATCGATTCGCTGTCCGGCTACGGCAAGGTGTTCTACGCCAACGTCAAGCTGTCAGGAGTTGTCCCGCAGATCTCGATCATCGCCGGCCCGTGTGCCGGTGGTGCGGTCTACAGCCCGGCACTGACCGACTTCATCATTCAGACCCGTAAGGCACACATGTTCATTACGGGCCCTGGTGTGATCAAGCAGGTCACCGGCGAGGAAGTTACCCAGGACGCGCTCGGTGGCGCTGACGCCCACCAGCAGGTTTCTGGTGTTAACGACTTCGTTGTGGACACCGACGAGCAGGCGTTGCTGGTCGCCCAGAAGATTCTGAGCTTCCTGCCCAGCAACAACCGTGAAGAGGCCCCGATCGTCAACCCCGATTACTCGGCCGACCCGGACGAGTCGCTGCGCGATATCGTTCCCGTCGAGGGCAACAAGGGCTACGACGTTCGTGACGTCATCTCTAAGATCGTTGACCACGGCGACTTCCTCGAGGTGAAGGCCGGCTACGCGGGCAACATCGTCACCGGTTTCGGCCGTGTCGGTGGCCGCTCCGTTGGCTTCATCTGCAACCAGCCGAAGGTGATGTCGGGTGTTCTCGACATCAACGCCTCCGACAAGGGCGCTCGCTTCATCAACATCTGCAACGCGTTCAACATCCCGATCGTCAACCTGGTCGATGTTCCTGGCTTCCTGCCTGGTGTCGCTCAGGAGCACGGCGGCATTATTCGCCACGGGGCGAAGATGCTGTACGCGTACTCCGAGGCAACCGTCCCGAAGATCACCATCGTCCTGCGCAAGGCGTACGGAGGTTCCTACCTGGCCATGTGCTCTAAGGAACTTGGTGCCGACCGCGTGTTCGCTTGGCCGAGCGCCGAGATCGCGGTTATGGGTGCCGACGGCGCTGCCGCGGTTGTTTTCCGCAAGGAAATCGCCGCTGCCGAAGATCCGGAGGCCAAGCGTGCAGAGGTAGTGCAGGCGTACCGCGACGAGTTCGCGACTCCGTTTGCCTCCGCAGCACACGGTTACGTGGACGACATCATCGATCCGGCTGACACTCGTCGTGAGATTCTCGTCGCGCTCGAACTTCTTGCTAAGAAGAGGATTCAGCGCCCCGAGAAGAAGCACGGCATCATGCCGGTTTAGGAGTGCTGATGAGCAAAAAAGATGACGAGCTTCTCGAGCTCGTAAAGCAAATGCAAGAAAAGATCGCCTCTCTTGAGACTGAGCTCGCCGATTCCAAGGCTGCACAGCCGATCCCGGAGGAGGACCTCGCGGTCATCGCGGCTTCCGCCGCAGCCTTCCTGGGCATCAAGGGCAAGGTGAAGGCCATCCAGTTCGCTGGCCGTTCCGGCACTAATTCGCTGGCGTCGGCATAAGAGATTTGAAAGAGGAAAATTATGCGTCTCAAGATGACCGTTAACGGCAACGAATATGTCGTCGACGTAGAACAGGAGCCGGAAGTTCGTCCGGTTCCGGGCCCGATCGTGATCGGTGGCGGTGCTGCTCCGGCGGCTGCCGCTCCCGCAGCTGCCGCCGCTGGTGGCGCTGGCCCGAACGACGTAACCGCTCCGCTGGCCGGTTCGGTTGCCCGTTTCGAGGTTGCCGAGGGTGACAAGGTCGAGGCCGGCCAGGTTGTGGTCGTGCTCGAGGCTATGAAGATGGAGACCGAGATCGCAGCCCCCAAGGCTGGCACTGTCACCAAGCTTCTCGCCGAGGTACGCCAGGCCGTCCAGGGTGGACAGCCGCTGCTGACCATCGAGTGATCGATTAGACAATAAGATTTAGGGCATCGGGATTCGTCCCGGTGCCCTAAATTTTTGTGGTTTCGCAGTTTGTATCATGTGCGGAACCTGTTGGGGACAACGGGAACGGAAAAGCTCGTAGTCGAACTTTTCGGTTCCTACTATTTATTTTTCAACTAGTGAGAACCAAAGCATTCGACTACGAGCTTTTTGGTTCCTGCTGATCTTGGTGGTGTTTGTGGGCGATTTGGTTTAGCACTCAGCGAGGCTTACGGCCAGGCCGCCCGTCGACGTCTCCTTGTATTTACTCATCATGTCGGAGCCGGTCGCCATCATCGTCTCCATCACCTGATCGAGGCTGACCAGTTGACGCCCGTCGCCAGCCAAGGCGAGACGGGCTGCGGTGATCGCCGTGACCGCGCCCACGGCGTTGCGCTCGATACATGGCACCTGGACGAGTCCGCCAACAGGGTCGCAGGTCAGGCCGAGGTGGTGTTCCAGGCCAATTTCCGCGGCGTTGCAGACCTGTTCTGGGCTGCCACCCCTTACCTGGGCAAGCCCCGCAGCAGCCATTGAACTAGCGACGCCCACCTCGCCCTGGCAGCCGACCTCGGCGCCGGAAATTGACGCGGTTTGCTGGTAGATAGTGCCGATGGCGCCGGCAGTGAGCAGGAAATCGCGGATCGGGTCGTCGCAGACGCTCAAGACCGCCTTAGCTTGGCGGGAGTAGTTCAGCACCGCAGGGATGATTCCGGCTGCTCCATTGGTTGGTGCCGTCACCACCCGGCCGCCTGCAGCGTTCTCCTCGTTGACCGCGATCGCCCACACAGACACTCGATCCATCACCGATAGCGGATCAGCCTCCTCAGATTGCAGATCCTTAGCTAGCAAGGGAGCGCGTCTGCGAACCTTTAGCCCGCCGGGAAGCACTCCTTCCGTGCTGCAGCCCCTCTCTATAGCCGAGTGCATGACGTCCCAGATTCGGTGCATCCTGCGCGTAACCTCGGCTTCGTCGCGTCCGATCGCGGCCTCATTAGCCAAAACGAGCTGGGCGATGGAAAGCTGCGTAGCCGAACAATGCCCCAGCAGCTCGGACGCCGTTCGGAACGGGTAGGGGATCTTCGCTGCGACGGTTGCGGTCGCCGTCTTTTTGTCGACGGTTTCGTCGGTTGCGATGAATCCACCACCGATCGAATAGAAATTTTTGCGCGCTAGCTCGGTTCCGGTCTCATCGAACGCCCAAAGCGTCATCGCGTTTGGGTGTGGGTCGCGGATTTGGCAGTTGTAAGAGGCGAATTCGAGGTCTCCGTCGTAGTCGAAGGGGATAGTCTTAGACACGCTTCCGGAGGTGTTTGCCAAAACCAGAGTCTTACTTTCCTTAGTCTGTGCGACGATGCCTGTCACCCATGTTGGGTCAACCATTTCTGGCCAGCCGCCGCCCAGGCCGGCAAGCACTGCGGCGTCGGTACCGTGGCCTTTTCCGGTTGCGCTAAGCGACCCGCGAAGCTGCACCTTTACTGCCTTAACTGAGGCAAATAGCCCTAGATCAACGAGCTCGTTGATGAACCTCGTCGCCGCGACCATCGGCCCAACCGTGTGAGAACTGGAGGGCCCGATGCCGACCTTGAACATATCGAAAACGCTGATGGACATGAGGCAATTGTGCGCTTACAGGTCAAGTTATTTCCACTCTTCGATTGTGGGCTTATTGGGTGAGCACGACTGCTCTGGGTAGAGTTTTGCGCGTGAGCGAAGAAAAACCCAAGCGTGCCGCCGACGAGGCTATCGAGTACCAAGCCCCGGAGGACCCCGATGAGATAACTCGTGAGGCTTTCGAAATCCGGGTTGACGATGCCGGCACTGAACAGCGCGAGGCAACCTCGGCAGAAATCGTCGAGGGTGCCGAACCAGAACGCGAATGGTGGGACGACCCGTCGCTGCCTTGGCGGTATAAGCCGTCCAGGTCTGACTGGGCTTGCATGGGTTGGATTGCCTTTCTGGGTATTTTTTCGCTTTGCATGCTGCCGTTGCGGGCATGGCTGCTCGGGTCACCGGATAGGTTGCCTTGGCTGGTGGCCTTGATGGGTAGCCGCTCCGGCACGGCCGCTCTCGGTTCCGTCGTAAGCACTGGCGGCAGCCAGCCCTGGGTCTGGCCTATCCTGCTCGGCACACTGATGTCCATCAAGCTCGACTGGGTCTACTGGTGGGCAGGCAAGCTTTGGGGCCGGGGCATGATCGAGGTTTGGGCCGGGCAGTCCGAACGCTCACGAAAGAACTACGCGCGCGCCGAGCGCTGGGCCCAAAAGCTGGGATGGCTCGGCATGTTCGTCGCATACGTGCCCATTCCGCTGCCAATCATGCCGGTGGTTTTCGTGTTGGCCGGCGCCAGTGGAATGAACTGGAAGAAGTTCATGATCCTCGATTTTTTCGCAGCTGGGATCTGGCTATTGGCGTATTTCGGTTTCGGTCTACTGGTTGGCGAACCGGCCGTAGCCGTCCTGAAGTGGTACGGCAAATTGGCTAACTACGTCGCCATCGCACTGGTGGTAGGCATCGTATTCTTGGCCTTTCGACGCGGTTCTAAGAAGGCAAAGGAAACCGCCTAGACGACTACGCGACCAGGCGGTTTGCTTCTGCAACTATTAGTGGTCGATGTGGAACCTCTCGTGCAGCTTGCGCAGCGGTTTCGGCGCCCACCAGTTCCACTTGCCTATGATGGTCATGGTGGCTGGCACCAGCAGCAGCCGCACCAGCGTGGCGTCAGCGATGACCGTTATGGCAAGCGCGACACCAATCTGCTTGATGGCCAACATGTCGCCCGCGACGAAGCCGAGGAATACAGCGACGATGATGGCCGCAGCGGACGTGATTATTCGCCCGGAGCGCTGCAGGCCGCGTTCCACCGCCGTGTCGTTGTCGAAGCCGGCGTCCCAGTACTCCTTGATCCGGGCGATCAGGAACACTTCGTAGTCCATCGCCAGGCCGAAGCCGAATGCGATCATCACCGCCACGATATACGTCTCTAGACCATTGACTTGTGGCATTCCGAAGTGCCCGCCGTGGAAGATCCATACGGTTGCGCCAAGCGATGCGACGAGCGAGAACGAGTTAACGATCAGAGCCTTGAGCGGCACGATCACGGAGCCCGTCATCAGGAACAGGAGGATCATTACAGCAGCGACGACGATCAGGCCGGCCCATAGCGCTCGATCGCCCAGGGAGTCGACGAAGTCCGTCTGCATCGCTGCTCCGCCGCCAATTAACACGGGATCCTCGAAGTCGGTATTCCTCATGTCCTTGACGATGTCAACTACGCGATCGCCGACGGGGTCGTCGACGTCTAAGTGCACGGCCAGCTTGGTCATGTCGGAGTCATTGATGGCGGACGGAACGATGTAGCTAACCTCGGGGTAGCGATTGGTGATCTGATCGCTGACCGTCTGAACCGCCGGGTCCTCGGGGGCTGCCTCAACGACCACTTCTATTTCGGGCGTGGCGAGGGCCGGGTAGTTATCGTTCATGGTTTGGTAGGCAATCCTTGAGGCGGAATCTTCTGGCAGATATTCCATGAACGACGAGCGCATGCGCAGGTCGCCGATGGGGGAGGCCATTAGGCTCAAAATTGCTACGACAATGATGAGGATAGGAATCGGCCACTTGTGAACGAACTCAGCCAGCTTGCTGAACGCGCCGTGGTCGCTCGAGCTGTCGCCGAACAGCTTGATGAGCTGTTTGATGCCAGGAAACTTTGAAACCATGGACGGCCTCACCAAGCGGTTTCCGAGCAGAACGATTATTGCCGGCACCATGGTGATCGCCGTGAAAACTGCGAACAGTGTGACGACGATGCCGCTGATGCCGATGGTCCGCAGAATGTTGGAGCTGAACACTAGCAGGCCGGCGATTGAGAAGGCGATTGTCATTGCGGAGAAGAAGACTGTGCGTCCGGCGGTCTTGACCGTAGTGAATGTTGCCTTTTTGACCAGGTCGTTAACCACCGAGCGTTCCGGCAGGGTGGTGCCGTCGCTGGGGTATCCCGCCTTCTCGAGTTCCTCGGCTATTTCTTCCCGGTACCGGCTGACCACCAGCAGGCCGTAGTCGATGGACAGCGCCAGGCCGATCAGCGAGACAACGTTCAGGATGAAGCTGGAGATGTCCATGCTGAACGTCAGCGCCCACACGATGCCCATGCCGATGCCGATGGCTGTGAGCGCACCGACGAGCGGCAGACCCGCGGCTACCAGGCCACCGAAAATGACGACGAGCAGAATTAGCGCCACAGGCAGGCCGATAGATTCTCCCTTAACCAGATCTGATTGGACCTGTCCCATGATCGTGGACTCGATCTCGCTCTGCGCGACTACCTGGACTTTCGCTTCAGGAGCCTTTTCTTGGAGCGCCGACTGCAGGTCGTCGCTGTACGAGATCACTTGCGAATCGGCCTTCTCGGCCGCGTCGTCGCTGAGGCCTTTCTCGAGTGTGATTGCGACGACGAAACCGTCGCCTTTTTTGCTGAGCAGGGCTTGGTTCTCAGGGGAGTGCAGGTCTGGCATGCCGGGTATGACCGTGCCCTCGGGAAGCTGCGACGGATCCAACTGGCTCGGGTCGACGCCGGCAGGCAGCTGGGAAGGATCGACGCCGGCTGGCAGCTGGGACGGGTCTAGCTGACTTGGGTCAACACCCGCAGGTAGTTGCGGTGTTTGAGGCTGAGCGGGTTTCTCTGGAACGACTAGGGGATCCTTCACCTCTGCCACGCCGTCGATGTCGGCAATCTTTTCGCGTTGGGTAGCCATGACTTCGACGAGGCCCGGGAGATCATTTTTGAGGTCTATCCCACTTATGACGTAAGTGATTGCCTGTTGGCTGTCTTCGCCCGAAGTTAGGTGATTGACTTTCTCAGACTCGGAGCCGGGAGTCAGCACCTGGGTGGTTGCCATGCGGTCGAAAAGGCCGCCTTGGCCAAAGCCCCAGAAGGTGCCAAGCAGGCCGAGCACGGCCAGCAGCAGCCAAGACACTATGACCGTTATCGGGCGGCGGATTACGCTTCTTCCCAGCCAATTGAACATCTCAACAACCTCTATCTGAGTGCGGCATTGCTTACCCATTAAATGCTACTCGGGGACACCGACAATTTCTGATGGTCGTACCCTGCCATCTTTTGAAAGTGGGGTTGGACAGACGCGCTGCCGCAAGTCATCTTGATCTGACGGCGGTTTTAAGCGAGAATTAAACCTCGCGAATGCGTTTGCCTCCTTAGCTCAGTTGGTAGAGCACCGCTCTTGTAAAGCGAAGGTCGTCAGTTCGAGTCTGACAGGGGGCTCCACTTTCACGTCGGATTTGATAAGTCGGCGTTTGCGTTAGTGAGTACGCCCCAAGGGGGTGTGAAAAATCGACCGCGTTAGCGGATACAGATTCTTCTGTCTTGCCAGTGATTGATGAGCCACCGGTCGTGGCTGGCGATGATCAATGTGCCCGTCCATTTTGTTAATGCTTCCTCAAGGGCTTCCATGGAGGCTAGATCGAGGTAGTTAGTTGGTTCGTCGATGATGAGGATGGCAGGGGTCGAGGCAAACGACACTGCGATTTGTGCCCGTCGTTGGTTACCTGCCGACAGCTCTGAGATGGGCGTGAACCACATTGACGGGTGCAAGATGCCTTTGCCAGCTTCGCCGATTCCGTTGAACCAGGCATCGGTGGTAAGACCAGGGTCGTTTTCTTTGGGTAGTCGCTGGGGAACCAGGATGACCGGTTTGGCGCGCGTGATCGTCCCGCTTGTCTCAGCCTCCACAGGTGGCTGTGCGGTGTAAATCCAGTTCAATAACGTACTTTTCCCAGATCCGTTTGGGCCGGTGACAAGCAAGTGCTCGCCGTAAGCAAGATCGAAATTGACAGCTGCAAGCCGTTGCTTTACCGTTGCTTGCCTGGCGGATACCGCAATACCTGCGCGATCTGATGGTTGTTCAAACTGGAACGACAAGTCATAGTTACGAGGTTTGCGCACCTCTTGGTCGACTAAGACTTGTAATCGCTTGTCGTCGTTACGCATCCTGCGTTCAGCCGTAGCGGCTGCACGGTCTGCAAAAAACTTCTTTGCTTTCCCCTCAGCTTTGGCTAGCCGCACGCCGCCAGAGGCAATCTTTCTGGCTTCCTGCTTGTGTTTTCGTAACTTACGTTTTTCGGCTTGTTGAAGTGCATGTATATCGGCGTATTTGCGTTGGGCTTCTGATTTCTCGGATAAATAGTTGGAATAGTTTCCCACGCACCGATAAAGGCCTTTTACTTTGGCGCTTCCGTCAGCTTTAGCCAGCGCATCCCACACCTGCGTGTCCATGTCGTAAATAACCGTTGCGGTGTCTTCGATGAAAGCCCGATCATGGCTGCTCATCAGCACCGGGCCGTTCCAGCTAGTGATTGTTTTTGCAAGGAAGCCGATTGCTTCGCCGTCGAGATGGTTGGTGGGCTCATCTAAAATCAACGCTTTAGGTTTCATGATGACAGTGGCTGCCAGTTCAAGGCGAGCGAGTTGGCCAGGAGACAGTGTGCCCAGACTACGCGTTGACCCCATGAATAGCCCTAGACCGATTCCGTCCATAACCTCAGCGACCCGAGCATCTAGCGTCCAAATGTCGAGGCTTGTCATTTGGGCAAGCAATCGGTCATATTCCCGGCTCACCTCACCAGGAGCAAAATCGCTCTCCAGTCGGGTAGAGGCAGCATAAAACTGGGTAGCAATAGTTCGCAGCGAACTAAGTGCAGAATCGAGATAGTCTTCGACCGTTCTGTTGGATTCTTCAATAACCGGAACGCGGAAAAGCTCGGGCTCCACACCGTCGAATTTGACTGTTCCTGTCTCCGGCATTAGGTCGCCTGATGCGATGCGAAGCAGCGTGGTTTTGCCACACCCGTTGGGCCCGATCAGGCAGGCGCGTTCGCCGTCACCGACATGCAAACTGATGTGATCTAACAGCGGTACAGATGAGTAAGAAAAAGAAATATTATCGAGGTTGATTGCAGACATAATGATCTCCAGGACGCAACGGTAGATAGGTAGCGTCTCAGCTGGGCTGAGTAGAGATCACAAAGTCATCGGAACATAACCCCTTGATGCTAAAAACACGACTGGCGTCAAGCACGCCGCTTTCATTGATTCTAGCTGACTCGTTGTTTGGTAGCCACAGAACCGCAGTTACGCCGCTCTTTTCTCCAGCCCTAATCAAATAGCTGAAATATTCAGCGCTCGGACAATTCCAATTGCACGTTGAAAAATTGATATAAACCACCTGATCTGTCGTCTCTCAAAACACCGTGGCTCGTAAACTACAATTATTGGTAAATGCGCTGCGATTCGGTTGCTGACCAGCTACTGCAAATTGCCTAGTGGTCGATCTTATCACTCGTGCGGAAGGGAGCGTCATGGCCACAGAAGACAATAGTCGAACTGACGAGCCCAATAGACAGATGTTGATCTACCAGAGCCCAGAGAACACTGTACGTATCGAGGTCCGACTTGAGGGTGAGACGGTTTGGCTTACGCAGCAGCAGATGGCGGAGCTTTTTCAAAGTTCAAGGTCTAACATTGTCGAGCACATTGGAAACATCTACGCTGAGGGTGAACTTGATGAGGAGGCAACCTGTCGGGATTTCCGACAGGTTCGCCGTGAGGGTAGCCGCAACGTGGCGAGGACGCTGCCTCACTACAACCTAGACATGATTATTTCCCTGGGATATCGGGTTAAATCCAAGACTGCTACGCAATTTAGACGTTGGGCAACCGAGAGACTGAAAGAGTACCTCATCAAGGGCTTCACCCTAGATGATGAGCGACTTAAGAACCTTGGTGGTGGATCGTATTGGTACGAGCTTCTCGAGCGGATCCGCGATATCCGTTCGTCGGAGAAAGTGATGTACCGACAAGTGCTGGATCTATACGCAACTAGTGTTGACTATGACCCGAAGAGCGCGGAATCGGTCGCTTTTTTCAAGATGGTTCAGAACAAGTTGCATTACGCTACCCACGGGCACACAGCGGCGGAAATCATTTATAGCCGAGCCGATGCTGCCAAACCTTTCATGGGTTTAACGACTTTCAAGGGCAATCAGCCTACTCTTGCAGAGACCAAGGTGGCCAAGAACTATTTGACGGAAGACGAATTAAAGGTGCTAAATCGTCTAGTTTCTGGTTACTTCGATTTTGCTGAAGTGCAGGCTATGAATCACCATCCGATGTACATGAGTGACTACGTCGAGCATCTTGACAATATCCTGGCAGCAACTGGGCAACAGCAGCTTCAAGGGGCAGGAAAAGTCAGCCACCAGAAAGCGATTGACAAGGCAACTGCTGAGTACCGTAAATATCAGGTACAGACACCGTCACAGGTCGAGAAGGACTATCTGGAAACCATTAAAGGGCTTGAATCAAGAGCCAAAAAGGCCGATCATGACATTCCTGATTCCGACGGATAAGCTGAATTCAAGAAGACGTGAAGACAGATAACTCGTTGACATTGTCCGAACCCCCTAGTGTTGAACTAGCTGGCGGAAGGCAAGAATCGCCCCCGCTAGCCAAAACGTGCTTCGGAATCCGAAAGAAGAAAATTACCCGTGATGGGGTAATGAGGCCCACAAAACTTGCCGAATTGATCTTGAAAACAAAAACCTCCTACTCAGCGGAAGGTTCTCGTTCTCACGTAACAGTTATCAAATCCGACGTCTTTGTCTCCACTATGACGCTCATTTTGATACAAAGTGAGCGTCCTATTTTCGTGTTGCGAAATCTGGTGTTTTGCCTTGTCAGGGCTGGGTTGCGCGCGTTGGTGGCTTTACCGTCTAACTGTCTGAGGTGTCGCCGGCATGGCTCAGTTAGCCAGATTCCTAGGTTGACGGAAGGTTCAGAGAAGCAAGCGCCAAAAGGTATGTCTATCCGCTAAAAAGTGTGCGAGTCGCTAAAAAGTATGCGGTTCCGCAGGGCGGATCTAATAGATTGAAGCGTCCCGGGTTTTGTTCCGCTTCTTATGTGGGTGCTAGTTGTTTAGCGTGGGTTTGATTGTATCGGGTTATCACCTCCTCGGGTGTGGAATAGTCCAGGGATTCGTGAAGGCGGATATTGTTCCACCAGTAAACCCAGTTCATGGTGGCGAACTCGACCTCGGACAGGGTTTCCCAGGTTTGCGAATAGATCAGTTCGCTCTTATATAAACCATTTACGGTCTCTGCCAGGGCGTTATCGTAGGAGTCTCCCACGGTCCCTGTAGAAGGTTTTATCCCGTAATCAGTAAGTTTGTTGTTATAGGTAATGGAGGTGTACTGGCTACCGTGATCGCAATGATGCACCAGACCTGCAAGATTGTCTTTTGCTAGGGCTATGGCCTGCTCGAGAGCTTGCAGGGGCAGTAGCTCGGTTTTCATTGATGACCGGGTAGCCCAGCCCACAATTTTTCGAGAATACACATCGGTTACGAACGCGGTATAAACAAAACCAGACAGAGTACGAACATAGGTAATATCTGCTACCCACAACCTGTTAGGCCTACCTGCGCTAAACTGGCGATTAACGAGATCCGGGCGCGTATCAGGGACTTTAGAAGGACGGGGTAGTAACTGGTCTGCGTCCCCTACGCGCCCCATAAATCCCGGCAAGACGCATCAGTCTGCCAGTTTGTTCCCGCCCGATATCCCAACCAGCCCGGCGCATAGCACGCCAGATTTTACGAATCCCGTAGACCCGGAAGTTATCATCGAAAACTTCACGATTTCCTCTACTAGCACGGCATTTCTCAATCGCCTGGCACACACTTTTCTTGACTTTGCCGCCCGGTAACCACACGGAGTAATAAAGCCACCCAAACGGTGTGTTCGTTCATAACCCGGCAAATGAACTCGACCGAGAAACAATCACGATACTGATCGATAAACGCAATCATTTCATCCCGGGGTGGTCGAGTTCTTTCGCGAAAAAAACCGATGCGAGCTTCAAAATCTCGTTAGTGCGTTTAAGCTCCGCGTTTTCCTTACGCAAACGCCTTATTTCGGCAGACTCTTCCCGGCTAAGTCCGGGTCTTTGTCCCTGGCCTATCTCGGCTTAAACGACCCAGCGACGCAATGATCCACGACTTACACCGAGCTTTAACCCGGTATCACTAATAATCGCTGCTCTCGAAACACCAGGATCATCCCGAAGCCGGTCAAAGACCAACCCGACAGCACGATTGCGAAACTCTTGCGAATACTTCCTAGGCATAAAACAATCCTCTCAAAAAAATCAAAAACCTAGGGACAAAGCCTGGGACGCTTCAGTGCCTCATTGACGACGAGGTGCTAGTTGTGTTGGTGGTTGATGTCGCGCACCGCTCAAAGGTTTGCAGATAGTTAGTTACTGTCGTGTCAACACGCGAGTACTGATTCGCTGATAGTTAGTTGTTGGCTTGATTATTTGCCGAGCTGCACCGTCCACTCAGGTGGGACGTCCTTGCCGGATTCTTCGTCCTTTTCAGCCTGCTCGGCGGTTGCCTGGATGATTCCCTTAGCATGGTGGGACGGCGAGTATACGGCGTAAACCTGCATTGGCTCATCGCCAGTGTTAATGATGTCGTGCCACTTGCCGGCAGGCACCGAAACTACCCAACCGTCAGAGACTTCCTGCTCGAAAGTCAGGTTGTCCTTGGAGTCACCCATTACGGCCTTGCCTTTGCCCGCGTCCAGACGCAGGAATTGGTCATTGTCAGGGTGAACCTCTAGGCCAATCGAGGAGCCAACGGGGATAGACATCAGTGTTACCTGTAGGTATTTACCCGTCCAAGCGGTCGTCCGATAATTCTTGTTTTCCCGAGTTTCGGTCTCAAGGTCAAAACTATAAGGCTCGGGGCCAATGTCGCGTACGCTCGTCGCAATTTACTTTTCTTAAATCAGTAGCGCTCTTTGTTCAATGGTAGCTAGCGGCGACGCGATATAAAGGCCGCGCCCAAACCGATACCCGCGACCGCAACCGCGATACCCACCGCGCCAGCGGTTCCGGTCTTCGGCAAACGTTTGCCGTTCTTACCGGGGGTAGCGCTGGGCGCGGGGCTAGGCTCATCTTCCTTCGGGGTGTTCGGGAAGTAAAGCACTTCGCCGTCGTAAACCTCGTTATCTTGGGTGGGTGTCTTGGTGATTGAGAAAGTCAGTGGCTCAGGCAACAGTTCGTAACCCTCAGGCGCTTTCACCTCGCGTAACTGATAGACGTAGGTGTTTGCCTCATCACTAACCAGCAGCGACCAGTCGAGGTTTTCCTTGTGGCCTTTGATGGTGACTTCGCCGTTCTCATCGGTGGTGAAGCGTAACGGTGCAGCCTCGGCTTGATCTTCGGTGAGCTTGCCAACTACCGGCTGAGCTTCGCCGTCAACAATGCGGTAAAGCTCGAACTTGGCGCCGGCTAGTTGCGTAGTCAAATCACTGGCGTCATGTTTGTGAATTGTGATTCCCGGGTTCACGGCTGAACCAATAGCACCAATTCTCACCGCGACGGAACCCTCGGACTTGGCTTCTTCCGAGCCGACGCTCACCTTATTGCTGTAGTTCACAAGGTCTTCGCCAATGACTTTCGCCTGATAAGTAATCTCGACTTTTTGCTTATTCGGGATATTCATTGTCAGTGAGCCGTCTTTATAAACCGGACGGTACTGGAAATCGTCTGGGGTCATCGTCAAAGTTTCTGGTTTCAGACGAAGATTCGTCATATCGTCTTTAAGGACGAGACCCTCACCAATATCCAAACCGCCAGAGTTCACAACGATGCGGAATGTAGCCGTGTAGTTATTGCTTAGCGTCGGCTTTTCAGCAATCTCTTTCGTTAGTGGCTCGTAAACGTAGTCCGCGTCTACTGCCTTGGTGGTCACTGGCCCCCAAGTGGCAGTGTTGCTTACCTGTAGACCCGCTGGGTTCGTGTTGATAGCGTCCAGAGCCTCCCGGCTAGTTGGAATCAGTGAGTAATCCAGGTAATAAACCGAGAGTAAATTGCCGGATGAATCCTTAGGCAAATCGGCGGTCTTCATCTCGAAAGTAATCTCGCCATTCTGCTGCTCAATTTTTAGGGTCTGCTTGCCTGACACATTGGGCTTCGGGTCATCAACCAGCTTCAACTGCGTGGCGTCAAACTTGTCAGTTATCTTGAAAGCCTCACCTTGGTATTTATCTAGACCCTCTAAGCGCAGTCGATAGTTGAATACCGGGTAGTTAACCCCGTCGATTTCTCTATAGGTTATTCCACCGAAGGTTTTGTGGATACCCTCCGGGTCGGGGGTGGCGGCTGCTGTAGCAGTGCGGTCAATGCCATTAGCAGTGGCTTTCACCTTATTAATGTGACGGTAAAGGATCTCGTCACCTGCGCGGTAAGCTTTTACCCATTCCTGGTCATTAGTGGTGGTGAAAGTTACCGTGACCTGACGCTCGATGGGGTTGCCTTGTTCATCTAGCTTGGTGTTTTGCTTTAGGCCAGGCACGTTCTTTTCCGCATCCTGGAAGAATGTGACGCTAAAGCCGCTGTCAGGCTTTTCGGTGTTCTTCGCGAAAGTGTAGCTTTCGCCGTCGAGCAAGCCCTCAACCGTGATGTTGGTATCTTTCAGCTTGTCTTGGAAAGATCTATCGCCACTCTTAGCTGCGGGAAGAGTGTCCGTCAGTACTAAGGACTTATAGCCTTGAGGCACCACATTGACGGCGACCTCCCAGGTGACCTCGTCCTTATTTGCCTTAAGCGCTTTCTTTTCGACATTAAAAATGTGCGGCGGGTTGAGGCTATTGCTGGGGGCGGTCACCTTCTCGTCCGGGCCCTCTGGGGTGATGACATTCTTATTGGACGCCTCATTCTTCACCGAGGAGGGCACAATCTGCTTAGTGACATCGACCTGGGTGGTGTAGGTGATTTCGTAGCTAGAGTTTGCCGGGTCGGTTTCGGGCAGCATGTACGACCACTCGTGCTCGTTGGCGTTAAGGTTTTCCCAGGCGATTTCACGGGTTTCCTCAATAGGGTTTCCGTCCTCGTCCTGTTTGCCCTTATTAACTACGATTCTTATACCGTCACCCGAATACTTCATGATGCTCTGGAACTCTTGAGGTATAGAGTCCTTAACGGTATTGCCCGCCACGTTCAGCTTCGAGTACTTGTTGACGTTCAGCGTCCAGGGCTGCTCGTAGATTCCAGACTTGGGCGCCGTCTCTTGAGCTGCGCCGGCACCCTTAGTGATAGTGCCAATCTTCAGCTTGCTCTCTAAGTTATTGGTGGTCTCTTTAGGAGCTGGAATCTGATCGGAAACGACTTTCGCATCATTCTTCGTTTGTTTGATGGTTCCGCCAACCGCTGGATCAATCTTGGAGTAATCGACGAAAGCTGAATAGGTGACAGTCACCTGCTCGTTGTGCGTCATCTTCGGGATGATCAGCTTGAAACCATTATTTTCAAAGACAGGCACGCCCGGTTTCGGTGCTTTCTTGTTGTTTGATGTGACCTTAATGCTCTTGGGGTCGGTATCTAAGGTCAGCACACTGTCTTCACCCGTGATTTGGTCAGCTATCTCGACGTTTTCGTTAGTGTCAATCGATTTCACGACGAGCGTGTAAAACACCTTGCCAGCGGCGAAATCATGGCTTGCTGTCTTGGTGATGGTTAGGTTCGGGTCATTAGAGATAGTTACTTTCAAAGTGACGTCAGGCGATAGCGGAATATCGGTAGCGTCAGCAGCGAACTTAACGTCAACCGACGCATAAAACTCGGCTTGTTGTGAGGCTGTCAGGGCAGAGTGATTGGCCAGCTTTACGTGCAGCTCGTTGTTTTTAACCTCGAATGTGTTGCCTTCTACTGGGCCTTCGCTGGTCTCGATAGTAAAAGTACCCTTTTGGTTAGCGTAAGCCTGAAGCCCTGCCGGGAACTTGTAGAACAAATCTATGCCGCTCGGCATTTGACCGTTCGTGGCGTCCGGCTTCTCAGCGAAATGCAGTTGAAGTTGATAAGGAGTGTTCGTGTGTACGGAATATCCGTTTTCGCCGGCAGCCAGCTTTTCGCCGTCTAAAAATAGTTGTGGATTTTTGGCGAGAAGATGGGTTATATCCATGCTCTGAAGAGGAACCGGCGTTGGGGTAGCAGACGGGTCGCTGCTTTGGACAGCGGACGGAGAAGCCGATGGGGTGCTAGACGTCGAGTTGCTAGGAGCCGAGCTAGCAGACGAGCCGGTTGTTGCCTGAGCGCTAGACGGTGTAACGCTCGGAGATGTCGCCGTATTGGTGGACTGCGGACTGGCCTCGTTTGGGTTCGCGTGGCTTAGGGCTGCTGGGGTCACCCCGCACAGCATCAATACCGCCAGGATTGGTGCTAATAGGTTTAGAGATTTCTTTCGGCTTCGTTGTTTATTTGAACCACTGGAAGCGAAACTCATGTTTATTTCTCCTCAAGGCGACTGCGACTGCCCACACCCATCTTGTGTGCATTCGCATTAAGTCATTGCCCGCGCACCATATCATTTTATCATACGTGCGGGTATAGAGGCACCTCGTTATTTTTTTAGGAATCTCCCCGGATATCTTTTGCGTAGTCACAAGGCTGTAATGCGTCAAAACCGTAAAGTGACGGGTGAGGGATGGGGAAACCGTGACAGTGAAGCTCCGTTCTCGAAGCGTTCGATGGCCGTAAAATACGTGGCCCACAAAGATTCTGGCCGAACAAGCCTACGGGGCTTGTAGTTAGCTTCTTAATTGACGCTAAACGATTTAAACCGGCCTGGGTTGGTGAGAGGGCATGATGTAACGCAGGAGGAACATCATGGCTATCAGCCCCTACGACCAGGAGACCCGCCAGCGGGCGGTGCGCCTGTACTTCGAGGAGCTCGCTGACGGCGCCGAATCCAAGGCAGCCGCACTACGCGCTGTCGAAGCTGTCATCGGCATCAAAACATCCACTATCCGCAACTGGGTACGCGCAGAAGAGAAAAAGGCAGTCGTGGCCGTCGAGCAATCCGACGCCGAGAAAGACGCGGAACTTATCACCCTGCGCAAAGAAAATGCCCGGCTCAAAGAAGCCAACGAGATCCTGAAACTGGCCTCAGCTTTTTTCGCTCAGGCGGAGCTCGACCGCAAACTGAAGTGATCGTGGACTTCCTCCGCACTCACCGGCACCTGTATTCCATCGAGCGGATGTGCCGCGTGCTCAACGAGCATGAATACGCTATTTCACCAGCAACGTTCTACCGCTTCCAGGCCCGTGGTTTCGGGCCCACCCCTGCCGAGCTGGACGAGGCGTATGACGCGCACCGGCTCTTTGAGCTGTGGCGGGCTAATCGGCGGGTCTACGGGCGACGCAAACTATGGAAAGCCGCCCACCGGGCAGGCTGGAACATCGGCCGTGACCAGGTGCAACGCTTGATGAAGATCCTTGGAATCGCGGGTGTACTCCGATGCAAGACCACACGCACCACCGTTGCTGATTCCACCGCGCAGCGTTTCCCAGATCGTATTCAACGCGCCTGGTCGCAGGCTCAGCGCCCCGATCAGTGTGAGTCGCGGATTTCACGTATGTGCACACCAGCTGCGGTTTCAGCTACGTGGCTTTTGTCACCGACGTGTTCACCCGTGAGATCCTGGCGTATGTCGTAGACACCCGAGCCACGAAATCTTTGGTCATCCGTGCGCTGCGATAGTCACTGGCGCTACGCCGGCGCCAAGACCCGTACTTTGAATCAGCCGGGGTTATCCATCACTCGGATGCGGGCTCACAGTACACCTCCACAGATCTGCGCCGGCTGCTGGCCGTCCACCAGATGGACGGGTCTATCGGCACCGTCGGCGACGCCTACAACAACGGCCTGATGGAGTCAACGATCGGGGGCTGTACAAGTCTGAGCTCATTGATGTCGAGGCCGGGACGTGGACGGACTGGGGTGAGGTGGAACGCTCCACAGCCGGATGGGTCTGCTGGTATAATCACCAGCGGTTGCATTCCTCGCTCGGGCATATCCCGCCGACCGAGCACTACACCAACTACCAACGAGAAAACTACGCAGGCCGTCACGCCGCGTAACACGCCACTCTCAAAAACTCAGGCCGATTCATACCCGCTGCACCCGAAATCTGGCTTGCATCAAACAGTGTGTGGTCTACTAGCGCCGCCCATTGGAAGGGGCGGAAGTACTTTTCTGGCTTGCCGCTGGTTTCTGACGCGTTTCCGGGGTGTTCATGGGTCTTCAGTTTCGTGAATGTTTTGCGCTAACAGTTCTACCGTGTGCATAAATAAACCCGCCTGACTCTAGTACGGAGGGCAGGTAAGTGTTTTGGGTGCAAGAAAACCCAAGCCGTTAGGCGTTGGATTCGGATCGGGCGGTTGAAAGTTATGTCGTGTGGGTTACTTTCATGTCAGGTAGTGGGCGGCCAACAAGCTCGAATAGCTTCTTGCACATGTTGATTGCCATGAGTCAGTCCTCACAAGCAATTGTGCCCTCTATATAGTCCACATCTTCCTCGGTGGCGACTGCGCAGGCAGCTTCAAGCCATGCTGTCGCTAGCTCTCCTAGGTCTGACGGCGTGTCCGTATTTTCAATATAGGGCTGTCGGGTGCTGGAGCAAAGAAACTATTGACCTTAATATTGTTGTTTTCACGCTCTGTATAGCCTAGGGCATAGACTTTGCCGTCTAATTACTTGTAGCGGTTCACTACATTGTCTCACTTTGGGTGGTTGGCGACTAGATCGGCAAATGTGGCTGCTTGCTGCATCAACTTGGAGAGCTCTTTGACTGATAGCCCGATTTCGTTCCCGTGCTTGTGGGCTACGTGACTCATTGGATGATAACTTTAACAATTCATCAATTGAATCTTCTGTCTGACCCACGAAACTCTTGGCTTAGCCAGAGGCTTTAACTGACTGTGTTTCCGCCGATACCTGTGATCGCAGTTCCTTAATCTCCCCACGCTTTTCTTCCACACTGCAATGATTTCTCAGTTCCGTCGAATTTAACCCAGCGGCGAGCCCGCAATTTTTCCATCACTGTCTTCTTTACACATTCGCACCAGTAGTATTTGCTGCCTGTCCACTCGCTTGAAGGAGTGAAGAGCTGTGCTTGGACGTTATCAGGAAGTTTTGAGAAAACCTCCCGCCAGGTCGGCGAAATATCATTTAACCGGTAGTGAGACGCGATTATATTCGCGATGAGTAGCCCTAATTCGTCAATTTCTCCACTCGCTTCCAGCTGAGAAATAAATTCTAAGATGCACTTTGGTACGCGCTTTGTTGAGTTATGCGGCCTGTATTCCTCATTCCAAGAATAAAAATTGTATGAGGCAACTTCTCCGGTCTTTACTTTCTTGGGGATATGACCTAGGTGATATTTATTGCAAAGAGAGCATTTATATGTGTGTAGCGATTCACCTGGTAGCGTCTTTTGACTCTTACGTGCCTGATTCCTGCTCTCGAATTTGCGTTTGTGGCAGTTATTATCCCTGATTAGTGATGTGTATTCCTCCTGCATAAGCAAGAGGTTATTTGCTGCCACTGACAAAAAATGAAGGTATTTGTTGATGTGGTGACATAGCCAGAAAATGTCTAGGAAAATTTTTTGGACACTGCTCTCGCCAGGCTTGTTGTCGGCTGATTAAAAGCTAGGGGTTAAAATCGGGTCAACACAATATATAGATAGCTTCCAAGGAGTAACATGCCTACACCACCCGTCGCATACGTCATTGCAGGTTCCGAGGCCACCGGCGGCGCCGGTTTCCAGGTCGATCTGAAGACCTATCAGCAGCTGGGTGTTTACGGCGTGGGCACGCTGTCCTGCATCGTCGCCTTCGACCCCAAGAACAATTGGGGTCACCGCTTCCACCCGGTGCCGAGGCAAATAATCGAAGAGCAGATCGAGGTTGCGCTGGCTTGCTTCGACGCCGACGTCATGAACACCGCCAAGGTTGGCATGCTCGGCACCCCCGAGACCATTGACGCGGTTGCTCAGGGCCTGGCCCAGCGCGAGTGGAAGAATCTCGTGGTCGATCCCGTGCTGATCTGTAAGGGGCAGGAACCGGGCGCAGCCCTCGACACCGATAACGCGCTGCGTGAGAAGGTCCTGCCGTTGGCTAGCGTCGTCACGCCGAACGTCTTCGAGTCGAAGGCGCTGTCAGGTATGGCCGAGATCAACACTGTTGAGGATCTTGAAGAGGCCGCGAAGCGAATCGGCGAGAGCGTACCTTACGTCGTCGCAAAGGGCGGAGTGGAGCTGCCGGGCGACGAAGCCATCGATGTGCTTTGGGACGGCAAGGAAATCACCCGTTTCAGCGCGCCCAAGGTTGGCAATCAGCGTGTTTCTGGCGCTGGCTGCACTATTGCGGCGGCCATCACCGCTGAGCTCGCGAAGGGTGCGGACATCAAGACCGCCGTCGGTAACGCGAAGAAGTTCGTCACCCGCGGAATAAACGCCAGGGTCAGCGCCAACACGCCTTTCGACACCGTATGGCAGGGCGCTAACTAGCTGATCAGCCGATCGAATATAGAGCTGGAAGATATCGCAGCGAAAGATCGAGCACCCGAACTGCTCGCGCAGCTCGTCGTCTTTTGGTAGAAGTGCGTGCGCACGACGCACCTCTTCCTAACCGGCGGAGAAATTCTTGATATTAAGAAGTGTGTTCCGCACTCCTTACTCGCCGGTCGAAACGCTGGTTATCGCTAAGGACGACGTTGTGCCCTCACATTCATGGGTGCTGCCCTCTGCGGTCTAGCTGTTTGGCGTGAGCGCGGGCTTTTTATGGTTAACTTGAGCCGGTTGGTTTGGTTCGCAAAGCAGGAGGGTTTGCCATGTACTTAAAAAATATCGACAGTCTGGAAAGCCGCGTCCGTAGGGCTTTGCAGAAGGAGAATCTGAATCTAGTCAGACGCATCCTCTCGTCAGCGACGCCGCGGCAGGCTGCTGCCGTGATGGAGCGATCAAACTTCTACGATCGAGCGCTCATCTATCGGACTCTGCCAAAAGACGTCGCGGTAACTGTCTTCGAGCTGCTCGACCCCGCTTTGCAGGCGGACTTGGTGAAGGCCCTGCAGGACGAAGAAGTAAAGGCCGTTGTGGAGTCGATGGATCCGCATGACCGTGCCGAGTTACTCGATGAGCTGCCCGCGAAAGTTGCCACTCGTTTGATCGAGGGCCTGTCCCCTGCAGAACGCGATTTGACCGGCATCATCCTTGGTTACCCCGAGGAATCCATCGGACGGCGAATGAACCCCGAATTCGTCTCATTTAAGCCAAATGAATTAGCTGGCGACGCAATGAAGAGGATTCGTATGGTTTTGGACGACGTCGAAACCGTCTATACGATTCCGGTGGTCGGGGAGGGTCGTGAGCTTTTGGGCGTGTTCTCACTCAGGGACTTGATGCGCGTCGAACCTGACACACAAATCGGCGAGATCATGAAGACCGCGGACAAGGGTTTGGCTACCGAAGACGCTGAGGAAGTTGCGCGCCGTTGTGCGAATCGGCACCGCCTGGCGCTGCCGATCGTGGATCAGGAAAATCGTTTGGTTGGCGTGCTGTCAATCGAGGATGCGCTAGATATTCTCGAGGAAGAAACCAGCGAGGACCAAGCTCGTATCTCGGGCTCGGAACCGTTGAGCCGCCCCTACCTGGCGACTCCCATTTTTGAACTGGTTAAGGCCAGGGTGGTCTGGTTGCTTGTTTTGGCAATCGGTGGAACGCTCACTATCCACGTCCTGGAAGCGTTCGAGGCGACGATTGCTCAGATGGTCGTTCTGTCTGTATTCGTGCCGTTGTTAATTGGTACCGGCGGAAACACCGGAAACCAGGCCGCGACGACGGTTACGCGTGCAATCGCTCTGGGGGACGTGCGGAAGGGAGACGTCTGGAAGGTGATAACCAGGGAGATCCGCGTCGGCGCGTTCCTGGGGCTTCTGCTCGGCCTACTCGGCTTCGTCGTGACGTCGATTTTCTACGACCTGCAGATCGGAGTCGTGATCGGCTTGACGCTGCTTTCTGTCTGCACGTTGGCCGCCACGGTCGGCGGCTCGATGCCACTGGTGGCCAGGAAACTGGGCATCGACCCAGCTGTCTTCGCGAACCCGTTCATCTCGACGTTGGTGGACGCCTCCGGCCTGATCATTTACTTCTTAATTGCTAAAGCAGTTATCGGCATTTAGACGCGACTTGAAATTAACCTACTGCCTCGCAGTGGGGTGGCGAGAAAATTACTCGTTCGTGGTTGTTAATCTGCTCGTTTCTCCGTGGTCTTGCTGAATTTTTTAAGGCGGCTTTGCGTACCAGGCCAAATAGGACAGCGATGACCAAAATTTTTTGCTAGTAGCAAATCAAGACCTCGTGCCGTGTTTGTTTTCAGCGAAATTAAGCAATTTATTAGTGTAGGCTGACCTAAATTGTTCTTTAAGTTAAGGAAGTGGGATGTCTGAAAACATTGAAAAACAAGAGCGTCAAAAGAAAATTGATGAGCGTCGCACTAACTTCTGTTTGAATCTTTGCCCAGGATGTAAGGCAGCTCGGAAAAAGCAGAAGGGTTTTTGGTATCAGGCTGTTAAGCTCTCTGACGATAAGCTCTGCCCTTGGTGTTCTGCATATCATCGCACTCAAGGTAAGCGTGCATACGAACCGCTTGATGATTAGGGTTTAGGTGTTTCTGTGACGTACTTAGAAGAGTATTACCAAAATAAGCCCTACCCATTTTTTATTGTTCACATGGTTGCAATCGTAGGGTTTGTGGCTCTGGTAGTGACTTCCGTCATAATGCTCATAGTTTCAAACGCGGGCGCAGCAGTATTTTTAGTGCACAAGGTTGCCTCATGGCTGTTGATGATAGGTCTTGTAGTAGGTGCAGTTGAAGCTCTTGTGGTGAAGATGTTTGTGCCAAGGGACAGGCGTAAACCTTTTGGGTTTAGAGTTTCTGTGTTGAAAAATATAGCCACGAAGCGAGAAGTGGCAATATACACCACGTATTGCGTGCTTTCATGGGCGCTGATTCCAGTGGTGTTTGTATTCGCCTTTTTGAGCGGCGCAAGGTCAGACTTTTTGGGGCTAAACACATTTTTTAGCTCAATGGATCGCAGCTTGTTAATGCGTTTTCATGGTGCTAGTGGAATCGTATTTATTGTGATGATCGTCGTGCATGTATGCCTTTCCGTTCCGGCAAGACGAGTCAGGGATAAGGCAAATCTGGCGGTTGCTCCAAAAAATTAATAGTTTGCTTAGCTGCGAGGGTGGTTGGCTTCCGAAGAGCTGAGTAAATTACTCATTTTTAAAAACTCTGAAGGACAGTTTTAGTCATAAATGCGGCTAAAGTGCCTTGTCAGATGCTGTTCAGGGAATAATTATTTGTTATTGGGTAGAAGTCAAGCGGCTGAGTGAATAGCCTTATGTGAAGACGGTTGCCAACGTGAGCTTTGAGCTCGGGGAAGACGGTGGCAACCGTCTCTTTATGTTCAGATTGAGCTTGGAAAACTTATCGGTTAATATGAGCTACTGCGTCCCCGTCGTCTAGGGGCCTAGGACACCGCCCTTTCAAGGCGGCAACGGCGGTTCGAATCCGCTCGGGGATACGACGCAAAAGAGCCAAATTGGCGAATCGGGTGAAACCCGCTAAGCTGAGAGCCGCTCTTGAAGCGAACTGGAAAATTCAATAGGTCGAAATTAAAACCGGTTAAAATCCGATTTTGATTTTTCTTGAAAGATCGGCTAAGTTCATCTGGTCTTGTTTAAACAGATGAACCTATTAGAGGGTCTGTTAAGAAACATGGCCCCGTAGCGCAGTTGGTTAGCGCGCCGCCCTGTCACGGCGGAGGTCGTGGGTTCAAGTCCCATCGGGGTCGCTTAGCGGTCGTTTTTGACGATCGCGCGTAGAAATACGCAGTTGCTGGTGGTTAAGCCGCTGGCGGTTAGGCCAGGTAGCTCAGCTGGTAGCAGCGTTCGCCTGAAAAGTGAAAGGTCGGCGGTTCGACCCCGCCCCTGGCCACCACCATTGCTCTTCTTTTTAATTCTCATTTTCACCCAGGTTGAATTGCGTCTGCCATTCGTCGAACATTGATAGGTGTGAACGCCCCGAGTAGCAACAGATACGCAAAGCCAGAAGATCTGACGAAATTCGCATGGTTGTCGATCGCGGCAGCCCTAACAACCATCGTCTTAAAACTAACCGCTGCGATGCTGACGAACTCTGTTGGTCTGCTCTCGGACGCTGCCGAATCCCTGGTCAACTTAGTCGCTGCAGTAATCGCGCTGATCACGCTGCGGATCGCGATTCGTCCCGCAGACGATGATCACCCCTTCGGACATTCGAAAGCCGAATACTTTTCTGCTGCGCTCGAAGGAGTGATGATCTTCGTCGCCGCCGTATTCATCATCGGCTCGGCGATCATGAGAATGTTCAACCCCGTGATGCCCGAACAGCTCGGCATCGGTCTGTTAATCAACGCTCTGGCCGGAGTCGTCAACGGGGCTGTTGCCCTGATCCTCTATCGAAGCGGCAAGAAGCATCGCTCGGCGACTTTGCTGGCCGATTCCAAACATCTATTCACGGACGTCCTAACCTCTATCGCAGTCCTTCTCGGTGTTGGCCTGGTCGTGATTTTCAAGATGGCGATCCTCGACGCCATCGTCGCTCTGCTGGCGGGCTTCAACATCATCTTCATGGGCATTCAGATCATCAAGACCGCAATTGACGGGCTAATGGACATCGCGCTGCCCGAAGAAGTGGTCAAAAATCTGGAGAGTGTCCTTGAGAATCGTCGCAAGAAGGACAAAACCGACTTCCATGCGGTGCGCACCCGCGAGGCGGGCAATCGCAGGTTCATGAACGTCCACGTCTTGGTGCCGGGGGAGTGGAGCGTCAAGCAGGGGCACGACTACGTGGAAAACCTCATCGACGAACTCGTCGAGCAGGTGCCCGACCTGCGCGTTCAGGCCCACCTGGAGCCCATCGGAGACCCGAAGAGCTACGAGGACATCAACGATATTTAGCTATTCCGACCTGATCGCGGCCAGCGGGCTCAACTTCATTGCTCGCTGAGCGGGGATCAGGCCCGCGAGAGTACCGATTCCGGTGGAGAACAAGATTGACGAAATGGTCAGCCAGAGCGGAATGATCGAAATCTTCGTCGGCTCGGGACCGGCTGCCGCCCCGAGCGTGGTGTTCAACATCCACGAAACCAACAGGCTGAACAACAGCCCGATTATTCCGCCGAAGAAGCCGATTATCGCCGATTCGACCAGGAAAAGGTTACGGATGTCCTTCAAAGAAGCGCCGAGCACCTTCATGATGCCGATCTGGCGGGTGCGCTCGTAGACGGACATCAGCATTGTATTGGCGATGCCGATGGCGGCCACCAGCAGCGAGACTGCGCCGATGCCGCCGAAAACTGCCTGCACTACTCGTCCTATGCTCTGCATCTGCTTCATCAACTCGATGTTCGACTGCACCTGGTAGCCGTCCTCACGCAGCTGCGTGGTCAGTTCCTCCGCAGTCTTGGCATCGACGGCAGTGACTACCAACTCCGAATAGATGAAGTCGTTGCCCCTGGGCTTGCCGTCCTGCGTGGCAGGCTGGCCTGGAAGCGCGCGCCCAGGCATGGCCTTGCGCAAGGTGTTGATGAGCTGGTTGATGTCGACGAGCGCGCTCTGATCGATCTGCCAGTTGTTTGAGGTCTCTATGACGCCTGTCGCTTTAGCTAAGAACCGATGCTGTCCAGAGCTGGCGATGGTAGCCTGCTGCGCGCCGGTTGAATCCTGGATTGTTGGCCCGGAGTTCTCCTGGTTGAAGCTCAGAAAGATTTGTGAATTCAGCCAGTCAATTTTTTCGACGTTGCTCGATCCGAAGCCAACCTCAGAAAAGTTGTAGTCGACCATGCCACCCAGGGCCAAGCCGAGTGGGTCTGCCGGTTCAGGTAGCCTGCCCTCGGCCATATCGACGCCAGCCTTCTGCAGACTCTCCTGCGTCATGCCCCGCAGCGTGATGTAGCCCTTCTTGCCGTTGACAATCGCGTCGGCATCAACCTGATAAATCGGCGCGACGGACTTAACCCCATCGATCGCGGACAGCTCTTTCATGGTCGCCGCGTTCATCTTCTTGTCTTTGCTTTTGGCGGACGAACCGATGCCGAATTCGCTGTTTGCGAAGTCGTCGCCGCTGCCGGTGACGGTCAACTGCGTCATCGCCGCGTCGTTCTCCATGCTTTCGGTCATCGACTTCGTCATCCCGACGCCAAGCGACATCATTATTACCACGGACGCGGTGCCGATGAAGACGCCGAGCACCGTCAGCGAAGTACGGAATAAGCGCTGCCGAAGACTACCGAGAGCGCTCGAGATCAGGTCAGACCAGCGCATGGCTAATTACCAGGAAGATCGTCGCCAGCCCGGTCGGCGGCGTTAGGCGGAGGCAGAAGAATGGTCTCGTCCTGCTCGTACTGCTGCCTCAACGCTTCCTCATTTTTCTTCTTGCGACGGTTACGCATCACTATGATCAACACGATGGCCCCGACAATCAGAGCTAAGAATAGCAGCGGAACTACCCAGACAAACCCAATACTTTTCTGCTCGGCAGCCGTGTCTTCCGGCGCCTCTTCCACCGGCTCCGTCACGGAAAGCTGAATCTCTCGATCGAGCGTCTTCTGGGCGCCCGTCGAATCCTCGTAGCTGATCTGCAATGTGACGGGAGCCTCGCCCGCACCTATGCCTCTGACCAGAAGATCCGCGCTGGCAGACGTGCCGGCCGCGACATTGCCGATATAGGTTTCGGCTGCCTCCACCTGCGGGTTCTCTTTGACGTTGACCTTCGCGTTGTAGAGCGTCGCCTTGCCCTGGTTCTGCAGCGCGAAGCTAATGCTCGCCTGCTGACCGACTTCGATCGTTTCAGGCAGCACCTGGATCTGGCCAAGTTCGGCGCGAATCGGCTGATGCACAACGACGGCGATCGTCTCGTCCGAGCTGTAGGACTGGAAATTGTTTACGTCCTCGTATTCGGCGTGCACGCTCAGCTGATACGGCTGCTCCTCAAGATTCGGCAGCGCTCGGAAATCCATAGTCGTGGACTGCTGGCCGCCGGCGTAGATGATGGGGATATAAACCGAGGAGGCCCCGCTAACGGGCAGCAGACTGGAGTCAGCGGAGGTTACCGAAACCTTCACGTTACCGACAGCGATGTGGTTTGAGGTGTTGGAGAGAGTGAGTGTGAGCTTGAAATTCTGGCCGGCGTTGACTTCTGCGGGGTCCGTCGAAAATGCCGAGATGAGCAGCCTAGGCGTGAAGTCGCTCTGCGCTGCAGGCTGGTCGACCTCGTCCTCGGCCTTTTCCTCGTCATTTAACAACACGGCTTTGGCCGGTTTACGCGACGGTTCGTTAGATGCGTCGCCTGCGGCAGCAGAGCTCGGTATCGAGGCCCCGAGGCTCAACGACAACACGAAAATTCCAGCGGCAAAAAACCTAAATATTGTTTTCATTTTTCTCCGTCGTGTTTTGAATTGTCTGGGTGGTGGCAGGCATCCCGGTGGTCGTTTCTGCGGCAACGATTTTTCCTACGACGACGTCGTTGCCCCCGTGCCCAGTGTGTTCGATGCCAGTCACATGCCCATCTGAAATGCGCACGATTGCGTCGGCGAATGAGGCTAGGTGGGCGTCGTGAGTGACCATCACCCAGGTCTGGTGGTAGCGCCTGCAAAGCTCGCGGAAAAGCAGCAGGGTGGATTCGGCGGTCTTGGAGTCGAGGTTTCCCGTCGGCTCGTCAGCAAACACGATCTTCGGGTTGACCACCAGCGCTCGTGCGATGCCGACGCGTTGCTGCTGGCCGCCCGACATCTGGTTAGGCTTGTGCACCATGTGCTGGGCCAGCCCCATCCTGGAGAGCGCGGCCTTCGCGCGCGCCTCGCGTTCGGCCTTGCTGACGCCCTGGAAGGCGAGCGGCCAGGCGACGTTCTCCACTGCCGTCATGGAACCGATCAGGTTGAACGATTGAAACACGAAACCGACGTTTTCGCGACGAAAAGTCACCAGGTCCGTTTCGTTGAACCTGTGCAGTGGACGTCCCGCCACCCAGACCTCACCGGCGGTTGGTTTCTCCAGCCCGCCGAGCATGTTCAGCAAAGTGGATTTTCCGGAACCAGAAGTGCCGACGACGGCGACGAATCCTCCGCGTCTAAAAGACACGCTAACCCGGTTGAGTGCGACGAGATGTTCGTCACCCACCTGATAAACCTTCGTCAGGTTGCGCGTGACGACCGCGAAATCTCCGTCACCGGCCCCACCCGCGGAACCAGTCTCGGGGTTGTCTACTGCAAGCATGTCGCTCCCGGTTTGTAGATACAGTTTCTCGCGACGTGCGAAATCTCGAACTTTTCGTCTGTGCAGCCAGCGCAACAGACTGCTAGAAAATATAGCGGCTATAAGCCAAATAGAATATTAAAAACCGTTAAGTTGCGAAAATTTCCGGCTATGGCAGACGGCGTTAAAGGGCCTTAACGTGTTGAGTGAATCTGGGCACAACAAAGAGCCGTCACAAGGACGGCTCTAAAAAGCTGATTTAGCTTCCGGCTACTTCCACATCGTGGAGACGCCGAACGCGGCGGCGATCAGGCCAAGACCGACAGCGAAATTCCAGTTGCCCATGGCGGACATGAAACCGATCTTGCTGCCAGCAATGTAGAAAACGACGAGCCAAAGCACACCGAGGAGGCCCATCGGAACGAAGACGTAAGGCACCCAGTCGCGGTGGGTAGGGTGTTTACGCTCGACCATGTACTCTTCCTTGAGAGTAACCAGCTGCTTGTCGCGTGCCTTAGCGGCCTTCGCGGGGTTGCCGAAACGCGAGGCGCGACGCTTGGCGCGTTCTGCCTGGTCGGCGTGGTCGAACTTCTTTTCGTTTTCTTCCAGATTGTCACTCACCCGGTTAATTATGCCGTCTCTAGCTGTGAAAGCAACAGCGCCTTGCACAGGTTCTACAACTCACCAGATACTCTGGAGACGTGAAATACTCGCGTCCCATCATCACGGCAACCGTTTGCGGTCTGGCCGGATTAATGTTCACCCTAGCCGCGGTGAGCGTGCGCGGAGGTGAGCTGCGTCCGGAACGCACTAGCGACCTCACGCAGATAGCCAGGGAACGCGAGCAAGACAACAAGCAGCTTTCCGCGCAGCTAGCCGAGCTGCGCGAGGAAGTAGACGCGCTGACCGCCCAGTCGGGCCAAAAGGCTTCCACGGACGATCTACGCGCCGTCGAGATGGCTGCGGGGCAGACGGCTCTACACGGGCCAGCCGTGAAGGTGACGCTCACCGACGCGCCGTTAGAGGTCAAGCCCGACAACGTAGATCCGGACATGCTGGTGGTGCACCAACAAGACATTCAGGTGGTGGTGAATGCGCTCTGGCGAGCCGGTGCCGAGGCCATGACGCTGCAAGGCGAAAGGGTGATCACGACCACAGCTATCAAGTGCGTCGGCAACACCGTAGTGCTGCACGGAACGCCATACGCCCCGCCCTACGAGATCGTGGCTATCGGAAACCAAGACGCCTTAGAACGAGGCCTGGAAGCCGACGAAGGCACGCAGATTTATCGACAATACGCCCAGGCCTACCAGCTCGGCTATTCGCAGCAGCGAATCAGCGATTACGTGGCCCCCGCGTTCGGGGACCACGCGCAAAATTAGTTTTCGCCCTCTGGGTTCCTGCCCGGATCAGCAGCGTTGGTGCGTTCGCCGCCCGGTGCCGTCGTTGTAGCGGCCGGAGCCGGCGCCTTGTAGCGGGCAACGGTCAGCGTGATGGAGGTGGATCGCAGCTGCGTGGTGTTGCCTGTCGGGTTCTGCAGCGTCACCTTGCCGTTGTCGGCCTCAACGCTCGTCTCGGTCTCCCAAACCTCTACGTTGGTGAAGCCGGACTTGGCCAGCTCCGCCTTCGCCTCGTCAGCCGTCATTCCGATGACGCGGGGTAGCGTGGATTTTCCGGTCGCAACATAGATGGTGATCTGAGTGTCGGACTGTATCTTCTTGCCGGACGCGGGCTGCACGTCGACGACGGTGTCCTCGGCCGTGTCTGGGCCCTCCTTATTGGCAGGGGCGTCTTGCTTGATGACGTTAGTGAAGCCTGCTTCAGCCAGTGCGGCGCGGGCTTCCGTCTCGCTCATGCCGATGAGTCCATCCGGGACGGCCAGAGTCTTCGGACCGGAGTTGACGGTGATGGTGACGGTTGAACCGATTCTCACCTCTGTTCCGCCAACCGGATCCTGGGCTATGACCTGGCCCTTCGTCTCCGCGTCGCCATCGGAGTACTTCACCTTTGGCACGAGATTGGCCTCGGTAAGCGTGTTCTTCGCGGCTTCCTCCATAGAGGTCAAGACGCTAGGAACCGAAACCACGTCTTTCTTGTCGTCGCTTCCGTTCATCTGAAGGAAGAAGAAGCCGACGATGCCCAGCAAAACTAGCAGCAGACCGACCAAAACGAACGTCAGCCAGCTACGTTTCTTCTTCGGTTCCTCGTATTCCTCAATCGCATCCTGCGTGGTCGGATCCAGCGCGCGTGCCGGGCCGGTTTGGATCGCAGTCTCGGAAACGGTGTCGTTCGGAGTGAAGACCTGGGTGGCCATGTCGTCGCCGGCGGGCGTGACGACGGCCGGCGGGATGACTGCAGTAACCTGCTCGCCGCTCAACAACCGGGCGCAATCAGCGCGCATCTCCTCGGCGCTCTGATAACGCTGCTCGGGGTCCTTCGCCAACGCCTTCAACACCACCGCGTCCATCTGCGGGGTGACGTTCGGATTGAGCTGGCTCGGGGGTGTGACGGCCTCCCTGACGTGCTGGTAAGCAACGGACACAGGGGAGTCGCCCTGGAACGGCGGCTTGCCGGTTAGCAGCTCGTAGAGCAGGCAGCCGGTGGAGTAGAGATCCGAACGCGCGTCCACGGTTTCGCCGCGCGCCTGCTCCGGGGAGAGGTACTGCGCGGTGCCGATTATCGCTGCCGTTTGCGTCATGGTTGCGGAGGTGTCGGAAACGGCACGGGCAATTCCGAAGTCCATCACCTTGATCTGGCCAGCCGTCGTCAACATGACGTTCGCCGGCTTGATGTCGCGGTGGACGATGCCCGCCTTGTGTGAATAGGCCAGGGCGTCGAGGACGCCGGTGGTGTACTGGAAAGCCGTGGCATCCGGAATGCGCTGTCCGGAGCGCAGAATCTCGCGCAGAGTTCGGCCCTGCACCAGCTCCATGACGATGTAGGGCACCATGATGCCGTGCTCGTCGCGCTCGGTGCCAGTGTCGTAGACGCCGACGATGTTCGGGTGGTTCAGGCCGGCAGCCGACTGCGCTTCGCGGTTGAACCGCGCCTGGAAGTTGGAATCTGTCGCCAGGTTCACCCGCAGCTGTTTGATAGCTACGTCGCGATTGAGACGCTCGTCGCGGGCTCGCCAGACCTCGGCCATGCCGCCACGACCGATGATCTCGACTAGCTTGTAACGGCCAGAGAGAGTCCTACCAGTCATCGTTTGCCTCCTTGCCGCAGCGGGCTCAAATCTGCATACATATCTAAGTTATTGGGTGAGTAAAAAATCATCGCATTGCCTCCAGCACCTGCTTGGCCATTGGGATGGATTCCCCGCCTCTGGCGTTGCGAACAAATACGGAGATAGCGATGTGATTTTGCTCCATGTATCCGCTGTACCAGGACGAAAGGTGCCCCGGCTCGTTCTCGGCCGTGCCGGTCTTGCCGCCGGCGACCGTGCCTTCCATCTGGGCTGGCTTACCCAAACCGTTTGAGACGACGTGCTGCATCATCTTCTGCAGCGTTTTAGCGTTTTCGGCGCTCATCGCGCGCCCAAACTCGGTCGGCTTGGTCTTGCTGAGCAGCTTCTGGTTCGAATCGCGCTCTTCCGCCACCAGGTAGGGCTGCATGACCTTTCCGTCATTGGCGATAGCCCCGGCTACGACTGTCATCTGCAGCGGGGTTGCGCGCACGTCGTACTGGCCGATAGCGCTCATGGCAAGCGAGGCCTGGCTCATGCCGGACGGGTAGACGCTAGGCGTAGATTCGAAATCTTTGCCTAGGGCGGTGCCGAAACCGAACTTCTTCGCCTGCTCGGCGATCTTCTCCTCGCCGAGAGCCATTCCAATATTCGCGAAGGAAGTATTGCAGCTCATTGAGAGCGCAAAATCTAAGGTCTGCTGGCCGTCGCCGCAGTTGCTGGCGTTCGGCAGCTCGTGGTTGGTCTGCGGCAGCTGCAGCCGGGCAGGGGTGTCGATCATTTGATCGGGAGTGTAGCCATTCGCCAGCGCAGCCGCGCTCACGACGAGCTTGAAGGTTGAGCCCGGAGGGTAGATTTCCTTCGAGGCCCTATTCTTCATCGGCTGGTTGGGGTCGGCGTTCAGCTCGTCCCACGCGCTGGCTGCGGCGTCGAGGTCCGTGCTAGAGAGCCTGGCAGGATTGTAGCTGGGTGTCGAAACCATCGCCTTGATCTCGCCGGTGGTGTAGTCCATAGCGACGATCGCGCCTTCTTGGCCTGCAAGCGCATCCCAGGCTGCCTGCTGGGCTGCCGGGTCGATAGTGGTGACGACGTTACCGCCCTGCTGGGTACGTCCGGAGAGAGTGTCGATCACTCGACCAACGAACTGCTGGTCGGATTCGCCGATGAGCAGATCGTTATGGCTGCTCTCCAGGCCTGCGGCCCCATAGTTGTAGGAGAAGTAGCCGGTCACCGGGGCATACAGCTCGCCATTGGCGTAGGTGCGTTCGTTTAGGAACGGGCGGACTCCAGTGTAGTTGTTTCCGGCGATGGGTGCGTTGCCGGCCAAAATGTCGCCTCGGTGGGAGCCGAACTGCTCGTCGCGGACTCTCGAGTTACGCAAATCGGATTTCAGGGCATCGGAGCGCAGCATGTATCCGGCCGTCACGTTGGCCAGCAGCAAAAAGAACATCACCGCTAGTGCAATCGCTAGCACGCGCAAAGATTTATTCACGAAATCCTCCCCTCGCTCACTTCTCGTTCACGTCTATGATTTGGGTGCGGTCGTCAGCGAAGTCCGCGACGATGGGGGCCTTCTCGGTGGTCCGAGGGCGACGGGCCTCGTGGCTGATCACCATGATGATAGCGATGATGGCCCAGTTGCAGACCAACGAGCTGCCGCCTTGCGAGACGAATGGCGTAGTCAGACCCGTCAACGGCAGAAGTCTGGTGACGCCACCGATGATCGCGAAAGTCTGCAGCCCGAAGACGAAACTGAAGCCGGCAGCTAGCAGCTTGCCGAAGTCGTCTGGCATGGCTAGTGCGGTTTTGAGCCCACGGCTAATCAACAGCCCGTACAAGATGATCAACGCGATCAAACCAACAATGCCGAGTTCTTCGCCGATTGCTGCGGAGATGAAGTCGCTGCTGGCAACCGGGATCATCTGAGGACGTCCCAGGCCCCAGCCTCGTCCGAACAGGCCTCCCCAGGCCATGCCGTATTGGGCCTGAATCACCTGATAGTTGACGTCGAAGTCGCTGAACGGGTCCAGCCAACTCGAGATTCGGGTCTGGACGTGACTCAATTGCGAAACGACGACGGCCGCCGCAACGAACAGACCACCGGAGATAACTAACCAGCGGACCTGGCTGGTGGCTACGTAAAGCATCATGATGAACAGGCCGAAGAACAGCAGCGAGGTGCCGAGGTCGTTTTCGAAGACGAGCACCACCAGCGCGGTTGCCCACATGATCAGGATCGGCAGCAGATCGCGCAGCCTCGGCAGCTGAAGCTTGCCGATCTTCGGGCCCGCCATCGTCAACAAATCGCGGTGCTCAACTAGGTAAGAAGCGAACGAAATCGCCAGCAGGATCTTCGCGACCTCCGCAGGCTGGAATGAGTAGCTGCCCACCTGAATCCAGATTCGTGAACCGAATTTTTCGCTGCCCAAGCCGGGGATCAGCGGCAATAACAGCATCACCATGCCGATTAGGAACAGGACGTACGGGATACCGTCAAGCACGCGATAATCGCGCATGAAGCCCAAAATTAGCCCGAAAATGGCTATTCCGAGCAGCGTCCAGATGAGTTGCGTGGTGGCCCCGGAAGTCGCCAGGCTCATATCTAGCCGATGGATCATAGCCAACCCAAGACCGTTTAGAGCCAATACAGCGGGCAAGATCACAGGGTCTGCGAAAGAAATGAATACGCGCACCAGAATGTGGGCCACGAGGCAAAGCGCCAGCCAGCCCCCGCAGATCAACAGGACCTCGGTCGAGACCCCTCCGTCGCGGTTCCAATGCGTTAGCAGTAAACCGCCGATGCCGAATAGCGCGGCAAGAATAACGCCGAATAATTCGACGTTTCGGCGCTTGCGATAAACAACCGTTTCACTCACTTGCATTCCTCCGGCAGCTCGGGAGCAGGGGAGGGGCTGGCGGACGAACTAGGCGTGGCGGACGCGTCGGGAGCGGGCGTGGTAACGGGCGCGGGCTCGCGGCCGTCCAGCTTCACTCGGCAGTTCTTGGCCAGCTCGCTCAGCTCATCTAGCTGAGCGGATGCGTCCTCGAGGTTGTAGCCGCGCAGGTCGCCGTCTTCCACCTGTTTGCGCTGGTAGCTGGGCAGATACTTGACCTCTTCCTTGCTGGTTTTGATCAAGTCGCTGAAATCATGCCCCAGGAATTGGATGTCCACGCCGTTGTACATGCCGATCTTGCCGGAGTCCGTGGCGGAGATGAAGTAGTTCTTCTTCACGTAGTCCTTGCCGATCCAAAAGACGCAACCGGCAAGGAGTGCGAGGACGACGATAGTGATGATCGTCCAAGGCAGCCATTGACGTTTCTGGGTGCGCAACCTCGGCGTGTAACGGATCTTCTCGAACGCATCCGGATCGATTATGCCCTCGGGGACGTCGACGTCCGCAGGCACGCCCTCCAAATCGGGAGGAGGGGGAAGAGGAATCGCGGGCAGCGTGCCAGTCGGTTCGCGCAACTCGATTTTGGGGACCTGGACGGAAGCCGCCGCCCCCAAAGTGATGGGCGAACGCTTGTCAAGATCGTCGGACTGCTCGACGACATCGGCGACAACCAGCGTGATGTTGTCCGCACCGCCGCCTCGATAAGCCGCAGAGGTGAGCTCTCGCACCGCACGGGGAAGGCTCTTGATGCGGATCAGGCTGTCCAACTCTTTGGCGTCCATCATGCCCGACAGGCCGTCGGAGCAGAACAGCAGGCGGTCGCCGAGCTTGAGGTCGATCACCTTGAAGTCTGGTTCATGAGTCGGCTGCCCGTTCAGAACCTTCAACAACAGGGAACGATGCGGGTGAACCGCCGCGTCCTCCTCGGAGATTTTGCCCTCGTCAACCAGCGACTGCACCCAAGAGTGGTCGTGGGTGATCTGAACCAGGACGCCATCGCGCAGCAGATATCCGCGCGAATCCCCGATGTGCGCGATGCCGATGGATTCGCCGTCGAAGAAACCGCCGCACACGGTGGTTCCCATGCCCTCGAGTTGGCGGTCTTGCAGCACGAGCTCGGCTAGGTTTTCGTTGGCTTGCTTCAGGCCGTCGCGCATCGCCTCAAGGATGTCTTCGCCGTGTAGCTGCTCGCCTGCAGCAGCGTTCTGAACGAGCTGCTGATCGACCTCACGCAACTGGTTGATCGCAACAGTGGAGGCAAGATCGCCCGCTGCGGCACCGCCCATTCCGTCGGCAACCACCAACATCGAAGGCGAACAGAAGGCCGAATCCTGGTTGTTGTCGCGAACCAGACCGATCTCGGAGTGGGCGACGAAGTCAAGGCTGAAAGTCATCGAAGGAATCAAACCTCCAAAGCTAGATGCGTGCGCCCGATACGAATGCTGTCCTCCGGGGAAATAATCGTCGGCGCGACGATCTGCTGGCCGTTGACGTACGTGCCGTTGGTGGACTTGAGATCCTCAATCACCCACACGCCATCGTGGTCGTAGACCCGGGCGTGACGGCTGGACGCGTAGTCGTCCATGATGTCGATCGTGGCGTTATTAGAGCGACCAAGAAGCACCGCACCCGTCATCGGCAGCGGCGCCCAGATGCCCGCGTTCGGGCCATCGGTGACGACGATGCGGGTCGCCCGATTCTTTGCAGCCGCCTTCGCGTCCTTGCGCTCCTTACGGAGCTTACGACGCTCCTGACGCTTACTGGTGCGTTCGGCTGCTGCGGATTCGGAGGCAAGCTCCTCTGCGGAGACTTTACGTCCGAACATGTCGCCCCGAATCACCTGGGCAAGATAGAAAATGAAGATCCAAATGAGCGCCAAAAAGCCTATTTTTAGCGCTACTAAAGCGAGTGTGCTCATCGTCACGCTCCTACGGGGGAGTGCACCAGCATCCGTGTTTTGCCGATTTCGATGCGGGAACCGTCGCCAAGCTCGGTGCTGGTGACGCGCTCGCCGTTGACGATCACACCGTTGGTGGAGTTCAGGTCTTGGATTGTGATCTTCATGCCCTGCGGGTCGTCCTCGCAGCTGATGCGTGCGTGCAGTCGAGAAATGCCGGGGTCGTTGATGCGCAGATCGGCTTCTGAGCCGCGTCCGATGGTGAATCCCGGAGGCGTCAACGGGTGACGGACGCCGTTAACCTCTAGAACCAGCGGGGCCCTGTGCAAAGAAGTTTCGGAAGCTGGGCCGTCGCTCTCGGCGACCGTCGCAACGGATTGGGACTTTACATTGAACTGCCCGACGGAGAGTTTGTCGTCGCATTCGTACTCGATTTTGATCGGGCCGTTGAATACGTAGGAATTCTCGCCAGCGTGCCTGCGCAGCTCGGGGACGATCTCATCGTTGATGGCCCGTGCCATCGGCGCCAGCTCGTCGTAGTCGTGCGAGGACAGGTAAACGGTGAAGTCGTTAGGCACCAGACGCCTGTCGCGGCTGAGTAACTTAGCCTCGGCGTCCAGTTCCTTACGAAGCCGGGTCGCTATCTCGATTGGCTCGACGTCTCCGCGGACGGTTCGAGAAAAAATGGTGTTGACCGCATTCTCGAGCTTTCGCTCAACTCCACGTAACCAAGCCATCGCTGCCACCTCCAAAATTATGAGTTGTTCATGAATCTTAGTCGGTATTGGCCGTTTAGCCACACTTTGAGCGACCAAACAGGCCTATTTGGAGGTGAGCTGCCCGCAGTTTTGGCCCGTCCGGGCAACATTTCATGACCTTTTGTTAGTCCTTCTGAGTTGCGGTCTGCGCAGCGTGCCCCGACTGCTGGGCGGCCTCTGCTGCTTGTTTGCGCACGTCGTCCATGTCGAGCGCGCGGACCTGCTTGATCAGGTCTTCTAGTGCCGCCGCCGGAATGGCGCCCGAGTGGCTAAAGACGGGAATCTGCTCGCGAAAGATCATCAGTGTCGGGATGGAGGTGATGCCGGCGACGGCTGCCAGCTCTTGCTCCTCCTCGGTGTTCACCTTGCCGAAAAGAATGTCGTCGTGGTTTTCGCTGACTTCTTCGTAGATCGGGCCGAACTGGCGGCACGGGCCGCACCAGGGAGCCCAGAAGTCGATCAGAGAAATGTCCTTCTCAGAAAGCTTTTGTTCGAGATTGTCGCCGGTCAGTTCTACGGTTGCCATTTCGAGTCTCCTTGAAGAATTAGGTGGTTGTTTGAGCAACGTCGCTCTCGTCGTGCTTATTCCTTGGACAGCTCCGCTTTTTACGTGACAGCGGATTTAAAATGAAAGAGAAGTTTTAGCCGGTGCCTGCGTACCCACCCCCTGGAACCACAGGCACCGGTTTGTTGCGCATCGCCAGTCGGGGGAACCAGCGGAATCAACGATTAAGAATCTACCAGATTGGTTTGGGGCGTGTGCAGGCATCCCCCCCCTAAACAGCAAAAAACGGCTATTTAGGGTACAAAACCCGACAGGTTCACCCCAGACGGTTAGAAAAATTTGTTTTTGTTAATACCTAGGTCTTGATATTTAGCGAACACGTCTCCTCGAGCGTCAAAGCGCTAATTCCTGACGAAATAGCCTGTAAGACTAGGAGGCGTGTCGACGGTAATTATCAGTGGAGCAACTTCTGGGGTTGGTCTGCACACCGCCGTATCCTTGGCCGCAGCCGGCTACGACATCATCGCGACGTATCGCGACGATGCGGGAAAGCGCAGACTTCAAACGGCACTTTCCGGAATCCCCAGCGCTTGCGTCCACTTTGCGCATTGCGATTTTTCCAGGCTGCGTTCGGTAGCCGAAGCTGCGGAGCAGATCCGTAACCTTCCTATTGGCGACGTGCGCGCGCTCGTGCTCAACGCCGGCACATATCCGAGTGGTAGGTTCTCTCGCAGCGCAGATCGAGTGGAAGAGACGCTTGCAGTAAACGTCTTAGGCCAGTTCATGCTCTTCCGTGAACTCGAGTGGATGCTGCCACGCGACGCTCGTGTCATCACTCTGGCTTCGCAGGCACATCGCATACGTAGCGGATGGCTAGGGGCGAGCGGGCCGTCGATATTGCCGCCGTCTCAATTATTCGCGTCGGATCCTTGCGACTCGCGTCTTCTTTTCCGCTGGATGCACAGCCCATCCATGCGCTATGCCACCTCCAAGCTCTACTGTGTGCAACTGGCGTACGAAATCAATCGGCGAACCACTTTTTCGGGCTACGCCGTCGACCCAGGCATCGTCGCTAGCACCAAGATCTACCGAAACTATCCGAGGGTGCTCCGCGGGGCATATTGGGCTGCGTCGCCCGTCATGGAGAAGCTGGGCACCGCGCTTTCCCCGCAACAGGCCGGTGACGACCTGGCGTGGGTGGCGGTTAGCGACGAGGCTGAGAGCCTGGCAGGTGAATACATCTACCGCAGAAAAGCCAGGGTCAGCTCGCCAGAAAGTTATAACCTCGAGCTGTCTGGCGAAGTCTGGAAGACATGTATGAGGCTGACCGAAAACCGTGTCTCCGTGCCGACGCGGGGACGTCAAAGAAACTCTTAAATAACGAAAATAAGCCCCGGTTCTTCCGGGGCTTATTTTCGTTAACCTACATCGAAATCTTCGACTGCCAAGAGCGCCAGGTGCGCCAGGTTAGGGCAACCAGCATCAGCGCAGGAACTAAGTACATCCCGATCGGCATGTAAGAAACCCCGTCAGGGATATTGAAGGCGGTGTACCTGAGAATCTTATAGTCATCATTCGTCTGTATGCCGATCGGCAAAAGCAGGCTGGCTAGGCCAATGACCTGCGCGATGATGTACAGCACAATGCCAACCAGAACCGGGCCGCCCTTGCCGAATCGCTGCAGTCTCGATTCAAAACCGATCGAAATTGAGAAATAGAAGAAGACCAGGCCGTAGACCGCCGAAATGATCAGATAGATGATTGCCATAGCGACCATCAAGTTGGGTATTCCATCTGGGGCGTGGAAGATGGTGTTCCACATCGTCTCGAACGGGATACCCATGTTATGGCAGACCCCGGCCGCTATGATCAACGCGCCGCCAAATGTTAGTGCTAGGGTCAGCAAATACGCCAGCGAACTCCAGATCAGTTTGGCCCAGAAGATTTTGCCGCCTGACACGGGCATGGAGTGCGTCAGATAAGCGGTGGCGCCGTAACCCGAGCGCCAGTAGTCGAAAACGAGGTAGACAAATGTTGCGCCGGCGATGGCGATCGCCGATATGACACCGATCGTCAGTCCGATAATCCTCAGGGCGTCAACCCGAATTAGCGATATGCCGGTAAAAGCCAGCAGGCTGATAAACGGCAAAAAAGCCGTGGCCAGCAGGCCCTTGCCGGTCCGCTTTATCTCGTATTTGATCAGCGTTGCCATGTCTACCATCACTGGTTTAGTTACCTGTTCCATGAGTAGACCTCCCTGAATAGTTCGTCGATAGATTTTCCGTGTTCGTAGCGCAGATCGTCGACGCCACCCGAAAGCAGTACGCGGCCGTGGCGCATCATGACGATGGAGTCGAGTACCGGCTCAAGGTCGTGGATCAAATGCGTTGAGATGACCACCAGGCTGTCGGGTGTGATCGAGCGGAGGATTCCCTCCAAAATCACCTGGCGGGCGGCCGGGTCGACGCCAGAGATCGGTTCGTCGAGCAAGTGGACGCGTGCCTCGCGGCCCATCGCCATCGCGATCTGCGCCTTCTCTCGCATGCCCTTGGACATCTGCTTTAGTTTCATGTTCTTGTCGAGGCCAAAGTACTGAACCAATTCCAGGGCCTTGCGGGAATTGAAGTCCGCGTAGACGTCGGAGAAGTAATCGGCCAGGTAAGAGATCGAGCGGTCCGTAGGCAGATAATCCTTGTCTGGAAGGAAGGAAACCAAAGCTTTCGATTCGGGGCCGGGCTTGTGGCCTGCGATTTGGACGTCTCCGGCGTAGTCGGCCAGGACACCGCCCAGGATCTTCAGCAGCGTGGTTTTGCCGCAGCCGTTCTCGCCGAGTAGTCCGACGACCTGACCGTAATAGAGGTCGAGATTTAGGTCGTCTAGAGCCTGAGCGTTCTGATACTTCTTCGATAGGTTTCTGATCGAGATTGCATTCGCCTTGCCTGCAGGCGGTTCAAAATTCTGTGTCATTTCGTCCCCTCGGAAACGCCGCTCAGGATCTCGTCCCAGCGGTCCGCGATGAGTTGTTTAGCTGTTTCGGTGTCGATGCCGAGACCGATGCATGCCGAGATATACGAATCGGCGCTGGCAAATGCCTGCTGCGTACGCAGAGCGGAGATCGTATCTTTGTTTTCCGTGACGAACCTGCCGGAAGTTCGTTCGGAATAGGTGATCCCCTGTCTGTCGAGCTCTGCGAGTGCCCGCTGCACGGTGTTCGGATTCACTTTTAAGTCGGCTGCTAGGTCTCTGACGCCTGGAAGGCGCGCCCCGGTCTGCCATTCTCCGACGCAGATACGTCGCGAGAATTCTTCGACCAGCTGCAGCCAAATCGGTGACTTTGTATCGAATTCCATGCAACCTCCAATCCCTGTGTCGCTGTATTAGGTGATTAATACAATAAGACGGTTGAGTGGTGATGTCAACGTGCGTCGAGCTTTTTGAGCCCAGATAATTTAGCGACGACGAACCTGGTGACTGCTCAGTCGCCCTCGAATGGCTAGAAAACCATCACGTGACCAGAAACAGTGGGAACCAAAAAGTCCGTACTTGAGCTTTTCTGCACCCGCTAATAATTCTCTAGTTAGCGGGCACCAAAAGGTTTGACTACGGACTTTTCTGTTCCCGCTAATGCGTGGGAAATTAAAAGGAACCAAAAGGTTCGACTACGAGCTTTTTGGGTCCCGTTATTTTTCGACGACGTGATCGGTTTGGGTGTTCGCGTCTGGTGGCTTGTCTTGGGTGCTCTTGGTTGGTGCTTGGTCTGGACATTCTTGGTTGGCGGTAGGCCTGGTTGTGTTTCGGCGGTTGTGGGATTCGGGTCTTTGCATCACTGGCAACGTGTCTCCGCTCCTAATTCAAGCGCTATTGCGCTTGAATGCCGTTGCTCTCGCCACGCCTTTATGTTCCTTCAAAGACCCGAACTCCCACAACCTCATGCCTTTAGGTGGTCATCCGAATTATTGCGTCAAAAAAGGCTCGTTTACGAGCCAAATCTGCCGCAGTAATGTCGCGACCACTTAATAAGCGAGGCTGGTGGAGCTGGGTTGGGTTGGCGAGCATTGGAGGCGTGGCGGGAGCCAGACGAATACAACGTATTCGTCGCGGAGACACGGGCGAAAGAGCTCGACAAGCCAATCCAGACCACCGGCCGACCATAAGCTGCCAGTGCCAGCCACCAGCAGCCCGATCCGAAGCTAACAGGTAAACCACCACGTCACAGGAAACTGTGGGAACTAAAACGGCCACCTGGGTATATCCCAAGTGGCCGTTTTGATTAGTGAATGGTTTAAATCATCATCACGACTTGGACAAGCAGGATCTTCACGATGATTCCGAGGGCGAACGTCGCGGAGTATCCGGACTCGGTGCGCTCGTCAACGACAACGGACTGCACGTGGCTGAGGATCGCGGGCTGACCGATGAACCCTGCCATGGCGCCGGCGACGCGTGGCATCGACAGGCCGAGTTTGTTGCCCAAGAACCAGAAGATGAGAAGAATCGGGGTCAGCAGTACGGCCGAAAGGACACCGATCTTGATGCCGGTGGGGCTGAATGCGGTGGAGGCGAATGCCTGGCCACTGGATAGGCCGACGGCTGCCAGGAACAAGACGAGACCGAGTTGGCGAATCGTCAGGTTGGCCGCGTTTGGCATGGCCCAGATGATTGGGCCGGTGCGGTCCAGTTTGCCGAGGATCAGACCAACAACCAGCGGGCCTGCGGCGCTGCCAAGCGAGAGTACGGCTCCGCCACCAAGCGGGATAGCGACCAGACCGATCGCCACGCCGATGGCGATGCCGATGCCAACGGACCAGAAGTCCACCTCGGTGATCTTTCGCTCGGAGTTGCCGAACAAGTGCTCGATATCTTCCATGTTTTCGCCGGGCACTACAACCATCACGCGGTCGCCGGTCTGGAGCCTGGACTCGGCGGTGGCGAGCATGTCGGTGTCGCCGCGTCGGATCCTGGTGATTAAGCCGTTGAAGCGCGAAGGAATGTGCAGCTCGGCGACGGTTCTGCCAGCAATCTTGGGGTTGGACACGACGAACCTGCGGAAATCCACCGAGGAGCGGTCGTGAGTGATGTTTCGGTCGAGAACATGCCCGAGTGTGTCCGCGGCGATCGCTACGGACTCCGGGGTTCCGACGACAAGGACTTCGTCGCCCGGGAAAAGATTCTCTTCAGGATCTGCGACGCGAACTCGTCCGCTGCGGTTCAGGTAGCTAATTCTTACCTGACCCTCTTCGCTGCCGACGATCTCTGCGATGCCCGGCACGTCGAGGATGCGCATGGGGCGGTCTACATGAACCGTCTCCGAGTGCAGGCCGGCCGCGGAAACCGGGTCGGGGTCCTTGCCGCCAGGCAGGCGCTTGCTGGTGACGAAAGTGATGATCACCATCGTGACGATTACGCCCACAGGATAGGCGATTGCGTAGCCGACGGCAGGCTCGGTGGAGCCGCCAGCCGCGGAAGTCGCTGCTGCTAGGGCAGGAGTCGTCGTCAAAGAACCGGCGAACATGCCGCCGAGCAGGTTGGACGAAATGTCCAGCGGTTTGCCTGAGAACGCGATCAGTAGGGCGTAGATGGCAAGCAGAACCACCGTGCCGATGAGCAGCGGGGTCTGCTTGCGCAGGTCGCGGAAGAATGATGCTCCCGCCGCCAGGCCGATGGTGTAGACGAAGAGCGCCAGGCCGATGGATTGCACGATGCCGAACCCTTCGCCCAGCGAGGGGTCAAGGGCGCCGATTGCCAGGCCTACGAATAATGCACCTGCTGGGCCGAACTTAATCGGGCCGAATGGGATCGCTCCGACCAGGGTGCCCAACGCTATAACCAGAAAAAGCGTTAATAGTGGGGCTTGCGCCAAAATTTCAATCACGCGCTCTAGGCTATAACGCTTGCCAGGAAAATGCTTGCCCGCGGCCTTCGGCTAGTACTTTCGCAACACAGGATCTATGCGCATGAAGAAGGCTACGGCCAGCGTGAAGATACCGCAGAACGCGAGCGTCATCCAGGAGGGGAAGATGCCTGGTGCGATGCCGAAGAGCATCGTTGCCAACGCGACGGCACCACCAGCGACCATGCTGAACGCGGACATGACTCGGCCAAGCTGTGCGCTGCGCTTCCAATGCTGAGCCGGCTGCGTAGTCGAATTCGTCACCAAGAAAGGCTAAGTGCACCTACAAATCAACGACGAAAAGTGTCTCGGAAAAATGCCAACCTGCTAATTACAGCTTTTTTGGGCCTTACTGCTTTTAGAATTGGTCAATGGCTACACCAATACACGAAATCAATGATTTGTTGCGCGGGCGTTGGAGCCCACGCAATTTTGACGCCACCCACGATATAGCCCGCGAGGACATCGACCTAATGCTCGAAGCTGCCAGGTGGGCGCCCTCGGCGATGAACCGGCAGCCGTGGAAATTTATCGTCGGCCTGCGCGACGAAACCCGTGAACGCATTGATAAACACGTGCGCGGCTACTCGGATTGGGCGTTGGATGCCAGCGCGTTGATCGTCAATTGCTACCAGAAAACCCCGGATTCGGCGCTCGACTTCGCCCTTTACGATCTGGGCGGGGCCGTGGCGCACATGAGTGTAGAGGCTGAGGATATCGGCGCGAAGCTGCGTCAATTCGCCACTTTCGACCGCGATGGTCTGGCCAACGAATTTGGGCTGGGCGACGAGTGGATCCCAGTCACCATCTGCGCGGTTGGTACGCCAGGTGAGATGGCCAGCTCGTTCGGACGCGAGCGCAAACCCGCGTCCGAACTGACCTTTTAGTTAAGCGACTGGGGTGAGCCAGCCGAAGGTGTCTTCTCGTTTGCCCAGCTGTATGCCGGTGAGGTGTTCGCGAAGCGCCATTGTCTTTTCGCCTGGCTTGCCGTCCCCGACGCTCACCTCGAAGTCGGGCGCCTTCAGACCGATGACCGGGCTGATCACTGCGGCTGTTCCGCAGGCGAGTGCCTCGGTGATCTGGCCCGACGAGATCTGCTCGCGGACCTCCGCCAGCGCCAGCTCCCTCTCCACAGGCTTGAGATCGTGGAATTCGGCGAGTTTCAGCAGGGAATCCCTGGTTACGCCAGCGAGAATATTGCCGTCCAGGGCGGGGGTAACCAGTTCGTCGTCCTTGGTGACGACGAAGAAGTTCATCGTGCCACCTTCCTCGATGTTGGTGCGGGTGGCCGAATCGAGCCACAGCACCTGTCCGCAGCCGTTCTCGTGCGCCTGCGCCTCCGCGGCCATGGAGGCCGCGTAGTTTCCGCCGCACTTGGCCATTCCGGTGCCTCCGGAGGCCGTGCGGGAATAATCGGGGGTGACCCAGAGCTTCAGCGGTTCCGGGTAGAAGGGTGATGCCGGAGTGGCGATGACCATGTAGGTGTATTCCGCCGCCGCGCGAACGCCGATGAGTGTTTCGGAAGCGAACATGAACGGACGCAAATACAGGCTGCGTTCGCCATCCCCGTTCGGCACCCAAGCCTTGTCCGCGGAGACGAGCTCGAGAACCGAATCCAGGAAGTCCTGCTCGGGCAGGGGAGCCATGGCCATTCGACGGGCCGAGGCGGCGAACCGTGCCGCGTTCATTTCCGGACGGAAAATCCAGACGCTGTCGTCGGCGTGCCGGAAGGCCTTTAGCCCCTCAAAAATCTCTTGCCCGTAGTGCAGGGCGGCAGTTCCCGGATGCAGCTGCAGCGACTCCCGTCCGATCAGTGCGCGATCGTGCCAGCCCTTCTCGGGGCTCCAGCGGGCGAGGGCGCTGTGGTCGCTGAAATATTTTCCGAAGCTCGGCTTCGCCAGCGCTTCGGAGATTTCCTTCGGACTGGAGAACCCGGCACCTTCTGCAATCGGGAATGCCATTCGCTAATTACTCCTTGGTTTCGTTTTCATCGTCGGTTTGAGCCGGGGCCTCAGTCTGCTGTTTTGCATCCTGCTCGGGAGCTGCACTTTGCTGAGCCGGGGGAACGAAGAATTGCTGGGCGGGCTGGTTCTGGTAGTTCGGCTGGAACTGCTGGGAACCAATCTGCTGGTTGTTGTTGGTTAGGTTCTGGGCGGTCTCTTGAATGTTGTCGACGATGTTCGCGACTCCCTTAGAGCCAAACTGGTCGAGAATCGAGAACGCGATGATGGCCAAAGATGCCACCAGCGCCAAGAAAATGCCGAAACTCAAGGATAGGCCGATGTAATCATTGGTGAGCACGCTGACCATAACGATGATCGTGAACACGAGGGCGAGCATGCCGGAGCCCAAAGCGACCCAGGCCAGCTGCTTGCGGTATTTGAACTCCGGAACGACCAGCTTAACGGCGAAAGCAGCGATTGCTATCAGGCTCACTAAGAACGCGCCGATGCCGGCGAAACCATAGCTGAAAGCGTTGTAACCGAAGCTGGAGTCGAAAATTCTCGCGCTAGACCAGGGGAAAAGTGTGCTTAAAAGCAGCACAATGCCCGAGATACCGCCGAGGATCGGCCAGCGACGACTTTCCTTGGCCATCAGTTTGCTGATCTCTTGGCCGGCCTGGGATGCGGTTCGGCTCAGATCGTCGAACGCGCTGCTCTGATTTTGCTGGTTGCTCTGGGGCTGCCCGAAGTTCTGCGGAGGCTGCTGAGCGAATTGCTGATTATTCGGGACGAACTGCTGGGGACGTCCCTGTTGAGGCTGGAACGCCTGAGGCTGTGCCTGGGGTTGAATGCCCTGCGGGCGATCTGCGCGCTGTTGGACGGGCTGTTGGTTGAATTGCTGGCCCTGCTGGAAGCCCTGCGGCTGACCCTGTTGCTGGCCTTGGAAAGCTTGCTGGGGTGGGAAAGGCTGGCCTGGCTGGGGCGGGAACTGGTTGCCCTGCGGCTGACTGGGGAACGGTCGGGGAGGCTGGCCCTGGAAAGGAGGCTGGCCGGGGAATGGACGTCCCTGGAACTGCTGCGGGTGTGGCTGGCCAGGGAACTGCTGGGGCGGGAACTGCTGGCCGGGGAAAGGACGGGGAGGCTGGCCCTGGAACTGGCCCTGAGGAGGGACGGGTTGTCCGGGCCTCTGGAACTGACCGTAGTTCGGAAAACCTTGAGGCCCCGCCTGCATAGGTGCTTGATTGGAGGCGCTGCGGCTGGCGTCAGCCTCCTGGCCGCCGAAAGGGCCCTCCGTCGGGACTGGATTAGCAGCCTTTTCGGGCGCTTCGGATCGAGCGTCGCCGAGTTGTTCTGGTTGGGCTTCCTGATTTTCCGCAGGGTTGAAATCTTGGTTGCTATTTTGATCTTGCGACACTTTTTCCTCCAAGCTTGCTACTTAACTCCCAACTTTACAGACATAGCCGAATCTGCGCAGCGACAAATTACGGGGTAAATCAGCCCGTCGATAAGGCTTCGACGGGATAGGCGGAATCTGAATTGCACAAGGTTTTAGAGTTAGACGTGTGAACCGCAATCTGTATAGCCAAGGCTTTGTCCGGGTGGGCGCATACAGCCCACGCATCTATCTTGGGCAGCCTAAAAAGAACGCCGAACAAGTAATTTCCGTCTCCAAGAAAGCCAGCGACGAGGGCGTCGGGCTGGCGGTATTCCCGCAGCTCTGCCTGACCGGCACGTCGCTAGGGGATCTTTTTACCTCGAACTCTATGCTCTCGGCTGTGCTCGATGCCTTAGAACAGATCATCGAGGCCTCTCGCGAGCTGCTGCCCGTCATAGTGGTTGGCGGGCCGATGGCGATCGGGGCTAAAACCTACAATTGCTCATTTGTCGTTCACCGCGGCTCTTTGATTGGCGTAGTGCCCAAGAGATTCTTGAATGCGGAGGAAAAGCGCTGGTTCTCCGTCGGCGAGGGCCTGGAACTGTTCACCGAAATTTTCGACGAGGCAGTCGCGGTCGGCTCAAACTTCAACGTTCAGGCAGTAGACCTGCCAGACTTCACGATCAGCTTCAGTCTAGACGCCCCCGGAGTCGGCGCGGACGCAGCTAGCGCAGTGCTCTCCGGCGCTACGGTGCTGGTTTGGCCAAGCGGTGCGCCCGCCGTGGCAGATAGTTTTTCGCGCAGGCGCACTGCGATCGCTGCGGAATCGGCCAGGCTAAGCTCCGCGATCGTCTCCGCGGCTCCCGGGCTGGGCGAGTCCACCAGCGAATCCGCCTGGTCGGGCGGCTGCCTGATCGCGGAGAACGGCGAGGTTCTGGCCGTCAAATCTGGGGCAAAGGAAAACGCCGTAACAGCAGACGTCGATCTGGACTTGCTGGTCGCTACCCGCAGGGCCAACGATTTTGCAGGCCGGGAACGCGCAGAAATGGCCAGCAGACAGATAGAGCTCGGCGCGCCCAGCGGGGATCTTGGCCTGCAGCGCAGCGTGCCCAGGCAGCCATTCTTCCCCGCCGGTGACGAAAGCTACGCGGAAATTTTCGAGCTCCAGGCGTCCGCATTGGAGACCAGGCTTTCGGCAATCGGCGGGTCGAAAGTAGTCCTGGGGGTTTCCGGTGGCCTGGACTCCACTCACGCGTTGCTCGTCGCAGCCGAAACGATGGACCGAGCCAAGCGTGGCCGCGATGAAATCCTGACTTTTACGCTGCCCGGTTTTGCGACGACGTCACACACCAAGTCCAACGCTCAGCGGCTCGCGGAGGCGCTGGGCGCCTCCTTCGAGACGATCGACATTCGCCCAACAGCGGAACTAATCCTCAAGAACATCGGTCACCCGCTCGACGAATACGACGTCACATTCGAGAACGTCCAGGCGGGCGTGCGCACGGATTACCTGTTCAGGATTGCCAATCAGCGGGGCGGAATCGTGCTCGGCACCGGCGATCTGTCGGAGCTCGCGCTCGGTTGGTGCACCTATGGGGTCGGCGACCAGATGAGCCACTACGACATCAACGCAGGGCTGCCGAAAACTCTTATGCAGCAGTTAGTGCGTTGGGTGATAAAGACCGACAGGTTCGGGGCTAAGGTCAGCCGGGTGCTCCAGTCGATTCTAGACACCGAAATCACGCCCGAACTGATCCCGACCGCTGGCGACGCCAAGCCGCAGTCGACCGAAGGCAGCATCGGCCCATACAACCTGCACGACTTTTTCCTGTATTGGATGCTCTTGGGCTACGAACCCACCAAGATCCAGTTCTTGGCGCAACACGCCTGGGCGGATGCCAGCAAGGGGCAGTGGCCCGACGGCTTCCCAGAAAGCTCGAAGGTGGAATATTCGGCTGATGAAATCAACCGCTGGTTGAAGGTATTCCTGCGCAGGTTCACCACACAGCAGTTCAAGCGCACAGCAAGCCCCTCCGGGCCCGCACTGCTAGGCGGCGGATCCCTCTCGCCAAGGAACGGTTGGGTTGCCCCGAGCGATGCGAACGCGGAAGTATTTCTGGAGAACCTCGACTAGCGGATGCCGATCTCGGTGTGAAACTCCTCAGTGTTTCCGCCGACGTGACGCACGTGATCTTCGCAGACCGTCAACTGGGTTCGGTAGAAACCGAGCGCTTCGCGCAGCTTCGGCAGCTTGTCTGAAAAATCGAAGTAGGTGAACCCTCCTTGCCCGGGCTCAGACGCGATCTCGTAGAAAGTGACGTCAAGGTCGGCGCATGCCTTCTTGGCGATCTCGTGGGTCCGGACATGGTCGGGGTGGTTGTAGCTGCCTCCCGCGTCGTAGCTGATCACCGCGCAGGGCGATAGCTCTTCGATCGCAGCCATGAGATCGGCGACGGCCTCGTCGAAGTCGGATTTGGTTAGGGAATCGGCGCCGGTGTTCTCGTCGGGGCCTGCCATGCCCTCTCGGATCCAGCGCATTCCGGAGTCCTTGTATTCGCGGGGCTGCTTACCGCGCGTTCTGGCAGGGTACTCGCCGAGGAAAAACCTGCGATGGATGCCTAGCTTGGCGCAGGCGTCGGACAATTCGGTTTTTCTCGCCAGCACGAGATCTTCTTCGGTGATGTTGTCGGGCAGCACGCCGGAGACGACCTCCCCCTGCTCACCGCGGGTGCAAGTGATCAGATCGACAACCGCATTGTTCTCGGTCAAAGTCGCGATGAGCGTGCCGGTCTGCAGAGTTTCGTCGTCGGGATGGGCATGGACGAAAAGAAGTCGTTTGCCGCTTAGCCTTCCACGGTCTTCGCTCAAGATCTCGATTAGGTCAGTCATTATTTCGCCTTGCCTTGATCTGGTTGTAGGTCGCCGCGAGTCTTTCCGCCGAGTCCGCCCAACTGTGTCTTTCGGCGAACTTGCGAGCGGATTTGGCGTATTGAGCTCTAGTGCGCGCGGAGCCGGTGAATTTCTTTATCGCCTGCGCCCAATTTTTCGGGTTGCGATTGTCTAGCAGGATTCCGCTGAGCCCGTCCGCGACGGATTCCTCCAGACCGCCTGCGCGAGACGCGATAACTGGCACCCCGCTCGCAGCAGCCTCGAGGTTGATCAGCCCGAACGTTTCCGAATAGCTCGGGTTGAGCAGCACGCACGCGCCGCGAATCATGCGGGCAAGCTCTTCGCGCTTCTGGGTGCCGAGGAAAATTACCTCGTCCGCAACGCCCTTTTCGATGGCTAGATCCTGCAGTCGATCTTCGTAGTCTGCGAATTCGCTCGCCGCTTGACCCGCAATTACCAGCCGAGGCTTATCTGTCATCTCGGCAAGGGCTTTGATGGCAAGGTCCGCGCCTTTAAGGGGTTCCAGTCGGGCGGCGAATAGCGCGTAGCAGCCCGACCAGTTCCAGTGCCGTTCCCGGCAGCTCAGCGGCCTGAACAACTCGAGGTCGACGCCGGGGTGGACAACCGCGATCGAATCGGGCGTAACGCCGTAGCGCTCGATGATCGTCCGCTTCTCCGCTTCGCTGACGGTGACGGTCAGGTCCGACTCGTTCGCCGTCATTCGTTCGCCTTTGATCCTGCCCGGCGATTCAGCCTTCTCGCCTGCGGCGGGATCCGTCGTGTCTGCTGGGGCCGCGACCGAGTGGAAGGACTGGACGTGCGCGATTCCGGCCTCTTTTGCGACAGGCAGGGCCGCCATGCCGGAGAACCAGTGCTGAGAATGGATCAGCCCGGTATTTGAGCCGGGGCCCGCTAGCCAATCTTTCAGCGCCGAGGAAAATTCATCGATGAATTGTTCCTGCTCGGATTTCGCCACCGGGTGCTTAGGCCCGACGGGAAGATTGAAAAGCCGCACGTTGTCCGCGATCTCTACGCAGTCTGCCGAAGGTCCGTCGCGTCTGGTCACCAGGTCGACGCCATAACCCAGCTGTGCTAAAGAAAGAGCCCAGTTAAGTTCGACTACGTTCATTCCGCCAGCGTCGGGGGTGCCCGGTTCAGCGACCGGAGACGTGTGCATCGACACAAAAGTTATGCGTCGCTCATTAGTGTTCACCCAAAATAGCAAACCACACGCCAGTGACATTTTCTAAAAAGAATGAAGGATATTCGGGCGTTGAGAACAAATAGGTAAAAATTGGCCCAAGGTCTTCCGTGTAAACACAATTGCGTTTATCGTCTGGTTATGGATTTTGTTGATTTGCCGGCCGGGTTGAGCCTGGTCGAAGAGCCTATGCGCGGTATCAAAGTTGATACGCAATTGTGCACTGGGCTAGTGCTTGAACATGGCGCACACGTGGTTGAGTGGACGCCGAAGTCCGCATCTGATCCTGTGCTGTGGATGAGTGAGAAGTCGGATTTCGCCGACGACAAACCGATCCGAGGAGGCGTGCCGATCGTCTACCCTTGGTTTGGTCCCGGCCGAAAAGGTACCGAGCAGCCTGGGCATGGGTTTGGGCGTCTAGCGCCGTGGCGTCTGATGTCTGCGAAGGTCACCGATCGTGGGGCGGCGCACCTGGTATTCCAGATGAACGCCAAGGACGATTCCCTGTTGGGGGTTAATCGCTACCCAGAGGCAACCGTCGAGCTGCATCTTTCGATGGGTTCCGTGCTGCAGATGTCGTTGGTTGTGACGGCCCGCGAGCACAAGATCGACTTCGAGGAGGGGCTGCACACCTACTTCACTGTTGGCGACGTCAGAAAAATCAAGATCAACGGCCTTGACGGCGAGCCCTACACGGATAACCTGACCGGCAAGTTTCACAGGCTAGAGGGCGATTTAACTTTCGACGCCGAAACGGATATTCGTTTCGACACGGTGAAGAACCCCAGGATCGTCGACGAAGAGTTGGCTCGCGTGATCAGCATCGAGAGCGTGGGCGCTAGCAACGTCGTGGTTTGGAACCCGTGGGTCGACAAGTCGAAGGCGATGCCGGACTTCGGTGACGACGATTGGCCGGGAATGGTTTGCGTCGAAGTGGCGAACGCCAGGAGCGGCTCACTGGTGCTTGCGCCGGGGGAGCGTCACGTCATGAGCCAAGTAATCACGGTCAGAGAGATTTAAGCTCTGCCGGTCTAAATGTTTAAGGAGAGGAAACCCCGTTGTGGGTTTCCTCTCCTTATTCTTAGGTACTGAGAGTTTTAGAACAGACCCTCAAGATCTTCCGGCGGGGCAAACGTCGGATCGACGTCCTTGAACATCTTGCTAACCGAGCGGCCCTTATGGATACGTTCGATGGCCTCGGCGAACAGCGGGGCGACCGTCTGCACCTGAAGCTCTGGCCAGTGCAGGGGAGCTGGCAAGGTGTCGGTGGTGATGACCTCTTTAATGAAGCTCTCCGCGCGCATTTTCGCCACGGCTTTCCCGCTAAACAATCCGTGCGTGCATGCGACGCGGGCATCCAGCGCACCGAAATCTTTCAACCTGCGACATAGCGCGATGATCGAACCGCCGGTTGCGATCTCGTCGTCCAGAACGATGGCGTGCTTGCCCTCGACGTCTCCAACGATGTTGTCGATGACCACCTTGTCGTCACCGAGGCGACGCTTGGATCCGGCCGCGACCTGCAGGCCGAGAAGGCGGGAGAACTGGGTCGCGTTCTTTGCGTTGCCCAAATCGGGCGAAACCACGACCGAATTTTCTAAGTCGCTTTGGAGAAAATAATCGGCGAGGACCCCGAGCGCCGTCAACTGGTCTACGGGGACGTCGAAGAAAGCCTGCACCTGAGGTGCGTGCAGCTGCATCGTGAGCACCCGGGAGACGCCGGCGGTGACCAGCAGGTCCGCCACGAGCTTGCCGCCAACGGAAATCCTGGAAGCGTCCTTCTTGTCCGAACGGGCATAAGAATAGTGCGGGATGACCGCGGTGATCTGGGAGGCCGATGCGCGCCTCGCCGCGTCGATCATCAGCAGAAGCTCCATCAGGTGCTCCTGAGTTGGGGGAGTCAACGGCTGGACTAGGTAGACATCGCGCTGCCGAACGTTAACCATCAGTTGCGCCTGCAGGCAGTCGTTGCTGAACCTGCTGATTTTCGCGTCAGAAAGATTTATATCCAGATGATCACAAATTTCCTCGGCCAACTCCTTGTGCGCTGAACCCGAGAAAACCACGATGTCTTTCACGTTGAAAACCCCTAGCGGCGAGAAGACTATTTATAAAAGAAGACTAACGCTTATAGGCGGGTCTTTCATGTCGAAGTCGAACACCATTCTTCCGTCAAATTTTTCATCTCACCAAGCTGTTGGGCCTTTGTGAAAGAATTGGATCATGAGACAGCGTCGTAACCTCAAGCCAGACCCAGCATGGACGAAGCATTATCAGCATGGCGTTAAGCCAAGAATTGTTCCGCCGACGGAGTCGTTGGCCGAAATGTTCGCTCGTTCCGTCCAGCAGGCTGGCAAGAAGACGGCAACTGTTTTCTTCGACGCAAAAACAAGCTACAAAGCGCTAGGCGACCAAGTCTCTAGGGCCGCCAATTCGCTGCGCCGTATGGGGGTTCGCCCCGGCGACAGGGTGGCCGTGTTGCTGCCAAACTGCCCGCAGCATCTGGTGGCCATGTACGCGATCTGGCGCATCGGGGCGGTGCTCGTCGAACACAACCCGCTCTACACCCAGCCCGAGCTCGAGACGATGTTTGCCGACCACGACGCCCGCGTCGCCATCGCCATGGACTCCGTGGTGCCTAAGCTGAAGAAGATGCCTCGAAACGTGCGTCCCCGTACGATCGTTTCGGTGAATCTGCTGCACGCGCTTCCGAAGCTGAAGCGGATGGCCCTTTCGCTGCCGTTACCCAAACTGCGTAAGATGCGCGCCCAGCTAAGCAGTGGCGATAGGGGCTCGGTGACCTGGGAGGAGATGCTCTCGGCCAAGCCGATCAGCAATCGGGTGCCGTATCCACAAGTAAATTCTCTGGCAGCAATCCAATACACGTCCGGCACCACTGGCAAGCCCAAGGGCGCCATGCTGACCCACTTCAACCTCTACTCGAACGCGCTGCAGGGTGCCGCCTGGATGCGCGGGGCCGAAACAGGCAAGGAAACCAGCTATGCGGCGCTTCCCATGTTCCACAGCTTCGGCATCACCATGCACGTCACCTTCGGCGTGCTCAAGCAGATGCGTCAGGTGCTGTTCCCCAAGCCGGACACCGACTTGATCGTCTCGGCGATGAAGAAATACCCGGCAACCGTCTACTGTGTGGTGCCGATCCTCTACCAGCGCACGGCGGAAACCGCCCGCAAGCGTGGCGTCTCGCTGAAGAGCTGCAAATACTGCATTTCTGGCGCCGCTGCGCTGCCCGATTCGACGCGCACCCTTTGGGAGAAGGTTTCGGGCGGGCTGCTCGTTGAGGGCTATGGTTTGACGGAGGCGTCCCCGGTGGCCCTCGGCAACCCGTTTTGGAAGTCCAGGCGTCCGGGCACCATCGGCATTCCTTTCCCGTCCACTTTGATGAAGGTCGTCGACGACGAAGGCAACCAGGTGTCGCCGAACACTCCCGGTGAGCTGCTGCTGCAGGGGCCGCAGATCACCCAGGGGTACTGGCACGATCGTGAGGCCACCGAACAGGTGCTCAAGGATGGTTGGCTACATACCGGCGACGTCGTCACCGCTGATGAGGACGGCTTCGTGACAATCGTCGCCCGCAAGAAGGAAATCATCGTCACCGGTGGCTTCAACGTCAGCCCAGCAGAGGTCGAGGAAGTGTTGAATAGCCACGAGGGAATAGTCGAATCTTGCGTGGTCGGGCTGCCCACCGAGCGCGGCGACGAGGAAGTCGTTGCCGCCGTTGTGCTGAAACGAGACGTCAAGCTGGACACCGAGGAGACGCGCAATTGGCTGAAGAAGCAGCTTGCCGCATACAAGGTGCCCCGAAAATTCTTCCCCGTCGACGAAATCCCGAAGTCGATGCTGGGCAAGGCACTGCGCAAGCAGACCCGAGACCAGATTCTGAGCAACCTGTGAGGGATAACCAGATAGCGCCGCCAGCCAGGCGCTATCTGACGGACGTTGTTGTCTTAGGCTGCGGCGCCCCGGGTCTGCTGGCCGCTCTTCGAGCCAGAAGGGCCGGCCTTGAGGTGACCGTCCTAGACGTGGGCGATGGCCGCGATGAGAACCTGCTGTGGATCCCTGAAAGTTATCACTCGGCCAGGAACTACCTAGATCAGGTGTTGGGCGACGCAACCGTCGAACAGTCTCAGCGCAGACACGATTTTTTGCAGGCGGCCACCTCGCTGCCACAGCTGTTAGCCGAGTTCGGTGTCGGGCTCGCTAAAACGAAGATCCGGGACAACTATCCGCAGCTTTCATCAGCCTCGAAAGGCCGGGTGTGGCGAGTCATCTACAAGGAAAAATTTTGGAACCTGGCGAACGCAGTCATCGATTCGTCGGTTCTGAAGATGCAGTTCCTCAGCGTCGCTGCTCAAGAGGAGGTCAGCGTTTGGAGCGTTGAGGGTCTGGAGGATCTGGTTTGGCGTGACGGACGAGTTATCGGACTCAGGGTTCGACGTGCTGGGACGCCGATAATAGTCGAGGCCAATTTTGGGGTCGTGCTGTCAAGCGGAGGTTTCGGCCAGAACGTGAAGCTGCGCAGGCGTTTCCTTCCAGGCACTAGGGCGGATCGCCAGCTTGAGGTCGACGGTGATGGGTGCGTCATCGAGGCTGCCGTCAACCACGGCCTCGACCTTGGTGCGATGGCTCGCACGTGGTCGTCGATCGGGATGCAAGATCCGCTTGGCGAGGGCTGGGTGGACGCCACCGAGGCCGTCCGGGCTGGCCATTCGATGCTCGTGGATTCCGCTGGCCTCAGGTTCTGTGACGAGTCCGAGCCGCCGGAGGTGCTTGCCGAACGATTTGAAAAGGCCTGGTTAGTTTTCGATTCGGCACACCGAAAGACGGTTCCGCTGGGCTCGCTGAAGCCCGGGCACGTGCCCCGGAAGGCGGCCGAGAACGGGGGACTGCGAAAGGCAAAGAGCCTCGAGGAGCTCGCGCGAGTGATCAGGGCTCCCCGCCTTACCGAATCCGTAAAACGGTTCAACGCGATGGCGGATGCCGGTAACGACCTGGATTTCGGACGAGACTGGCAGATTCTTGGCAACGAAGAAAATGCCGGAATTAGGGGCAGGCTGACCCAAGCCAGGCAGAGTCTCGGCTCGTTAGCCAGACGCGGCAACGGGCTAACTAACGGGCCCTTCTATGCGGTTGAGATTCGCCCGTGCGACGCAGGCACCAAGGGCGGAATAATCGTCGATTCGCAGGCCCGCGCCCTTCGCGGTGGCGAACCCGTCCCAGGCCTATACGCCATTGGCTCTGCTGCCGCCTCGATCTGCGAACTTCGTAGCCCGGCTACGGGGACGAGGGCAACCGAGCGGCTCTGCGGAGCGGCCCAGATAGCCTTTTAGGCGCCGTCCTCCGTCGAGATCCGATTTTTCAGCAGATGCCGGCGGGCGAGCAGCCAGATGACGCCGATGAGGGCGATGCCCAGCGCGGTGGAGTCGTTGCGCCAGGCCATGTTGATGCCGTCGTAGCACAGCAAAACGAGAGTGAACCAGCAGGCGATCTTGACTGCCTTCGGGCTAGGTTTCGCCCACGGCAGCGCGATCCAGCCCCAGAGGATGTACCAGCTGCGCAGCGCCGGAGCGCAAATTGCCGCGGCCAGGTATCCCCACGCGATAAACGCGCGCGGCTTTTTTCTCGCCACGCTCAGCGCTAGGCACGCCACTATCGCCGCAGCCACGGCGATGCCCAGGCTCCTGGCATAGTGAACCGCTGCACGCCCGGTGGGGTCGATACCGAGCATGTCGACGAATATCTGAACCACCTGGCCGGCTAGCGTGAACGGCGCCACCGTTATGACGCGTCCCGGGACATTGACGGCCTCCAGCCAACCGAATCCAAGCCTCGTCGCGAGGCTGATTAGCGCGAACACTCCGATCGCGATGCCCAGGCTGATTAGTGCCCGCGTCGCGATCACTGCGACGTGTCTTGCCCGCCAACTCGTCCAGCGTTTGGAGATCAGTGGCAGGGCATAAGCCACAAGAAAAGCCGGTTGTTTGATGGCGGCGCTCACGCCGATCACTGCGGCACCGAGCAACCACATGTTGTTGGCTAACAAGCCAAATGTTCTGGATTTTAATCCCGCGACCCAGACAGCCAGCACAACCAGCCCCATCATCAGGGAGTCGTTGTGCGCACCGCCTACGAAGTCGATCACCAGCAGCGGGTTAAGCACGGCGAACCAGGCTGCGAACGCGGGATTCGCGCCCACCTGACGACTAACTCTAGGGGTGAAAGCGCTGATCATCGCGACGCCAATTAGGGCAGGGATTCGCTGCAGAACCGCGGCGAGGTAAGGCTGTCCACCGCTAAGCAGCACCAGAAGATGTTGGATGCGCAGGCTCAGAGGACCGTAGGGTGCAGTAGTGTTTCGCCACACCCACGCAACCTGGTCTGCAAAGGGGCCAGGCAAAACTGCTGGGCCTGCGTCGTAAGGGCTGATGCCGTTGACCAGCTGCCAGCCCTGCGCCGCGTAGGAATACGCGTCGTGGCTGAATATCGGGGGAGCCAACAGAAACGGCGCTGACCAGATCAAAAGAACTGCCCAGTGCTTAATGTTTCTGTACGGCTGTTCCTTGCTTGCCTTCGACCCGGGGCGCAGCCTGAGCCAGGCATCCACCAGAAGCAGAAGCCCCGTCATAGTGACGAGGGTACCCAGAATCCTGAACGGCATCCCCGTCATCGATAGGCGGTCTAGCCAGCGCCAAATGGGCGTCGATCTGGGCAGGTAGGCGGCGGAGATACTGCCCAGCGCGATCAGCACAGTGCCTAGAAAACCCCGCTTGACGAAACGCGCGCGCCAGGCGGCCGCGATGTCCGCAGCCACCCTCGTTCGGAGTTTGATTCCTGGCATGATGTAATACCTTACTGTTACGCCCCGATAAATTATTACCGGCGTTGGCCCGAAAGGTATCCGCCCTAGTGAAAAACGCATAGGCAGTAGGGCGGCCAGAAGCCGGGCCACTAAAATCGCTAGTGGAGTAGGCGACGAAAGGATCCAAGTGAGCGACGAAGTCCTGTTTGAAATTAACCGCGGGGTGGGCAAGATCACCCTCAATCGTCCGAAGGCAATTAACGCGCTGACAAGCGACATGTTCAGGAGCCTAGATGCCAAGCTAGACGAGTGGGCCGAAGACGAGCGCGTCGAACGCGTCGAGCTCACTGGCGTCGAGGGACGCGGATATTGCTCTGGCGCCGACATTCGCGCGTTGCGCGAGTTGATCGTCGAGAAGGGCGACGGCTCCCCGTTGCGTGAATTTTTGGAGCTCGAGTACGACGTCGATGCCAAGATCGTCAGGTTCCCAAAGCAGTTTGATTCTTACCTGTTCGGGGTTTCTATGGGTGGCGGCTTGGGGCTGTCAATGCATCGCGGAGGCGCGGGCAAGCGCGTCGCTAAGGCGGACCTCAGGTGGGCGATGCCGGAAACCGGCATCGGGCTGTGGCCAGACGTTGGAGTGACGTACGAGCTGGCCAGGATGCCCGGTGAACTAGGCACCCACCTGGCGCTAACCGGAGCCCCCATCGACGCCGCTTCTGCTCTGTATGCGGGCGTGATTACCGAGGTCGAAGGCGACGTGGCCCCGGCTAATTCTGCGCTGGCTAAGAACCAGCCGTGGATCGACGAGTGCTACAGCGGCGACGATCCGGTCGAGATTCTGCGTCGGCTGGAGGAGCACCCGATAGCAGCAGCCCGCGAGACTGCTGAGCTGATTCGGGGTCGCTGCCCGATGTCCGTTTGCGTTTCGCTCGAGGCCGTTCGTCGCGCTGCGAAGGCAAAGGACGTCTTCGAGGTGCTCGATCAGGACATGGCCCTCGGCCGCGCATGGGCCAAGCAACCCGAAGAATTCGTCGAGGGTGTGCGCGCCCAGCTGGTGGACAAGGATCGTCAGCCGCGTTGGCGAAACCAGCGTGTCGAGGAAGTCGATCCTGCTGAGGTGCAGGCCAGGTTCGAAGCCTAAATCTTGTAGTCGATGGCTAGCGCCGCGTGATCGCTCACCCTCGACGCATAGTCGGGGGCTCTCCAGACCTTGGATGTCTCGGCGCGCGCGGCCAGCTTCGGCGTCGCCAGCTGGTAGTCGATGCGCCAGCCCGCGTCGTTGTTAAAGGCTTTGCCGCGCCAGCTCCACCACGTATACGGGCCTTCCTCGCCAGGGTGTAGATCTCGGCTGACGTCGACGAGTGAATCGGGTGAGATGATCGAGTCGAGCCATTGCCGTTCTTCCGGCAGGAACCCGGAGGACTTCTGGTTGCCCTTCCAGTTTTTCAGGTCGAGGTTGGTGTGGGCGATGTTGTAGTCGCCGACGATCACCAGTTCGCGTCCGGTCTGCGCAGAGCGCTTCAACATTTTGGAAAGCTGCTTCGCGAACCCGGACAAGAACGACATTTTCGAGTCGTACTTGGCTTTGGCGTTTTCCAGATCCTTGTTTCGAGTGTTGTACGGCGAATCGCCTTTGGGTAGGTACAACGATGCGACAGTGACGGGTGCATCGGCAAGGTCCACCTCTATCCAGCGGCCTGCCTGCCTGAAATCTTCGAGCTCCGGCTCCAGCGGAAGCTCGTCGGGAGTGTCTAGCTCGGTCTGCTCGACGCCCACGAGCTGCATCGACTTGCCGTTCCAGGTGCGCACGGCTTTCGGGGCGTTGCGCGTCATGATCGCGACGCCGTTACGCCCCGCAAGATTGCCTTCGCAGTAGCTGACGTGATAATCGCCAAACGAATCCGGCAGCTGCTCGGCGCGGCAACGCACCTCTTGAAGGGCGATGACGTCGGCGTCCACGTCTGACAGCCACTCGACGAAGCCACGTCGGGTTGCGGCCCTGATTCCGTTTACGTTGAAGGTGACGATTCGCATGGATCTCAGGATACCTAAGGCAAAATCGTCGCCTCGAAGGTTGAACTTGGCTTTCCAAGCAGTTTCGTCTACCCGATAATTAAGAAAACCAACTAGATTTGTTCGCCATGAAGAAGTGGCGCACGAAGTCGGCGGTTGTTGCAGTTATAGCGGCTTGGGTCGCTCCCGTTGCGGCGCTCGCAAGCTATCTGCTGCTCGTGGCCGCATATGGCGGCGTCGGTGGGGCCGCGACGACGCTAATCGGTCTAAGCATGGCCGTGATCGCGATCTTCGCGCAGGCCACCGCGCTGATCTCTGCCCTGCTTGCCGCAGCCAAGAACAGGGAAAGGGTGCGCGCCGGCGCCATTATTTTGGCGACGATTCCTCTAGCACTATTGGTTTATGCGGCATATGCGTTCGCGCAGACAAACACCGCGAGCGACGTCTTCGGCCCGCTCGTTTTCATCTACTCAGGCATCGCGCTGCTGATATCTACGCTGCTTATTACGTTGCCCGAACACCTCGGAACGCGCTGAGTTCCGCCAGTATTGCCCGATTTTTGTCATCTCGCAGAATTCTGTTAGAGTCTTGCACTGCTGGTCATCAAGTTTGAGCGTTCGCTACGCGGGCACGAAGATTTGAAGCTTTGCAAGGCAGCTTGCCCGAGCGGCCAATGGGAGCGGTCTGTAAAACCGTCGGCTTACGCCTACGATGGTTCGAATCCATCAGCTGCCACCAGAGGACGCCCCGCGGGTGCGGGGCTCTTTTGCTCTGTGAAGCAAACCGGCAAAAACAATTTCAGGGTTAACTTGCGCTGAATTTGTTTATCAGTTGGCTCGTCGGCTAAATTAGTTCGTCGGCTGGCCCCGATAGCTCAGGTGGTAGAGCGCATCCTTGGTAAGGATGAGGTCCGCAGTTCAACTCTGCGTCGGGGCTCTGTTGGTGGCAGACCCGCAACCGCGTGGGTTAACCAAAAACCGCCCTTGCCGGGGCGGTTTAAGTTTCCTTAGGGATGTTGCCGGCAATGGCGGGATAGCTCAGGCGGTAGAGCAAGCGGCTCATAATCGCTGTGTCACGGGTTCGAGTCCCGTTCCCGCTACGAACGATTGAGCCGAGCAAAATGCTCAAGCTTGCTTGAGCATTTTCGAGGCGATTGAGTTCGTTTGAGTCGATTTAAGATGAGACACGAACGATTGAGCCGAGCGAACTGCTCAAGCTTGATTGAGTATTTCCGAGGCGATTGAGTTCGTTTGAGTCGCGAAGCGATGAGATACGAACAACAAAAGGCCAGATGCCCGGAGCGTTTGGCTAAAGCTCGAATCGCGGGGCTTGTGTCGGCAGGCTCTACGACGAAGGCATTTAGATAACGCAGACCAATAGAGAAGGTAACGATGGCTAAGAAGTCTGGGGACGTTCGTCCTAAGATCACGCTCGCTTGCACCGAGTGCAAAGATCGCAACTACATCACCAAGAAGAACCGTCGCAACACTCCCGACCGCCTCGAGGTGAAGAAGTTCTGCCCGCGTGACAACAAGCACACGCTGCACCGCGAGACTCGCTAAATAACTTTTTAAAAAAGCCGCCTTCGGGCGGCTTTTTATTTTGTCCAACCATCTAGTAGACGCTTACAGTCCGCAGTCTTTCGTCTCTGGCTAAACTGGCACACGTGGCTATTTCGTCAGAACACATTGGACGCTCGTACCCGTCCACTTCCGTATACGAGGTGAACGCCGAGAAGATCGCCGAATTTGCGACGGCTCTCGGTGACGATAATCCGGCATATTTCGGCGACGACCCCGTCGCCCCGCCAACGTTCCCCGCGGTCATCGCGTCCAAGGCCTGGGGGCCATTCTTCGACGACCCGGACCTGGGCTTGGCGTTGCATCGAACGATTCACGCCGATCAGCGTTTCGACTATGAGCGTCCGCTGCGCGCTGGAGATCGCGTGAGCGCAAAACTAACCATCACCAAGGTGCGCAACCGCGGCAACGTGAACATGGTCACCATCGACGTAGAGATTTCCGACGAGCAGGGTAAGCGTGTCGTGACCGCGACCAGCCAGTTGATCCACACCGCAGAGGAGCAGCAGTGATTGACGTTCAGATCGGCCAGGAACTGCCCTCGCTAGAGATCGAGGTCACCAGAACCACAGCGGTCATGTATGCGGGTGCGTCCGGGGATTTCAACCCAATCCACCACTCGGATCACGCCGCACAAGCAGTCGGCATGCCCCAGGTGATAATTCACGGCATGTGGACCATGGGTGCGGCACTTCGGGTGGTCACCGATTGGATCGGCGACCCGACCAGGGTGGTTAACTACTTCGTCCGCTTCACCAAGCCGCTTCCGCTCCCTGACGACGGAGTGGGGGCGAAGATGCTCGTCACCGCCAAGGTGAGCGCCGTCGACGAAGGCCTTGCCACCATCGCCATCGAAGCCAAGAATGGTGAAGAAAAACTTCTAGGAGCCGCGAAAGCGCAGGTGCGTCTTGACTAGCATCAATTTGAATTTCGATCCGTCCGATTCCAGCGCTTGCCACGTCGAGAGAGGCTCGGTGGAGAACCTGAGCCGTTGGCAGCCGTCCGCTGATTCGAGCCTGGCCGCTCGCACCACCACCAGGGTGGGCGGACCCGCGAAGAAACTCGTCGTAGCTAGAAGTTCCGAGGAGATCGTCGACGCGGTAAAGGCCGCAGACGAGGCTGGCGAGCCGCTGCTGGTTCTGTCAGGTGGCTCCAACATGCTAGTCAGTGACGAGGGTTTTGACGGCACTGTGGTGCAGGTTGCGTCCAGGGGCGTCACCTTCGATCAATCCGACTGTGGCGGAGCTATGGTTCGCGTCGCAGCGGGAGAGGTGTGGGATAACTTCGTCGAGTTCACGATCACCCAGGGCTGGGTGGGCCTCGAGGCGCTTTCGGGTATCCCCGGCCTGGTAGGCGCGACCCCGATTCAAAATGTCGGAGCTTACGGTCAGGAGGTCGCCACCACCATCGCCCGCGTTCGCACCTGGGATCGCCAGGCAGGGGAGCAGCGCACTTTCACCTTCGACCAGTGCGGCTTCGGCTATCGAGACTCGATGTTCAAGCGTTCCCTGGCAGAGATGGGCGAAGGAGCAGTGACCGGGCGGTACGTGGTGCTAGAGGTCTGGTTCCAGTTCGAGCTTGGCTCGATGTCCACCCCGATCGCCTATAAACAGCTGGCAGAAGCGCTGGGCGTCGAGATCGGACAGCGGGCGGACGCGCGCGAGGTTCGCGAGGCGGTTCTCAAACTGCGTGCCAGCAAAGGCATGGTGCTCGATGAGGCTGATCACGACACCTGGTCGACGGGTAGTTTCTTCACCAACCCGATCCTCTGCGCAAAAGACGCCGCGAAACTTCCTGACGAGGCGCCCAAATTCGAGCAGGCCGACGGATCCGTGAAATCTTCTGCCGCCTGGCTAATCGACCACGCGGGTTTCAAGCGCGGCTATCCAGGCGAGGGCGCGGCGACGCTGTCCACCAAACACGTCCTCGCCCTGACGAACAGGGGAGGCGCGAGCGCCACCGAGCTCGTCGAATTGGCGACGAAGGTGCGCGACGGAGTCGAAGAGACCTACGGCGTTAAACTCGTTCCCGAACCCGTCCTCGTCGGATTGAAACTGGGGTAGGCGAAGCGAAAATTGCAGCGCCGATGCAAGGTCCATTTTTCTGTTGACAAATTTGGCGCTAGACTACTGATCTTGGTGGCTCAGTTGCGGCTGTTTACAGCAGGCCGGGGCTGTAAACCACCCCTTGAATAGGGCAATAGCTCAACTGGCAGAGCAGCGGTCTCCAAAACCGCAGGTTGGGGGTTCGAGTCCCTCTTGCCCTGCAAAGCGGGGCGGATAAGTCTCGCACGCGGGTTTCGACTGAAACCCGCTTTTTAAGATCGAATAGCTTTCGTATCGGCTCCGATGCGAGACGCAGCGCAGATAAGGAAAACGGTGGCTGATAGCAACAAGCGTCCAGACGACTCGGTAGACGAGCCGTCCAAAAAGACGTCCCCTTCCGCCGAAGAAAAGACCTCAGATCTTGCTGCCGCCAAGCCGGTAAAACGCAAGCACACGCAGGCCCCTGTCAAGAAAGCCAAGCCAACCAAGAAGCGCGGCGAGGTAGCTGAGAACGAGAGCGTCGGCCCGATTAGGTTCGCCAAGCAGTCCGTTAGCGAGTTGAAGAAGGTCGTATGGCCGACCGGCGACCAGACACGCCAGTATTTCATTGTGGTTTTGGTCTTCGTTCTGTTCATCATGACTGTCGTCGCCGGGCTCGACGCCCTGTTCGGCTGGGGCCTCCTGCAGGTCCTGGGCCGCTGATTAGGAGATTTTCATGACTCAGACCCCTAACGACGATCAGGATTTCCTCGAAGACGGCCAGCTCGCTGGCGAGGTGAACGAGGAAACTGGCGAGGTGGACATCGATCTTTCGGCGCTCGGTCTCGGCGAAGAAGAGCCCGAGACAACCGAAGAAGCAGAGATCAACCTGAACTTCGACGCTGACGAGGAAGAGGAAACTCCCTCCGAACCCGAGATCAACCTCGATGCCCTTTCCGAAGACGAAGAGTCCGAAGAAGCCGAAGATGCGGACGACACCGAGCAGGCCTTGGAGCGCGAGCTGGCAGCCCTTGAGGACGAGCTTCGCACCAAGCCCGGCGACTGGTACGTCGTGCACACCTACTCGGGCATGGAAAACCGCGTAAAACAGAACATCGAGGCCCGAATCGTTAACTTCAACCTCGAGGACGAAGTCTACGAGGTCATTGTCCCGACCGAAGAGACCGTCGAGGTCCGCAACGGTCAGCGCAAGAACGTCACCCGCACATTCATGCCGGGCTACGTCCTCGTTCGCATGGACATGACCGACGAGGCCTGGCAGGTCGTTCGTCACACTCCGTCCGTTACGGGCATCGTTGGCTACGAGAACCAGCCGGTTCCGCTGTCCATCGACGAAGTGATGAACATGCTCAAGCCGCTTGTTGTTTCCAAGGTTGCTGCAGAGACGAACGCTCGCGCCAAGAAGGTCGACAAGATCGTTGTCGCCGACTACAAGGCGGGCGATTCGGTCATGGTCACTGACGGCCCGTTCGCTGGTGTTCACGCGACGATCGTGGAAATCAACGCCCACAATCAGAGGGTTCGCGCAAACGTCGAGATTCTCGGCCGTGAGACCCCTGTTGATCTGACTTTCGAGCAGATTCAGAAGGTTATCTAATCCGCCCGTCTTGCAGAGTTAGCTGGCAATGCTGCAATTGCTATTTTCGCTATCGCACTTTGGGTGCGTAAACTCTGTGTGTTCATAACTGAATAGAAGAAAAAGTAACTACTAGCAAGGACCCTAAAACATGGCCTCCAAGAACAAGAAGGTTGCGCAGGTCGTAAAGATCGCGATCCAGGCTGGTGCGGCTACTCCGGCTCCGCCAGTTGGTACCGCGCTTGGCCCGACCGGCGTCAACATCATGGAATTCGTCAAGGCGTACAACGCTGCGACGGAAGGTATGCGTGGATCGATCGTTCCGGCTGAGATCACGATCTACGAAGACCGCTCTTTCGATTTCATCACCAAGACCCCTCCGGCCTCTGACCTTCTGAAGAAGGCTGCTGGTCTGCAGAAGGGCTCCGGCGTTCCTAACAAGGAAAAGGTCGGCACCGTGACCAAGGATCAGGTGCGCGAGATCGCCGAAACCAAGATGAAGGACCTGTCCGCTAATGACGTTGAGGCTGCGATGAAGATTATCGCTGGCTCCGCACGTTCCATGGGCATCGTCGTAAAAGACTAACTTTTTAAACTCTGGGTCGGGCAGCGCGCCTTTACCAGAACTGGTGGAACAGCCTGCGAGGCTGTCGAGAAAGGAACCAGCATGAAGCGCAGTAAGCGTTATAACGAGTCGGCCGCTCTGGTCGACGGCTCTCAGCTGTACACGGCTGAAGAGGCAATTAGCATCATCAAGCAGTACGGTGTTGGCAAGTCCGACGAGTCCGTCGAGGTTTCCATGCGTCTGGGTGTAGACCCGCGCAAGGCTGACCAGATGGTTCGTGGCACTGTCAACCTGCCTCACGGCACCGGCAAGACGGCAAGGGTCCTCGTCTTCGCTCAGGGCGCCAAGGCAACCGAGGCTGAGCAAGCTGGTGCGGACGAGGTCGGTGCAGACGAGCTCGTCGAGAAGATCAACGGCGGCTACCTCGACTTTGACGCGGTCGTTGCTACCCCGGACATGATGGGTAAGGTCGGCCGTCTGGGTCGCGTCCTCGGTCCGCGTGGATTGATGCCGAACCCGAAGACTGGCACCGTCACCATGGACGTCGCCAAGGCCGTTTCCGACATTAAAGGCGGCAAGATCGAGTTCCGTGTCGATCGTCACGCGAACCTGCAGTTCATCATTGGCAAGCAGTCCTTCGATAAGGACGCATTGGTGGAGAACTACCGCGCCGCTGCAGGCGAGGTGCTGCGTCTGAAACCGACCAGCGCTAAAGGTCGCTACGTTCGCAAGATTGTGATTAGCACGACTTTCGGTCCGGGTGTCCCGATTCAGCCGACCGCTAAGGACGAGGCCTAAAACATTTTTGAAGGAGCGCAGCCTGCGGGCTGCGCTCCTTTTTTCTGCCAAACTCAACTCGCTAATACAGTGCTTCAGGCCGGAGTTTTGCGTTTGCCGTAGTCATAGAGTTTCGGATTATGGGGGCCATGCAGATTTCGTTTTGAGCGTTGAGTTTGGCAGAAGAATTAATTTGTCTATTGCCAGCTACGGCACTTCAAAGTTGAAGCGACTTGCTTGATCACTTCTTTGGGGGAGCGCCTAATGGCTCGCGGAGTGATGTGAAGGACTATCCACCCTTCTGCCGTGAGCAGGTTGTGTCGAGAGCGGTCCTCGTGAAAAGCGGTTTGGTTTAGGTGGTACTTTTCGCTGTCGATCTCGATCGCGACTTTCTGTTCTTCGAAAGCTATGTCGAGGATGAAATTCCTCCCAGAAATTTTTGTGGTTATGTTTCCACGCCATCCGGTTATCCCGAAGGCGCTCAGTAGTTCTTGCATTTCGAGTTCGGGCAACGACCACGGATTCCCGCGAGCTTTAGTTACGCAGTCAAGATTCCTCAGCGATGACCGTTCCGGCAGTCGTTGGTAGGCCTTGATTAGGGATTCTGCGCTCACGACCTTTCTTCTGAGCGCCTCGCAAAGCGCAGAGTAGTCGTCGTTTAGGGACATGTGAAAAACAGAGATTTCGGGAGCTGCAACGAAGCCTGATCCCCAGGAAGTCTTGAGGTCATCGGGTATGGATGCCCTCGTGAAGCGAAACTTTGGGTACTGTCTGGCAGAAAACTGCGCCGATTGGCAGGCTGCAGTTATGAGTTCTGGCTTGAGATCAGGCATGAATTGGAGCTTTGCTCCGATTTCACCAAGCAAGACAAAATTCGGGTTGTAGATGAGCGCTGCGGCCGCCAAAGTAAGCGGGTCGTCTTCGAGGTGACTCTGGCAGTAAACACCCGGGAGGATCTTCGTTATTTTCTTCGAAGCCGCGGCTTTTGCTAGCCCGTAGCGGGCAGCTCTGTTGTCTTTGCTGCGTAAAATACCGGGTGCTGCGTACGAAAAGTGCTTCTTCACGGCGTAACCATTGTTGAAAGCGTGAAGGAAAATTCACCGTGACAACACTGAAGCGATGCGGCCAATGTTTACCAAGATAGTTTTCCTGCCAAACTCAACTCGCTAACGCGACGCTACGGGCCGAAGTTTTACGTTTGCCCTAGTCAGAGAGTTTTTGGAGCGAAGCTGCTGCGCGGAGCCTCTTTTGAGCGTTGAGATTGGCAGAAAAACGTGGTGTTGCAGCAATTTTGTCCTGCCTGGCCTATGGGCTAATGTTTGTCGAGCCGTAGACCGCAGGTGGAAACTTAATGCGAAAGCGCCCGCGCAGGTGCCGTTCTTGTGACGTTTGGTCACAAATACCCGGGCATCTGTGCACCGGGTTTTCTTTTTTCCACTCGCGCAACGCGGCCTTAATGAAGTGGAAGGAGAACCAATGGCGAGGCCAGATAAGGCAGCTGCTGTTGCAGAGCTGAAGGAAAAATTTAGCAACTGCGCTGCTGCTGTGCTGACTGATTACCGTGGTCTGACCGTTGCTGAGATGAAAGATCTTCGTCAGCAGCTGGGTGCGGACACGAGCTACGCCGTTGCGAAGAACACGCTTGCTGCTATCGCTGCTAAGGAAGCCGGCATTGAGGGTCTTGACGACCAGCTGGCCGGCCCGACCGCTATCGCCTTCATCAATGGCGATATCGCAGTTGCTAGCAAGACTATGCGTAGCTTCGCAAAGGAACAGCCGCTTCTGATTGTCAAGGGCGCTGTGCTCGAGGGCAAGGTTATGGACGCCGACATGGCGAAGAAACTTGCCGATCTCGAGTCCCGCGAGGTGCTACTGGCCAAGCTGGCTGGCGGCATGAAGGCCAGCATGAGCAAGGCTGTTGCCACCTTCGCCGCTCCGCTTTCCAAGGCTGCACGCCTGGTTGGCGCCCTCGAAACCAAGGCCAAAGAAGACCCGTCGGTAATCGGCGGTGCAGGCGAGGCTGATCAGAAGCTGCAGGCGCAAGAAGCAAAAGAAGAATCTACCGATGTGGCGGCCGATTCCGCCGCGAGCGAATAAATACATCAAGAAAGGACGCCACAATAATGGCTAAACTGAGCACTGAAGAGCTGCTTGAGCAGTTCAAGGAAATGACCCTGATCGAGCTTTCCGATTTCGTGAAGGCTTTCGAGGAAGAGTTCGACGTTGAGGCTGCCGCTCCGGTTGCCGTCGCTGCTGCTGCCGCTCCGGCTGCTGCTGGCGGCGAGGCTGCTGCTGCAGACGACGCCGATGCCGAGGTTGACGTTATCCTCGACTCCTTCGGCTCCAACAAGATCGCCGTCATCAAGGAGGTTCGCGCTCTGACTGGTCTCGGCCTGAAGGACGCTAAGGACCTGGTTGAGGGCGCTCCGAAGCCTGTCCTCGAGAAGGCTAAGAAGGAAGACGCCGACAAGGCTAAGGCTGCTCTGGAAGAAGCCGGCGCAACCGTCTCCTTCAAGTAGTAATTACTTAAGAAATATCGCCCGACTTTTGTCGGGCGATATTTTTATATGCGATGGACGAATTCTTTTCCGGCAAGACGGTACTCATCACGGGTGCGGGCGGCAGCATCGGCGTTGAGCTTGCCGAGCGCTTGAGCGGGTGTTGCCGATTGGTTTTGTTAGACCGCGACGAGTCCGCGCTGCACGCCGCCCAATTGCGTCTCTATGGCAGGGCGAATCTTGCCGATGACGGCATCATCCTCGCGGACATTAGAGACGAGCAGACAATTTTCGACCAAATTGCGTCTCTTCGTCCCGATGTCGTCTTTCATGCCGCTGCGCTGAAGCATGTGGTCGCTTTAGAGAAGTTTCCTGCCGAGGCTTGGAAGACCAACGTTCTTGGCACGTTGAACGTTCTGCGTGCCTGCGTCGAGGCCGGCGTGGAAACGTTCGTCAATGTTTCGACGGATAAAGCCGCGCAGGCGTCCTCGGTTTTAGGTAAATCGAAAAGGATCGCCGAGGGACTGACCGCGTGGGCGGCTCGGCAGAGCGGTCGGCAATACCTCAGCGTCCGGTTTGCCAATGTATTGCACACTCGCGGATCCGTCTTCGACACCTGGAATGCGCAGATTTGTGCGAGCGGGCCGCTAACGCTAAGCGACGATGATGCCACGAGATTCTTTATCACGAAAGATCAAGCGGTCGAGGTACTTCTAGAGGTGGCCCGATCCGGAGCTGCCGGTGAGGTGCTGGTTTCGACCGACTCGAAAGAACTTCGGATGCTAGACCTCGCTCGCCAAGCCATCGCCGATAGCGGCAGAGATATCGAAATTATTCGGACCGGTCTCGGTGCGGGGGAGCGAATGCACGAGAGCTTGGTTGGGGTGGATGAGGTCGTCGTACCTTCTCCGGGTAAGGGGTATTTGCGCTTGGTGACAGAGCCTTTAGCTCCAGAAGATCTTCGCGTGGAGATGCTGAGCTAATAAGCAGATCGGCGCGAAGGTTCTCGGGGTTGCCAGAATCTAATGTGGACAGCGGAATTTCGTCGTAGCTCGGCTTTAACTTAAGCGATGCTTTTTCTGGCCTCACGAACCGGGCCCGTGAGACCAGACTAGGCGATGATTAAGTAATCAGGAGATGGGGATGAGAACCCTCTAATCTTGCGGCGGTCGTAAACGTAACGATTGTGAGTTCTAAGGCCTGAAATGCTTGGAAATGCGCCTAGTAGTCGCTACAGTCGTTAATGTTCAGTGATGAAACGGCCTCGCGATTTTAAAATAGTTCGGCGAGTCTCAACCGGCAGTGGAAACATTGTCGGCTACTTTTGCTATGTAGATTTGCCTACATGCCTAATTTTGGTTAAAGTCAATCCTTGCCCTAACGCTTTCACGTGCCCGATTTGACTCGGGTCGTTTAGCGTGCACTGAACCTTCTTGGAAGGATTGCATCTTGGCCGCCTTGCGCAATGCCTCGAAGAATAGAAATGTTATATCGCCTAGCGGGCGTATCTCCTTTGCGAAGATCGCTGAGCCGCTAGAGGTACCGAATCTGCTCGATCTGCAGATCAAGTCCTTCAACTGGCTGGTCGGTAATGCCGACTGGCAGGCTGAAGTGGACGAAGCCCTGGCACAGGGTCGTACCGACATCAATACAGTCTCAGGCCTCGAAGAAGTCTTCAAAGAGATTTCTCCCATCGAGGACTTTGCTCAGACAATGTCTCTGAGCTTCCGCGACTACCGCTTCGAAAACCCGAAGTACTCGGTTGAGGAATGTAAGGACCGCGACGCCACCTACGCGTCGCCGCTGTTCGTCACCGCGGAGTTCATGAACAACGAGTCCGGCGAGATTAAGAGCCAGACCGTTTTCATTGGCGACTTCCCGCTGATGACCGACAAGGGTACCTTCATCATCACCGGCACCGAGCGCGTGGTCGTTTCCCAGCTCGTTCGTTCGCCTGGCGTGTACTACGAAGTGCTGCCCGATAAGACCTCCGATAAGGACATCTACACGTGTAAGGTCATTCCTTCGCGCGGTGCCTGGTTGGAGTTCGAGATCGACAAGCGCGACACCGTCGGCGTGCGTCTCGACCGCAAGCGTAAGCAGAACGTCACCGTCCTGCTGAAGGCTCTCGGCTGGAGCGAGGATCGCATCCTCGAGGAGTTCGGCCAGTATGAGTCCATGCGCATGACGCTGGAGAAGGACACCGTCACCACAACCGACGAGGCCCTGCTCGACATCTACAAGCGTCTGCGTCCCGGTGAGCCGCCGGCGCGCGAGGCCGCTCAAACGCTGCTGAACAACTACTACTTCAACGACAAGCGTTACGACTTGGCAAAGGTTGGTCGGTACAAGATCAACCAGAAGCTCGGCCTGAACCTGCCGTTCGACAAGCGCGTCCTGACCATGGACGACATCGTCGCAGCGATCCACTACATCTGCGCACTCCACGAGGGCGTAGAGGAGGTTACCAACTCCGAGGGCGTCGACATCCTGGTTGAGGCCGACGACATTGACCACTTCGGCAACCGTCGTCTGCGTACCGTCGGCGAGCTGGTGCAGAACCAGCTTCGCACCGGCATGGGCCGCATGGAGCGCGTCGTTCGCGACCGCATGTCCACCCAGGACGTCGACTCCATCACCCCGCAGTCGCTGATCAACATTCGTCCGGTCACCGCTGCGCTGAAGGAGTTCTTCGGAACTTCGCAGTTGAGCCAGTTCATGGACCAGAACAACCCGCTGGCCGAGATGACCCACAAGCGTCGTCTTTCCGCGCTTGGTCCTGGTGGCTTGAGCCGCGACCGTGCGGGCATGGAAGTCCGTGACGTCCACCCGTCTCACTACGGCCGTATGTGTCCGATTGAGACCCCTGAAGGCCCGAACATTGGTCTGATCGGTTCGCTGGCAACCTTCGCCCGCGTCAACGCCTTCGGCTTCATCGAGACCCCGTACCGTAAGGTCGTAGACGGCAAGGTAACCGACCAGATCGATTACCTGACCGCAGCCGAGGAAGACCGCTACAACATTGCTCAGGCGAACTCGGAGCTCAACGCCGACGGCAGCTTCGTCGAAGACCGCGTTACAGTTCGCGTTCGTTTCGGTGACGTCGACGAGGTTCCCCCGAGCGAGGTCGGCTACATGGACGTTTCGCCGCGCCAGATGGTGTCGGTCGCAACCGCACTGATTCCGTTCCTCGAGCACGACGATGCATCTCGAGCTCTGATGGGTGCGAACATGCAGCGCCAGGCCGTTCCGTTGATCAAGACCGAGGCTCCTTACGTGGGCACCGGCATGGAGTACCGCACTGCTACCGACGTCGGCGACGTCGTCATGGCTAACAAGACCGGTACCGTCACCGACGTTTCGGCCGACATGATCGAGATCGCTAACGACGACGGCACTTACCAGACCTTCCGTCTGGAGAAGTTCAATCGTTCGAACGCGGGCACTTGCGTTAACCAGCGCCCGATCGTCCACGTCGGTCAGCACATCGAGCCGGGCACGCCTCTGGCCGATGGTCCTTCCACCGACAACGGCGAGCTCGCTCTCGGCCGCAACCTGCTGTGTGCGTTCATGCCGTGGGAAGGCCTCAACTACGAGGACGCGATCATCCTCAGCCAGCGCGTTGTTAGCGAAGACCTGCTCACTTCGATTCACATCGAAGAGCACGAGGTCGACGCTCGCGACACCAAGCTTGGCCCCGAGGAAATCACCCGCGACATCCCGAACGTCTCCGACGACATGCTCGCCAACCTCGACGAGCGCGGCATCGTCCGCATCGGCGCCGAGGTGACCACCGGCGACATCCTGGTCGGCAAGGTTACGCCTAAGGGCGAGACCGAGCTCACCCCGGAGGAGCGCCTGCTTCGCGCAATCTTCGGCGAGAAGGCGCGCGAGGTTCGCGATACCTCCATGAAGGTTCCGCACGGCGAGACCGGCATCGTGATCGGTGTTCGCGTCTTCGACCGCGACGAGGCCGACGACGAGATGCCCCCTGGCGTCAACCAGATGGTGCGCGTCTACGTCGCCCAGAAGCGTAAGGTTCAGGAGGGCGATAAGCTCGCTGGCCGTCACGGTAACAAGGGCGTCATCTCCAAGGTGCTTCCGGTCGAGGACATGCCGTTCCTCGAGGATGGCACCCCGGTTGACATCATTCTGAACCCGTTGGGTGTTCCTAGCCGAATGAACTTGGGTCAGGTGCTCGAGCTTCACCTCGGTTGGATCGCTCACTCCGGTTGGGACCTCGACGGCGTCGAGGGCGAATGGGCCGACCGCCTGCGCGAGGTTGGCCTAGGCCACGTCGATCCGGGTGCGCGAGTCGCAACCCCGGTTTTCGATGGCGCCAACGAGGAAGAAATCACCGGTCTGCTCGAAAACGGACTGCCCACCGAGGACGGCCACAAGCTGGTCGGCGCCAGCGGCAGGGCCACCGTTTACGACGGCCGCACCGGACGTAAGTTCCCGGAGCCGGTGGGTGTTGGCTACATGTACATGCTGAAGCTGCACCACCTGGTCGACGACAAGATCCACGCCCGTTCCACCGGTCCTTACTCGATGATTACGCAGCAGCCGCTGGGTGGTAAAGCCCAGTTCGGTGGCCAGCGTTTCGGCGAGATGGAGGTTTGGGCACTGGAAGCCTACGGTGCCGCATGGGCGCTGCAGGAGATGCTCACTATCAAGTCCGACGATGTCGCAGGCCGCGTGAAGGTCTACGAGGCGATCGTCAAGGGCGAGAACATCCCCGAGCCAGGCATTCCGGAATCGTTCAAGGTGCTCGTCGAAGAGATGAAGTCGCTGTGTCTGAACGTCGAGGTGCTCGGCAAGGACGGCCAGATCGTTGACCTTCGGGAAAGCGATGACGAATACCGCGCAAGCGAAGACTTGGGCATCGACCTGTCTAGGCGTCCCGGAGCTGATTCTTCGTTCGCTGTTGACGAAATCTGAGCCTCCAGCTCAGACCCTCAAACAACTTTTCGACTTCAGTAGGAAAAAGAGATAACTGTGCTGGATACCACTAATTACGATCAGATCCGAATCAGGCTGGCTTCGGCCTCCCAGATTCGGGATTGGTCCTTCGGTGAGGTTAAGAAGCCGGAGACCATTAACTACCGCACGCTCAAGCCGGAGCGCGACGGTCTCTTCTGCGAGAAGATTTTCGGCCCGACCCGCGACTGGGAGTGTGCTTGCGGTAAGTACAAGCGCGTCCGCTTCAAGGGCATCGTGTGTGAACGTTGTGGCGTGGAGGTTACCCGCAGCAACGTTCGTCGCGAGCGCATGGGACACATCGAGCTGGCCGCTCCGGTCACGCACATCTGGTACTTCAAGGGTGTGCCGAGCCGTCTGGGTTACCTGCTCGACGTCGCCCCGAAGGACCTGGAGAAGGTCATCTACTTCGCGGCATACATGATCACGAAGGTCGACACCGACGCCCGCGATCGCGATCTGCCGAGCCTCGAGGCTAAGGTTTCGACCGAGCGCAAGCTCATCACGAGCCGTCTCGACGCCGACATTGCCGAGCGCTCCAAGAAGCTAGAGGAAGACCTCGAACGTCTTGAAGAAGAGGGCGCAAAGTCCGACGTCAAGAAGAAGATCAAGGACGCCGGTGAGAAGGATCTGCGCGCCATTCGCAAACGTGCGCAGCGCGAAAGCGACCGCCTGGACGCCGTCTGGAGCAGGTTCAAGACCCTCAAGGTTCAGGACCTAGAGGGCGACGAGATCCTCTACCGCGAAATGAAGAAGCGTTTCGGCAAGTACTTCGAGGGCTGCATGGGCGCTGAGGCTATTCAGCGTCGTCTCGCGGATTTCGACCTCGACGCCGAATGCGAGAAGCTGCTCGAGATCATCAAGACTGGTAAGGGCCAGCGCAAGACTCGCGCACTGAAGCGTCTCAAGGTGGTTCGTGCTTTCCAGGGCAATTCGGATTCGATGCAGGGCATGGTTCTGGACGCCGTTCCGGTTATTCCGCCGGATCTTCGTCCGATGGTTCAGCTCGACGGTGGCCGTTTCGCAACGTCCGACCTCAACGACCTTTACCGCCGTGTCATCAACCGCAACAACCGTTTGAAGCGTCTGCTTGATCTTGGTGCGCCTGAGATCATCGTTAATAACGAGAAGCGCATGCTGCAGGAGTCGGTCGATTCGCTGTTCGATAACGGTCGCCGCGGCCGCCCGGTCACTGGACCTGGCAACCGTCCGCTTAAGTCTCTGTCCGACATGCTCAAGGGCAAGCAGGGTCGTTTCCGTCAGAACTTGCTGGGTAAGCGTGTTGACTACTCGGGTCGTTCCGTTATCGTCGTTGGTCCGCAGTTGAAGCTGCACCAGTGTGGCCTGCCGACGCAGATGGCTCTGGAGCTCTTCAAGCCGTTCGTAATGAAACGCCTGGTTGAGCAGAACTATGCGCAGAACATCAAGAGCGCTAAGCGCATGGTCGAGCGCCAGAGGGCCCATGTTTGGGACGTTCTGGAAGAGGTCATTAAGGAACACCCGGTTCTGTTGAACCGTGCACCTACGCTGCACCGTCTGGGTATTCAGGCGTTCGAGCCGCTGCTGATCGAGGGCAAGGCTATTCAGCTGCACCCGCTCGTTTGTGCCGCGTTCAACGCTGACTTCGACGGTGACCAGATGGCTGTTCACCTGCCGCTGAGCTCCGAGGCCCAGGCAGAGGCTCGTATCCTGATGCTGTCGGCTAACAACATTCTGAAGCCTGCGGACGGCCGTCCGGTTGCGCTGCCGAGCCACGAGATGATCATCGGCATGTACTACCTGACCATGGATCTCGACGGCCTGCCCGGCGAGGGACGTGCGTTCAGCAGCCCCGAAGAGGTCACCCTGGCCTACGACAGGAACGAGATTGACATTCGTTCGAAGATCAAGGTCAAGGTGCAGGATATGGTTCTGCCTGAATCGCAGGCCGACCGCAAGCGTGCAGATGGCTCTGCAGTCATCGACACCACAATGGGCCAGTTGATCTTCAACAAGGTTCTGCCGGAGTCCTTCCCGTTTGTGGATTACCTCTGCGGCAAGAAGCAGATCAGCGCCATCATCAACAGGCTGAGCGAAGAATACCCCCGCACGGTCGTCATCGAGACCCTCGACGCTTTGAAGGACCTCGGTTTCCGCTGGGGTACCCGTTCCGGCGTCACGATTTCTATCGGCGACGTCGAGACTCCTGGCAACAAGGCAGACATGATGGCCTCCTACGACGCCAAGGCAACCAAGATCGACAAGCTCTACGAGCGGGGTGCGGTTACAGACGACGAACGTCGTCAGGAGCTCATCCACATTTGGACTGACGCTACGACCGAGCTGACCAACGCGATGGAGAAGAACTTCTCCAAGACGAACCCGATCTTCATGATGGTGAACTCGGGTGCTCGAGGCAACATGACTCAGATGCGTCAGATCGCTGCTATGCGTGGTCTGGTGGCCAACCCGAAGGGTGAGATTATTGCTCGCCCGATTAAGTCGAACTTCCGCGAGGGCCTGACCGTTCTCGAGTACTTCATTTCGACGCACGGTGGCCGAAAGGGTCAGGCCGACACCGCTCTGCGTACCGCAGACTCCGGTTACCTGACCCGTCGTCTGGTCGACGTCTCGCAGGACGTCATCGTCCGCGAGAAGGATTGTGGCACAGAGCGCGGCCTGTTCAAGACCGTCGGTGTTCGTGGCGAGGATGGCGTGCTTCGTGCCGCAAGCAACGCTGAGACCTCTCTCGAGGCCCGCAACCTGGCCGTCGACGCAGTTGACGCCGAGGGTAACGTTGTTGTTCCGGCTGGCACCGACCTGACCTCTATCGAGGTTGCGAAGCTGCTGGCTGCCGGCATCGAGCGCGTCAAGGTTCGTTCGGTTCTCACCTGTGAGTCCCAGGTCGGCATCTGCGCCATGTGCTACGGCCGTGGCCTGGCGGACGGCAAGCTTGTCGACGCCGGCGAAGCCGTGGGTATTCAGGCTGCGCAGTCGATTGGTGAGCCGGGCACCCAGCTTACGATGCGTACCTTCCACACCGGTGGTGTTGCAGGTGACGACATCACGCAGGGTCTGCCTCGTGTTGTCGAGCTCTTCGAGGCCCGCGTGCCTAAGGGCAAGGCTCCGATCGCCGAGGCCGATGGCCGCGTCAAGCTGGAGGAGTCTGACCGTGGCCGCAAGCTGATCATCGTCCGTGATGACGGCCAGCCGGACATCGAGTACTCGATTCCGCGCCGTGCTCGCCTGGAGTTTGAGGATTCAAACCGAGTTCGTCACTCCATCAAGGACGGCGATCACGTCTCTGTTGGCGATCAGCTGACTGGTGGCACCATCGACCCGCACGACGTCCTGCGCGTTCAGGGTGTTCGCAAGGTTCAGGAGCACCTGGTGGCCGAGGTTCAGAAGGTGTACGCCACGCAGGGTGCGCCGATTCACGACAAGCACATCGAGATCATCATCCGTCAGATGATGCGTCGCATTACCGTCATTGAGTCGGGCGACACCGAGATGATGCCGGGTGAGCTGGTGGATCGTCAGCGTTACGAGCAGGAAAACCGTAAGGCTGTCACCGAGGGTGGCAAGCCTGCAGAGGGTCGCCCGGTGCTGATGGGCATCACGAAGGCCTCTCTTGCTACGGATTCCTGGCTGTCCGCTGCGTCATTCCAGGAGACCACCAAGGTTCTGACCGACGCCGCTATCAACGGCAAGTCGGATCACCTTGAGGGTCTGAAGGAGAACGTCATTCTCGGTAAGCTGATCCCTGCCGGTACCGGTCTGGATCGTTACTGCAACATCCGTGTTGAGCCCACAGCCGAAGCTAAGGCTGGCGCCTTCACGATGAGTTACGATCCGTTCGATTACGACTTCGGTGCTGGTTCCGGTGACGCGGTTCCGCTGGATGATCTCGACTTCAGCGATCTGCACTAAAGCAAATAACTTAACGGGCGTCGGTTATCCGACGCCCGTTTTGTTTTTGGTCAATTTTTCGCAGTTTGGCCGTATTTATCACGCCGGCCTTGCGGGATTAGTTTCCGTCTTTGGGCTCGTCTTTTAACTTAATCAGCGCTTCCGCGACTGAAGATAAGTCGTGGCTATTTGCGTCGTCGTACAGCGCATTGTCGAATACTTCGCTGTATCCCCAGTTGATCAGCAGTTTTCGAAGGGCGCGCGTGCCGATTTTAGAGTAGGCGTTGTTTGCCGTAAGTACCGAGTCGATGATGGCCTCTACCGCTTGCGCGATTTCCTTCAGGAGGCTGCGGATGGGTTTAGCGGGAGTGGGGTAGCGCAACGCGTATCCGCGCAACTCCTGCATCAGTAGATAGCTTTCTTGGTCATCTGGCAAAGCCTCAACTATCTGGCCAGCAATTTGGCCAAGTGTCTGCTGGCGCTTTGGCTGCCGCTCAATCCATTGTCCAAGTTTTTCCGCAAGCAGTTTGTTGACTTCCTCGATTTCGTCTGGAAGCTCTTCTTGTGGCTCTCCGATGCGTGCCAAAAGCGTCTGAACGATGTAGCGCCATAGCCCGCGTGTCAGGTCGACCAAAAAGCTCGGCATGTCAGAAAAGTTTGAGTAGAACGCACCTCGTGTGAAGCCGGCCTTTTTGCAGATGTCGCCGACAGAGGTGGCGCCAACGCCCTTTTCGACGATTAGTTTTCGACCAGCGTCAAGTAATTTGGTTTGAGTTTCTTTCCGTCGTTTGGAAGCGACCTCTGTAGCTAGCCGATCCAACATCTTTGCTCTACGGGCGCTGATTGTTTGGGCGGCCTTATTTCTCATGCTTCGATCCTAATCTGTGCAACAGCGATGACTCGTCATTTCATAGTTCGATACATATGTGTATTCTAGTTCTGTTCGTTTTGGATACACCTCTGTATTGAAGGTTTTGATGAAGAAAAGAAAGCATCTGGTTGCCAACACCGTTGTCGTAACAGCACTGGTACTGATTCCATTGCTGTACGCGAGCGTCCTGACTTCCGCTTACCACGACAACACTGCAAACATCTCTCGGGTTACAGCAGCAGTAGTCAACGAAGATGAACCCGCGCAGTTCGAAGGGCAGCGCTTGGCTGTCGGCCAAAGCCTCACCGAGAAACTCTTGGCGGGAGACGGCGGATTCAGCTGGAAGCAGATGGAAAGCCAAGAGGCAGACGATGCTTTGGCCGAAGGGAAGGTCCGGGCAGTGCTGAAGATTCCGGCCAATTTTTCTGCTGCGGTCGCAGGGTTGGGTGACTTCGAAAAAGAGCCCGAAGCGACGCAGCTATCACTGACGACGGATGACGGCGTCAACTATTTGTCTGGAACGCTGGCTGCGACTGTAGCCGCCAATCTGGAAAATTCCCTAACCTCAGAGATCGCAAGCCAGTACATCTATAACGTATTGAACGGATTCGGCATCGTCGACGAAAAGCTCGCAGACGCGCAGAATGGGGTTGCTCAACTATCTGATGGGTCTGCCAGGCTGACCTCTGGTCTTAGCGAGCTGGAAAATGGTGCAGTTCGTGCTGACGCAGCAGGCGTGCGTCTCGCCGATGGAGCTACCAAAATCCAAAATGGCGCCGACTCGTTGGCCAATGGATCGGTTCAACTACGTGACGGCCTCCAGGCGTCGGCGCCTGGTGCCGAGAAACTCGCCGATGCATCTGGTCGGCTTGCCCAAGGCACTCAGACTATGAATGGCTACATGCCCGAGCTGGTTTCCGCGACTGACCGACTTGCGAGCGGTAGCGCGAAGCTGGTGGGCGGCTTGGCTTCGTTCGCCGAAGCCCTTTCTCGCTATACCACTGGCGCGGATCAACTGGCAGCGGGAATTGGTGAACTGAACGCAAAAATGCCCGCTCTGCAGGAGGGTGCTGCGAAATTAGGGCAGGGCTCCGCAGACTTGAACTCAGGACTCGCCTCACTTAGCGATAATTCAGTTGTCTTGGCCCAAAAACTGGGTCAGGCTAAAGCAGGGGCGTCAGAGCTGCAAACCGGAGTCACCCAAGCGGCTAACTCGATACAACAGCTGAGCAATGCGTGTGCCGCCTTGCATACCGGACAAGATCCGATATGCGTCTCGCTCGCTAATCTCAACGAGCAGCTTCCGCAAGCGGTTGCAGGCACTCAGAAACTGACTTCAGGGGTGGCTCAGGCATCCCAAGCGGCAGGCCAGTTATCTGCCGGAGCAAAATCTCTGTATTCGGGAAGCGAGGCGTTGAATCAGGGGGTCCAGTCGCTTGTAGTGGCTATTGGTGGCGAGGACGACAGTCTTGTCGGGGGCGTTAACAGACTAAACGTAGGTGCTAACAAGCTGGTCGGACCCTACGACGAACAAAACAAAACGAGGCTGAACTCTTCGGCACTGATCGCTGGATTCAGTGAGATATCCGATGGCTCAAGCGAACTGGCTTTTGGCATGAAAGCGCTAGATTCGAAGGTCCCCAGATTGGCAAACGCAGCAAACGCGTTAGGTAGCGGAAGCCAGCAGATAGCTTCCGGCAGCGCGGCTCTCGCATCAGCGCAGACCAGATTGCTCCAGGGAGCTAACGACCTTGCGGCTGGACAAGGTTCTCTGTCATCCGGGGTAGGCGAGCTTTCGTTCGGTAGTCGGACGCTGTCCGAAGGATTGACTTCCCTTAAGCAGGCGAGCTCGACCGCCAAACAAGGCAGCGGAAAAATCGATGATGGTCTAAATTCCCTCAAAGATGGCATTCAAGAGGGTCGCCAAAGCCTTCCCAAGGTTTCTGCCGAGCAGGCTCAGGACAGAGCAGACGTAGCGGCAAGCGCTGCCCAAGTGAATGCCTTGCGAAACAATCCGGTCAACTCGAATGGCGCTGGGTTCGCCCCGATGTTCATGACGCTGGCCATGTGGGTTGGTGGAATCGGCATTTTCATGGTTATCCCAGCGGTCGATCGGCGCTTGAAGAATAAGCCGTGGCGCATCGCTGTGGGACGAACCACAGGTACGGCAATCCTGCTTGGCGTGGCCCAGGCAGTATTGATCAGTCTTGGATCGAATTGGCTTTTGGGGCTGGGGACGGAAAACCTGCCTGCACTCGTCGCCGTATGTCTGGCCGGCTCGCTGGCATTCGTCATCTTCAACCAGGCGTGCGTGGCAGTGTTTGGGTTCAGGGGACGCTTCATCTCGCTGGTGCTTATCGTCCTGCAGATCGGATCGATGGGAGCTACATTCCCCATCGAGACCAGCCCGCAATTCTTCCAGGTGATCAGGCCTTGGCTGCCTATGACATACGTGAGCCAGGGGATCCGGGCTGCGATCAGCGGAGGAGGAGCTAACAACGCGATATCACTGGCGCTTTTGTTCTCTGCCGGCATGTTGCTTATGTCGATAGCTCTAGTGTCGCTCGCAACTTGGCGTCGCTGGCGCTACGCCGACAAGCAAGAGAAGCTAGCCGTCGCCTCCTGAGACGCTGAACGCGGGCCTCAAGCTAAGCCTGGTGGTTACTCGTCGTACTCGCCGCCGAACAGCTTGACGCCCGTGTTCAACCAGTCGCTATCAGGGCGGCTCACCAGGCGGGCGTTGTTGTAGGCCATGCGCATCGTGAGGATGGTGTGGCCGACATAGACGCCCGTGGGCATCAGCTCGGAGACAAGCGCGACGTCGGGACGCTCGTCGTCGGTCAGGTCTAACGGCAACAAGAGGGTCATGGTGCCCTTAGTGGGGTAGTAGGCGGGAACTGCGGTGCGGTAATTCCACTGCGCGCGTTTCTGCGCCAACTCGATGGCGTCGTTGAGCCGGTTGGTTAGCCTGCGCATGTACTTCGGCTCGTTTTGGATTAGCTCGGCGAGATCGGAGAACTTGTCTTTGCGCACCCGACGGTCAGCTGTTGAGTAGATGTTTTCCAGAAACGAGGACGCCTCATTGAAGCCGCGTAACTCCTCGGATAGGAAGGCATCCGGCAGACGGTCGATATTGTCCAGAAGAATGTGCTCGCGATCGGCGTCAAGACGTCGGGTGCCGTCGAAAACCAAGTCTTCAAGACGCTTCACATACTTCGCTCTCGGCGGCAGCGGGTTAAAAGTGGAAACCAGTTTTTTGCCGGCACCCGACTGCCCTGCATAGCAAAACTCTTGGAAAATCCAGGGCTGCGGGCCCCTCTCGTTGGCTGTAAAGCAGGCGTAAATCGCTTCGTAGGTTTTGTCCACCAGGCCGGTGTTAAACGCGGCGAATTGCGCATCTTCGTCCTCGAAGACCATGCCGTCGCTCTGCAGTTTGTAGAAGGTGTACGTAAGGTAGCTGCGCAGAATGCTGTACGGTTTCCTGCTGTTACCGCGCTCCTCGATGAAATCCCAACTCTCATCCAAGGCCAAATCTGCAAGCGGAGGAAGGATTGTTTCCCAGCCACCAGGGAAGAAAGCCCAATCCCATAACGCGTTTGCCGGGTTCGAGTACGTTTTGGAGTGCTTGTGCGTCACATATGCCATGTACCAGGGCAGTCCCTCGGGACGAGAGCTACGCCTGATGGATGCGACGATCGGCTGGCCGTCGTCGGTGAGATCGTGAAGCGGAAAAGTGACGGTATCGGGGCTGAACATGTACACCGCGCCCAGTTGCTTGGCGGCCTCCCAGTCGGCGTTCAAGTTCGTGAACCAATTCTGGTCTTGGCCATAGACGTCGGTCAGCGTCCGTTGCTGATGGTGAGGCACGAAAACCAGGTCTGTGATTGGGCCGAGGAGCTCTTGGCGCATTTCAAGCGGAACGGGGCTATCTTGCGCCCCTTGTTTTTGAGCAGACTGCCTGATGACGTCAATTTGTTCGGCGGTAAGCTCAATCATGTTTAATCCTCGCATTTGGTGGTTTTACAACCATTCTAAATAACCTGACTGACAAAATTTATCCTCAGCTATCGGCCCTCGTTGGGCAACAAGACGCATTCGCTAGCGAATTCGGCTCAAACAGCACAGTATTGATGTACAGGCCAAAAAGCGAGGAGGCTTTTCGTGACATACCCTGAGGTCGTTCAAGAACTAGTTGATTTCGAACCGACGAAGGAGTTCTTCGTCGGCATCGACTCTGATGGCTGTGCCATGGATGCGATGGATATTAAGCATCAGGAATGTTTTACCCCCTGCTACATCAAGCACTGGGATCTACAGCCAATCTCCACGCTCGCCAGGCAGACGGCGCTCTTCGTAAACCTAGGCTCGATCACTCGCGGGTTGAACCGTTGGCTTGCTCTAAAGCAGCTGCTCGACCTGCTTCGCGACCGTGTCGAGGTGGCAGAGCGTGGCGTCACCATTCCGGAGTATCCAGAACTTACAGATTTCACCCAGGCGCCCGATTATCCGCTCTCCGATAAAGGCATAACTGCCTACTACAAGGATCACCCGTCCGAGACGATCGAACGCGCGATTCGTTGGGGCGACGCGGTGAACGATTCGATCGCAGACATGGTTCACGGCTGCGGCCCGTTCCCCGGAGTCCGCGAAGCCATCGAGGCCATGCAGGCTGATGTCGACACCATGGTCGTTTCAGCCACACCGGTCCATGCGCTCGAATATGAATGGAATGCGCACGGCCTGGCCCCTTACATGAAGATGATCGCCGGCCAGGAGCAGGGATCCAAGGCGGAGCACGTCCAGTACGCTGCCAGCGGCAAGTACGATCCCGAAAAGATCATGCTTATCGGCGACGCACCAGGCGATCGTGACGCGGCTAAGAAGGCGGGTTGCCTTTACTACCCGATCCTGCCCGGCAACGAGAAATACTCCTGGCAGCGTTTCAAAGACGAGGCACTAGACAAATTCTTGAAGGGCAAGTACTCGGGCAGCTATCAGGAGAAACTCATTGACGAGTTCAACAGCTACCTGCCAGACAAGGTTCCGTGGGAGACGATCTCCGGTAATAAAGACGTTCCGATGCCAAAGGTGAAGTAGAGATGGCTGAACTAGTTGATTTAACCGCTGCTCCGTACAACCTCGATGAGGGGCAGATTAAATGGGTGGAGGATACTCTGGCTTCGATGACGCTCGATGAGCAGGTTGGTCAGCTTTTCACCAATCTCTTCCATTTCGGAGCCGATACCTTCTCCGGCAGCGATTACACCGCCGAGGAGATCCTGGAGCGTTACCACATCGGCGTCGCCCGCTATCACGGCGGCACCTCCGAGCAGGTTCAAGAACTGCTGAATCGTCTGCAGAAAGCCTCCAAGATTCCGCTTTTGGTTGCCGCCAACTGCGACTCGGGCGGCAACGGCGCCATGAAGGACGGCACTTACATTGCATCTGGCGCGCAGACCGAGGCCAGCGGTTCCACGGAGGTGGCGTTCAATGCTGGCTATGTTTCTGGCCGCGAAATGAGCGCTATTGGCGCAACCGTTAACTTCGACCCGTGCGTAGATATTTTGTTCAACTGGCGAAACACCATCGTCAATACCCGGGCTTATGGCACCAACGCCGACGACGTGATCAAGTACACGATCCCGTTTGTGCAGGGCCAGCGTGAGTCGGGCGTCATCACCTGCGTCAAGCACTGGCCGGGTGACGGCACCGAGGAACGCGATCAGCACCTGGTGCTCGGTGTCAACGAGTTAAGCCCGCAGGAGTGGGAGGACAGTTTCGGCAAGGTTTATCGCGCGCATATCGAAAATGGTGTCGAGATGATCATGGCTGGCCACATCGCTCTGCCTGAGTACCAGAAGAAGCTGAATCCGGAGCTGGAAGACAAGGACATCCTGCCTGCAACCCTGGCACCGGAGCTGATCAACGATCTGTTGAAGACCAAGCTTGGCTTCAACGGCATGGTCATCACCGACGCCTCGCACATGCTCGGCATGACCTCCGCCATGCGTCGTGAGGACTACGTACCGGCCGCTATCGCCGCTGGCTGTGACTGCTTCCTGTTCTTCAACAACCTCGACGAGGACTTCAACTTCATGAAGGCCGGTGTCGAGAAGGGCATCATCACCAAGGAGCGCCTGGACGACGCCAACCGACGCGTCCTCGGCCTGAAGGCCAAGCTGCGCCTGCACGAGAAGAAAGCCAACGGCACTCTGCTGAAGAAGAAGGAAGACCTGGCGGTTGTCGGTTGCGAGGAGCACCTGGCAATGCGCAAGGACGCCGCGGACAAGGGCATCACCCTGGTCAAGAACACTCTCGATCAGCTGCCGCTCAACCCGAAGGATAACAAGCGCATTCGGCTGTACTACCTTTCGGGTGAGGTCGGCGGTATTTATGACGCCGGCGACGCAACGGTCCAAAAGTATATTGACGAGCTCACCAAGCGCGGCTACGAGGTGACCGTAAACGACGGCACCACTAGGGTGAAAGGCCCGACGCTGAAATACCGCGACGAGGTTGATGCGGCACTTATTGTTGCCGAGGTGGTCGGTTATGGCGCTCAGAACAACTACCGGATTCAGTGGAAGACCGCGATGAGCAATGAGTGTCCCTGGTATGTCTGGGAGGTGCCTACGTTCATGGTTAGTCATAACTTCACCACGCACCTGCACGATGCAACGATGGTTAAGTGCTACGTGAACGCGTACCACTCCAACGAGGACAACATCGTCGCGACGATTGACAAGCTGGAAGGCAAGAGCGAGTTCAAGGGCAAACCAAACGACTTGGTCTGGGCAAATAAGTGGCAGGCGAAACTATAGTCAAAAAGGCATAAGTAATTATCGGTTTGACCATATTAGGGGCGGGAGCCTGAGGCTTCCGCCCCTAATTATGTTTTTAAACGTTCACTAGCTTCAATGTTCGTTCAAAAATGGTTAACGCATCGCATACATATACATGTGTATGAACTCGTAGGGACTATCTTTCGAGCGCAGTTGTCACTCAGGTGATCTTCGTAGAGTCAGCCTTTTGGGGTTTAAGCTATCCCGCAACTCCAAACAAACTAGGGAATTCAGTTGTCCCCATGGACGTCTGGCTCTTCGAGAACGATCAACGCATCTGCTCTGACGATTCAGGCATGGTCAGGATTTGGGATCTGAATGCAGCTATGGCTAAACAAGAGGTGTGCCAGATGTCATCGTCGCCATCGATTATTTCGGTCCGTGCGAAACATAAAATTAATTAAAAATAAAAACTGTTCTCAATTTTTGAAAAAAATAAAGTGCAACAAAAAATTCGAAATTTATTTGAAATGTAACATTCTGCTTTAATTTCAACATGGTCTTGCGGGCTATTGCGCAGCCATCTGGAAGGGGAAAGGCGTACCTAGCTATTATGGATAACGTGTCTAAAAACAAGTCTAAAGCTAAGCGGATCACGCTGTGGGCGACTCTGGCAGTAGTTCTGCTGCTGGTGCTGTCCGTCGTGGCGTACTGCTTCTATTTCTCGGGCAAGGGCTTGCCGCGCACGTCCGTTGCAGGTTTCTCTATCACCGGCAAGAGCAGGCCAGATGTGGCCAAAGAGATGACTCAAAGGCTGAACGATACGAAAGTCAACGTAGAGGTCAACGGAGAGCAGAACTCTTACGCTCTCAGCGATCTTGGTGTGAACGTCGACGTCGACGCTACCGTTAAAGAGGCCTTCGCCAAGAACTCCAACTTCCTGAACTCGCTTGGCGCTTTGTTCAAGAGTCGGAACGTCGAGCCGGTTACCACCACCGATGAGGCCAAGCAGAAGGAAGCTCTGGATGCGCTGATCGCCAAGACGGGCGTCCCCGCCGAGAACCCCGCAGTCAAGTTTGATGAGGCCGAGGGCGTGTTCAAGGCTGGCGAGGGCAAGAGTGGCAACGCTATCGACGTCGATAAGGTCAAGGAAACCCTCGACAAAGCTATCGATTATTTGAGCACTCAAGATATTTCGCTGACCACTTCTCAAGTTGAGCCGTCGATCAGCGTGGAACAAGCCACCGAAACGGCAAATAAAGCTAACGAACTGTTGAAGCTTTCTGCTTCCATCCAGGGACGTGCGCAGGCTTACGAGGCGAATGCTGCGACCAAGGCCGGCTGGGTGCAGATCGAAGCCGAAGACGACGCATACGCAGCCCCGAAGCTGAACGGCGACAAGATCACTGAGTGGGTGAACGAGGTTGCCGCGGCCGAAAAGGTTGAGCCCAAGAACGGTGTCCGAAACGTTTCGGAAAGCGGCGACGTCTTGGCAGTTGCAGTCGAGGCAGTGGATGGCTACACCGTCAAGAACGCCGATGCAGTCGCTAACGAGGCCGTGGCGAAACTGCAAGATGGCCAGAACTACGCAGGCAAGTTCGAGTTCGACGTCACCAAGGCCGAGCACGAAGATAAGGTTGTCGCGGAAGGCGCGGAGAATCTTGCGTATGCAGCTGCTCCGGGAGAAAAATGGCTTGAAATTAATTTGGGTAATAACACGAGCACAGCTTATGAAGGTGCAACCCTGGTCCGCGGTCCGATGCTGATTGTTCCCGGAATGCCTGGCGCAGAGACCGTCACCGGAAAGTTCAATGTTTATCTGAAATACAATTCGCAGACCATGCGCGGCACCCATCCGGATGGCTCGCGTTATGTCGTACCGAATGTTCGCTGGGTTACCTACTTCCACGGTAGCTATGCATTCCACTACGCACCCTGGCAGACGAGCTTCGGATGGAGCGGACCCGGCGGCTCCAACGGCTGCATTAACATGAACGAGGCTGATTCAAAGTTCATCTACGACTGGGCGCCGATGGGCACGGTTGTGGTCAGCCACTACTAGGTCTCCAATTCTTGTGGTGCCCGGGCATACCGGGCACCACAATTTTGTTTTCTGAAAAACCTAACTTTTCTCTGTCAATCTGATTGGGTGTTCTTATAAAATTTTGGGAATCAGATAGACATTCTCAGGTTATCTCCAAGATGTCGGCGCAAAAGTTGCTTGCCACTTTTAAGCCGCTAGTGCCTAGGGAAAAGGTGACTAAAGTGCGTTTTGAACAGTTAGAGCAGATAATCAAAATCGCAGAGCTTGGCTCAATAACGCAGGCATCTTACGAGTTGTTCACTAGTCAGCCCAGTCTAACGAAATCTGTTGCGGCTCTTGAGCAAGAATTCGGAACTAAAGTTTTTCTACGAACACCTCACGGAGTGCAGCTAACAGCGGACGGAAAAGAATTTTTGCGTCAGGCTCGAAGCATAGTTGCTTTGGTGGACCACCTTCGTGCGTCTTTAGGCAATAATGAAAACGCACGCGTCCAGAGCCTAAATGTGACTAGTCAACAGTTCGATTTTATCTCTGGACTTTTTCTAGAACTATTTCTTGCGCACAAGCAAGATTCCTTGTGCTTCAACCTGCAGCAGGTTGACCGAAATGAAGTAATCGAAAGTGTTGTCGAAGGTAAATCATCTTTCGGCATTCTGGTTAGAACTGATCTGGATGATAAGTCGTTCATGTGGCCTGCAGATATTCGCTCTTTGGAGGTCACTACGCTGGACACCGGCCCGATATATGTTTGCGTGGGCCCGAAATCTGATTACTACGACGCTGACACTGTTCCTCGAAGCGAAATCGAAAGCGGTAGATTGCTCGTTTTAGATATGCGTATCAGCGACTTCCCTAACAGATATTTCTCTACGGAACAGCTCGTGGCCTTCAACTCTGTCAACGCCTGCCAGGAGTTTCTCACACAGACTGATGCGTTGCTTTTCGTTTCAAAATGGACTCGTGGATGTTTCCCAGAACCGCTGCGCTGCGTCCCAGTAGTACCTAGCTCCGACGCCGAGACCCAGCTGATTGCGGTCCGGCGTCGAAGCGAGGAACTTTGTGCCGTGGAACAGGAATTCATGGATCTGCTGCATCGACACTTTGGTAAAAAATAGCTCTCAGGACGCTTTAGTCTTGCTGAATTCTGGGATAAAACACAATGCCCCGGTGATCACCAGCGCGCATAGGCTGCCCAGAATGAAGATGAGAGTGAAATTTCCCCCACTGACGGGAGTAATGATCCAGGTTGGAATGGCGAACGCGCCTGCCATCTGGACCGTTGAGATTAGTCCTCCTGCCGCACCAACAGACTGCGGTGTGACCTTTGGCAACTGCGAGGGGCCAGACATGATTACCGTCATGGCCATGGCCAACGCAATACCGCCCAAAGCGAGGAAAATAATGAAAAATGCGCTAGGTGCAATGAACCAGGAAAGTAGCAGGAAGAGTGCGCCAGCTAGTCCGCTGATTATTATCACGGGCTTGGACAGGCCGCGAGAAAGTTTTAACGCTATCGGTGCCCCGAGGCTTCCTAGTAGCGAGCCAAGCATGATGGCCGACGAAGCAACGCCGGACTGGTCGGGGGTCATGGCTTTGTCCGCCTGCAATCCCACCGGTAGCAGAGATGAGTAGGTCATATTTGCTGCCGTCAGAAAGGCCATTCCGGCGCCAAGCAACCAGACATTTGGAAGCTTGATAACATGCTTCAAACCTGCGATGGGGGATGCTGCTGGAGGTGGAGGCTCCTCGCCTTCTGGGCGTTCTTTGATTAATAGCACCCAGGCAATTAGAACTGCCAGCATAACAAAAGCCGAGACCCAAAAGGCGTATACATAACTTGGGAAAAGACGGGCAACTGCCATGCCGGCAGTAGAGCCAAGTCCACCTCCAGCCATGAAAATTCCAAAGGCTAAACCTAAAGATTGTGGCTTAAACCACGCACTTAATATCTTTGGAGAATTCGCCATCGCTAGCGTGCCCGATGCGCCAGACAAGAACATGCTGGCAAACAGCAATACGTAGGAATCCGCCCAGATTCGAAGGAAAACGCCAATAGTTGCGATAACAAGCGCAACAGCTAGCACTTTCTTAACCCCGAAGCGGTCGGCGAGTGTACCACCGGGCAGACTCAGAAGTACTCCCACGATCATTGGAGCTAGGACTATGCCGGCAATATCGGTTGCATCGAATCCTAAATCTGTAGAGATTTCGACTCCCCAAGGTGACACCATGAACTGTGTAAAACCGCCGACAAAAACCGCCAAACTTACAACAGCTAAAACTACCCATCTATAGGGTGATTCGTTGTTCATAACTATCTCTTTTCGTTTTTGGCCACCAAGCTGCAAGCTGGAGGCAAAGAAGACGGAGGGGCAAAAATTAGTATTTGCCCCTCCGGATGTGATGATTTAGCCCTTCAGTAGCTTGCGCGCTGTGGCGGCAATTCCCTTACCGTCCATGCCGTAGTGGGGGTACAGCTCTTCGGGATATCCGAAGTTGACGAATTCGTCCGGAATGCCGATCTTGGTCAGCGGCTTGTAGATGCCGGCCTCCATCAGCACGTCCGCCACGATGGAGCCAAGGCCGCCCAAAACGTTGTGGTCCTCGATAGTCACGATCGCGCCGGTTGACGAAGCAACCCTGCAGATCGTTTCCTTATCGATCGGCTTGATCGTGTGCATGTCGATCACGCCGGTGTCGAAGCCTTCCTTCTCGAGCTCCTTGGTGGCCTCAATCGCGCCGCGCACGCCCATCCCGGCGGCGATGAACGTCAAGTCCTTGCCAGATTTGAGCTCGATCGCTTTGCCAATCTGGTAATCGAGGTCCTGGTCGTAGATGATCGGCTCTTCGCCGCGTGGGATCCTGATGTAGATCGGCTTGTCGTATTCCAGGGACGCCCGCAGCACCTTCTTACACTGGGCGGCGTCTGCCGGAGCGATCATAGTCATGTTCGGGATCGAATTCATGATGCCAAATTCCACGATCGTGTTGTGGGTTGGCCCGTAGCCAGACGAGATTCCGGCGTGGGTTCCGATCAGACGAACGGGGTAGTTGTTGTATGCGACGTCGTTGTGAATCTGGTCGAGAGCGCGTACGCAAAGGAACGGCCCGAAGGTCTGGACGAAGGGAATGTACCCCTCCTTCGCCAAACCTGCGGCGATTGTGACCATGTTCATCTCTGCGATGCCCACGTCCAGAACCCTGTTGGGATACTTGTGCATCAGCTCGCCCATGCGCCCGGTCTGAATAGTGGCGTCGGAGTTGATGTAGGAGACGCGCTTGTCCTCCTCGATCATGTCGAGAATTTCAGCAGTTACAGTGCCCTTGGATTCCATCATGGAGCCCATGTCACCGGAACAAAAATTGAAACCTGCCATTTCTACTTAACCTCCGCCAGCCGCTGTGCTGTGTATTCATCGATTTGTTTTAACGCCAATTCCAGGTGCTCGTCGTCGAGCCCGCCGATATGCCATGCGACGGGACGGTCGGACATGAACTTGATGCCCTGCCCCTTGATCGTGGAGCTGACAATCACGTTTGGCTTGCCTTGCAAGGTGACTTCCGGAAGCGACGAAAGGGCCTCGTCGATCTCGTTCATGTTGGCCCCGTCGATAACCTTGGCGTTCCAGCCGAACGCGCGGAAGCAATCGGCTAGACCCTCCGGGCCGCCTTTCTCGCCCCAGTGCATGTTCTCGCCGGCCTTGAACGCTGCCGAGGCGTGGTTGTAGTCGACAACCGCGACGATGTTGTCCAGACCCTTCGAGGCAGCGTAGAGGATGGCCTCCCAGTTGGAGCCCTCCTCCATCTCGCCGTCGCCCAGCAGGGTGAATACCCGAGATGTGATATCCCGGTCTCGGTTCGCGGTTGCGATTCCACAGCTCCAGGACAGGCCGTGGCCGAGCGATCCGGTGGAAACCTCGATTCCCTTCACGGTGGTGTGGTTGGGGTGGGCGCCGAAGGGGTGGCCGATTGTGTTGTAGGTGTCTAGCAACAAATCCCACTCGTACATCCCCATATCGCAGAAAATGGTGAAAAGCAGAATTCCGTTGTGGCCCTTGCTTAAAATGAATTGATTTCGGTGTGGGTCTTCCAAATTATCCGGGTCAAATTCCAGGTATTTATAGTAAAGGGCAACCGCCACATCCGTCGCGGAAAGCGGCCCGCCGATATGCACATTTCCGATGCGTCTTGTGCCTAGTGCGAGTTTGCGGCGAATTTCGCCTGCCTTCTCAACCAATTCTTTGACGCTGTCGATTTTAATTACAGACATCTATTCTCCTTTTTAATAAATTGAATATCCGCCGTCGATAGGAATGTTTATTCCGGTGACGTAGGCGGATGCGTCGCTGGCCAGGAAAAGTAGGGCACCCTGCAGGTCTTCAGTTAGGCCGAAGCGCTTAATGGGCACAACCTCCAGGCACATGTCGTGACCCTGCTCGTTCATCACGCCCTCGTGAATCCCAGACCACACGTAGCCGGGTGAAATTGTGTTGACGCGAATGTTGTGCGGGGCCAACGCTGCCCCCATGTAGCGCGCCAGCTGCGATATCGCGGCCTTCGTGGCCCCGTAGGTGTAGACGGGCGATGGGCCGCCTCCGATGAAGTTGGCGTTGTATCCCGATAGTGAGGAAGTGAAAATGATCGACCCGCCGTGGCCGTGCTCGCGCATCACCTGCTGGGCTAGCTGGCCGGTCAAATGGGCTCCGGTTAGGTTAATCGCGACGGTCTTGTTCCACACGTCTAGCGGCACGTCGACGTCGTCGCCCATTAGGCAAACCCCAGCATTGATGTGGGCTACGTCTATCGTGCCCATCTTGTCAACCAGGTCCTTGCGCAGGTGAGCCACCTGCTCTGGTTCGGAGACGTCGCAGAAGAAGGGCTCAACCTTAACCGAGAACTTCTCGGACATCTCGGCGGCAAGCTTTTCCAGCCGTTCTTTACTGGAGGGGATATCAACTAAGGCCACATCGGCCCCCGCAGCCGCCCAGGCCGCCGCCGTGTTGCGACCGATACCGCCGCCGCCACCGGTCACCATGCCGACCTTGCCGGCTAGTGAAAATTTCTTGTACATGTCAAAGTCGGGCTCGCGCCAGGCATCCTTGACATAGTGGTCATAAAAATTGGACATTACCATCCTCTCGCCATTAAGAGATTGTCCAGCAAAATAGTTGCTGCCGCATCAACTCTGATGCGATAGTGCAAATATAATTGAATAAAAATATTATTTCTAATAACAATAATTTATGACACGGATATTCGTTTAATGAATAGCTTTTACTTGAATTAAATTTTCGAATAATCTTAATGAATTATGAAGTATTTATAAAATCAGCTTAACTGGCGTGCCGGGCTAGATTTATTATTATTTTTTCGAAAAATCCAGATCTAGCTTTTTAGCCTCCTTTTCGCTTTAATTTAGCCAAAGTGTTGACGGTGACTTTTGTGAGACCCTTCGCCTGGTTGCTATCCGAATCAAATTGAATGTTAGGTGTCAGACGACCTCAGGGTTGAATCGACTGTTGCACCGTTCTGCCCCACTTTTGACCCGCTTTGTGCTGCGGGGTATCCTGTTCAATTGTGTTCGGTGTGTTGCTACCCGAATACAAGCGCCCTGGCATGGCGCGGGACACCTAAACGTTGCGAGGAGCCCGCGAGTGTGAAAGGCCGCACAACGATTTTTGACGTCCGTGTGAGATGCTTGAATGGCTACGGTTTTATCGCCGACCAAGGCAGGCTCCATGTGATTTCAGGCCGTGATCTTCCTGGATGAACGGTGGTTCAGGCCGGCTTGACGAAAATTGTTAATGCTTAGGGAAACCCAAGACAACGAAAGAGAACCGAAAAGGTGCCTACAATCCAACAGCTGGTGCGCAAAGGTCGCACCGACAAGACTAAGGCGAGCGCGACCCCTGCGCTGAAGGGATCTCCGCAGCGCCGCGGCGTTTGCACGCGCGTTTACACCACTACCCCGAAGAAGCCGAACTCTGCGCTCCGAAAGGTCGCTCGTGTCAGGCTGTCCTCGGGCATCGAGGTCACCGCTTACATTCCGGGTGAAGGCCACAACCTGCAGGAGCACTCGATGGTGCTCGTGCGTGGCGGTCGTGTTAAGGACCTGCCTGGCGTTCGCTACAAGATTATCCGCGGTGCGCTCGACACCCAGGCCGTCAAGAACCGTAAGCAGGCTCGTAGCCGCTACGGCGCGAAGAAGGAGAAGTAATGCCACGTAAAGGCCCAGCCCAGAAGAGGCCAGTGGTAGTCGATCCGGTTTACGGATCTCCGCTGGTTTCGCAGTTGGTAGCAAAGATCCTTCGTGACGGCAAGAAGTCCGTCGCTCAGAAGATCGTTTACACCGCCCTTGAGGGCACTCGTGAGAAGACCGGTGTCGAGCCGCTGCAGACCCTGAAGAAGGCTCTGGAGAACGTTCGTCCGGCAGTCGAGGTTCGTTCCCGACGCGTCGGTGGCGCCACCTATCAGGTGCCCGTCGAGGTCAAGCCGGCTCGCGCTAACACGCTGGCCATGCGCTGGCTCGTCTCCTTCTCGCGTGATCGTCGCGAGAAGTCGATGTCCGAGCGTCTCATGAACGAGATCCTGGACGCCAGCAACGGCCTTGGCGCTTCCGTCAAGCGTCGTGAGGACGTTCACAAGATGGCGGAAGCCAACCGCGCTTTCGCTCACTACCGCTGGTAGATTTTTTCTGGTCGCCCATCGTCAGCCGGTGGGCGACCTTAAAACGCTTACTGAACTTTTACGCAGGGTAACTACAAAACGAAATCTTGGTTACGGGCTTGCCCGCCTTGCCAAGATCATTCCTTTAGTCTCGATCGCATCGGGTGCAAAAGGGATGTGGCCCTGCGGGGCAATAAAACTATTCACTCAACTAGAACTTAGGGGAACACGTGGCCCTCGATTTGCAGACCGACCTTAAAAAGGTGCGCAATATCGGCATTATGGCGCACATCGATGCCGGTAAGACCACCACTACAGAGCGCATCCTGTACTACACCGGTATTAACCACAAGATCGGTGAGACGCACGATGGCGCCGCAACCATGGACTGGATGGAGCAGGAGCAGGAGCGTGGCATTACCATTACCTCCGCTGCTACCACCTGTTTCTGGAACAACTACCAGATCAACATTATTGACACCCCAGGACACGTCGACTTCACCGTCGAGGTGGAGCGTTCGCTCCGTGTTCTCGACGGTGCAGTAGCCGTTTTCGACGGCGTCGCCGGCGTTGAGCCGCAGTCGATGACCGTTTGGCGTCAGGCCAGCCGCTACAACGTTCCACGTATCTGCTACGTGAACAAGCTGGACCGCACCGGCGCCTCCTTCTCGCACGCTGTCGACACCATCCGCGAGCGTCTGCACGTGGTTCCGGTAGTTCTTCAGCTGCCGATCGGCTCCGAGGCCGACCTCATGGGCATGGTCGACCTGGTCGAGATGCACGCCAAGACCTACCGCGGCGAGACCGACCTGGGCGAGCACTACGAGGTCGAGGAAATCCCGGCCGACATGAAGGATCAGGCCGAGGCAGCTCGCACCGAGATGCTCGAGACTCTGGCTGAGAACGACGAAGAGTTCATGGAGAAGTACCTCGGTGGCGAGGACATCTCCGTTGCAGACATCAAGGCTGCGATTCGTCGCGGCGTTCTGTCCAACGCTTTCACCGCGGTTCTTTGTGGTTCCTCCTTCAAGAACAAGGGTGTTCAGCCGCTACTGGACGCCGTCGTTGACTACCTGCCTAGCCCGCTAGACGTTCCGGCCATCGTCGGCTTCAAGCCGGGCGACGAGTCGGTCGAGATCGACCGCGCTCCGAGCAAGGAAGAGCCGCTGGCTGCGCTGGCATTCAAGATTGCTGCAGATCCGCACCTCGGCAAGCTGACCTACGTCCGCGTTTACTCCGGCGTTCTGAGGGCTGGCACCCAGGTTCTGAACTCCGTCTCCGGCAAGAAGGAGCGCATCGGCAAGATTTACCAGATGCACGCCAACAAACGTAACGAGATCGAGGAGTTGCCCGCGGGTAACATCTGCGCGGTCATGGGCCTGAAGGCAACCAGCACCGGTGACACCCTGTGTGACGCCGACCAGCCGGTTCAGCTCGAGTCCATGGACTTCCCGGATCCGGTTATCGAACAGGCTATTGAGCCGAAGTCGAAGGCCGACCAGGAGAAGCTGTCCGTCGCTATTCAGCGTCTGGCTGAAGAGGACCCGACCTTCCGCGTTCACACCGACGAAGACACCGGCCAGACCATCATCGCTGGTATGGGCGAGCTCCACCTCGACGTTCTGATCGACCGCATGAAGCGCGAGTTCCACGTTGAGGCCAACATTGGCAAGCCGCAGGTTGCATACCGCGAGACCCTCCGCAAGGCTGTCAAGGGCGTTGAGTACACCCACAAGAAGCAGTCCGGTGGTTCCGGTCAGTACGGTAAGGTCATCATCGACCTCGAGCCGCAGGAGCCGGGCGCTGGTTACGAGTTCGTCAACGCAGTTACCGGTGGACGCATTCCGCGCGAGTACATCCCGTCGGTCGACGCTGGTATCCAGGAGGCCATGCAGTTCGGTGTGCTAGCCGGTTACCCGGTTGACGACATCAAGGTCACCCTTACCGATGGTGCTTACCACGACGTCGACTCCAGCGAGCTGGCGTTCAAGATCGCCGGTTCGATGGTGTTCAAGGAAGCCGCCCGCAAGGCCGACCCGGCCCTGCTCGAGCCGCTGATGGCCGTTGAGGTTACCACTCCAGAGGACTTCCTAGGCACCGTTATTGGCGACCTGAACTCTCGTCGTGGTCAGGTTCAGTCGATGGACGAGGAGCACGGCTCCCGTGTCGTTCGCGCTCTGGTTCCGCTGTCCGAGATGTTTGGCTATGTTGGCGACCTACGTTCGAAGACTTCCGGTCAGGCCACCTACACCATGGAGTTCGACTCCTACGGTGAGGTTCCGAAGGCTATCGCCGATGAGGTCATCGCAAAGGCTAACGGTGGCGAGTAAATAGCTACTAAAAAATTGCCGGTCAGGATATCCTGGCCGGCAATTTTTTTGGGTGAAAGCCAAGCTTTCCTGTCGAATTTGTATTTGCCCTATCCGCAGCCGATATCGAGTGGTGACTTAATTATTCGGTAAACAAGTACGGATGTTCGGCATCTGTCGATTTGGCGTGTGCTAGCGTTATTTTTCGCGTGGCCATGCCTCGCTAATTACTTATTCACATGTCTTGGAAGAAGGGGCGTATGTCGCAAGACTTTTCTCCGGAGGAACAGAAACCCGGATCAGACGTAAACCAGGAGAATTTCTCCCAGGAGAATTTCCAGGAAGGCGCAGCGCAGGAGCCTCAGGGGTATCAACAGGGCGGCGATGCAGGCCAGTATTACGCTAACCAGCAGTATGGGCAGCAGCCCAATTACGGTTATGACCAGTATGGCAATCCGCTACAGCCTCAGCAGGGGTACGCAGAGCAGGGTAATTATCAGTACCCTCCGTCGAATAATGAGCCAACAGTAGCAATCGGCCAGTACGGCGATCCGTATGCGCAGCAGTCCCAGGGCTACCAGGGCTACTATCCGGAAAATGGCCAGTACGCCCAGCAGGGTTATTACCAGCAGGGTTATTACGGTAACCAGCCGCAACAGGGCTACTACGGTAACGGGCAACAGTCCCAGCAGGGCTTTGATCCTGCCGTAAGCCAGCAGGCCCAACAGATAGCTCAGCACATCGGAAACGTCTCTGCTTCCGCTCAGTCTTTCTTCGGAAAGTCCTGGAAGGCCTTCCAGCATGTACTAAGCGGTGCTCCAGAGAAGGCGCTAGAGATCGCTGAATCTTCTAAAAACTTCGGTTTGATCGCAGCGGGCGTGATGAGCGTACTATTCGGTTTCGCTTTCGCGAACCAGCGTTGGCGCGCTTCGGACGCGGCTGATAGCGCCTTGAGTGAAGTATTTGGTGGCTACACTTACTTCAGCTTCAACTTCGGTACCTGGCTGGTCACCTTGATCACGGCAGCTATCTGCTTCTTCATCATCGCGATGCTTCGTCCTTTGACCATCAAGTGGGTGTTCGGCCTTCGTCAGCGCAGTGCAGATTTCCGTTCGATTCTTTCTTTGTCTTCGGTTTCCTACCTGCTGTCGGGTGCTGTTCTTGCCATTACTGGAATTCTTTGGTTGATTCCGAATGGCGCTACCTTCGCGCTTGGCCTTATTTTCTTCGCGCTAGCGATGCCATTCACGATGTTTGTAGCAGAGCTGCTGATCTTCTCTACAATGAGTCAGAAGGGCAACTTCGATAAGTCCCCCATCATCCCGCACGCCCTCTTCACGGGTCTGTGGATGATCTTCGTTGCGCTGACTGTTGCCTTCGAGCTTTGGTTCGTGTTTGAAATGATGAGCTAGAAAAGCTGATTTAGCGATCGGCCACCATGGGATAGTCCGTGGTGGCCGATTTCTTTTTATAACCAGACGTATTGCCTGATTTGGGCCTTGAAATGGTGGGCTACTATTGTGGAGTTGGTTTAATATCCATGACTGCGTAGGCAACATAGCAGGCGGCATTTGTGCTGCCAGTTTGACTATCGGCGCCAGCAAAGCAAAAATGGATAGAGTTCGTGGGCAATGCCCCGCGCCTTTAGCCGGACGACGAAGCCAAACCGGGCTCCGTAAGTTCTTGAGCTTGGGCCGGCAAAACCCGCAACCACAGACAAACTGTCTTGGGGGACGACGAACGATCGTGGTTTCGCACTGACAGTTGAAAAAGATAGGTCGAGGGTCTTTAGTCCCCGACGAAGTCCAGATGAGCCTCGCAACCAGCGAGGCGATAATCCGTAAAGGAGCCCAAGTGGCAAAGGCCAAGTTCGAGCGGACCAAGCCGCACTGCAATATCGGCACCATCGGCCACGTCGACCACGGTAAGACCACCTTGACCGCGGCGATCACCAAGGTGCTGCACGACAAGTACCCGGATCTCAATGAGGCATCTGCCTTCGAGAACATCGACAAGGCGCCGGAAGAGCGCCAGCGTGGTATTACCATTTCGATTTCTCACGTTGAGTACCAGACTGAGAAGCGTCACTACGCACACGTTGACTGCCCAGGTCACGCTGACTACGTAAAGAACATGATTACCGGTGCTGCTCAGATGGATGGCGCCATCCTCGTTGTGGCCGCTACTGACGGCCCGATGGCTCAGACCCACGAGCACATTCTGCTGGCTCGCCAGGTTGGCGTTCCGGCCATCGTCGTTGCACTCAACAAGTGCGACATGGTTGACGATGAGGAGCTCATTGAGCTCGTCGAGATGGAGATCCGTGAGCTGCTCAGCTCGCAGGACTTCGACGGCGACAACTGCCCGGTCGTTCGCGTTTCCGCCCTGAAGGCGCTGGAAGGCGACGAGAAGTGGGCAGAGTCCATCATGGAGCTCATGAACGCCATCGACGAGTACGTTCCGCAGCCGGAGCGCGACCTCGACAAGCCGTTCCTGATGCCGGTTGAGGACGTCTTCACCATTACCGGTCGTGGCACCGTCGTTACCGGTCGTATCGAGCGCGGTGTTGTTCACACTGGTGACACCATTGAGCTCGTCGGCCTGGCCCCGACTCAGACCACCACCATCACCGGTGTTGAGATGTTCCGCAAGATCCTCGACGAGGGCGAGGCTGGCGACAACGTCGGTCTGCTGCTCCGCGGCACCAAGAAGGAAGACGTTGAGCGCGGCATGGTTGTTACCAAGCCTGGCTCGACCGAGCCGCACACCGAGTTCACCGGTAGCGTCTACGTTCTGAAGAAGGAAGAGGGTGGCCGTCACAAGCCGTTCTTCTCCAACTACAGCCCGCAGTTCTACTTCCGCACCACCGATGTCACCGGCACCATCAACCTGCCGGAGGGCACCGAGATGGTTATGCCTGGCGACAACACCGAGATGGATGTTGTTCTGCAGAAGCCGATCGCTATGGAAGAGGGCCTCAAGTTCGCTATTCGCGAGGGTGGCCACACCGTTGGCGCAGGCCGCGTAACCAAGATCGTCAAGTAACGATTTTTTAGTCAGTGATGCCCCGCATTTTTTGCGGGGCATCACTTTTTCTAGCCAAACTCAACTGAATAATCGTGTAGCTGCTGCGCACTTTTGTGTTCTCCCTTGTCGGAGCGTTTTGCAGTTTTTGATCCAGCCCCTGGGCGAATTTGAGCGTTGAGTTTGGCAGAATTTTTTCGGGCGCTCTTCAACGTGGCTGCCCCGCGTAGGTGAGGGTTACTGTTTAGCCGGGGTGTTTTTCTGCGTGGTCGCGGGTCTCGGTTTCTTGCGGATGGACCTCTGTTCTACGCTTTAGCTATGACCAATCAGCCGATTTCGCAAATGTCAGGATGGCAGCCGTATTTTGAGCCGTTGATCGATGATCCAACATCTGTTGCGCTTTCTGCGCGTGGCCTAACAAAGCGCTTCGGCGAACTTGTTGCTGTCGATCGGCTGACGATGGACGTCCCCAAAGGCTCAATTTATGGACTAGTTGGGCCGAATGGCGCCGGCAAGACTACAGCTATTTCCATGTGGACGGGTCTGACGCGTCCCGATGCGGGCGACGTCTGGCTTGATGGACACGATGTGTGGCGTGATCCTCAGGCGGCTAAGGCGTCGCTCGGGCTACTCGTCGATGGGCTTCCAGTCTTCGATAGGTTGAGCGGTTCGGAACTTCTTTACTACTTAGGCGCCATTCGAGGTTTGGAACAGGAGACCGTTAAGGTCAGGTCCGGGGAGCTTCTCGAGGCTCTGGGGCTAACGGACGCCTCGGATAAACGGATTGTGGATTACTCGGCAGGCATGACTAAGAAGATCCTGCTTGCCGCTGCTTTGTTGCACAACCCCGCTGTGTTGATTCTCGACGAGCCGCTGGAGGCGGTCGACCCGGCTTCCGGCAGGATTATCCAGCAGATCCTGCGAAGCTATGCAGCATCTGGCGGAACCGTAATTTTGAGCTCTCACGTCATGGAGATCGTGGAGGGGCTTTGCGATCACGTCGCAATCATTGGCCGTGGCCAGGTGCTGACGTGCGGACCGACTGAGAGCGTTCGCCAAAACCATTCTTTGACCGACGTGTTCATTAATCTGGTTGGCGGTGGCCAGCTGGGGGAGGGATCGCTCGGATGGCTGGGAACGAAGTGATGCAGAGGCCCAGCACCCAAATCAAATCCGCTGGTTTATCGGAAAAGCAACTGGCGAGTCAGCGGGTCAAAGCACTCATCGGGCTGCAAGCGAAGCTGTGGTGGCGCTCACTGCGTGCCAACACGGCAGGCATGATCTTCAGCGTGTTTGTTCTGCTTTACGGAGCAGGCTTCATGTTCGTCGGTGCTTTCGCCGGGTTTGGCCTGGTGGCTGAATCGGCGATGCCGGAGGCGCTCGGCGCATTGTGCGCGTTAGGTACCTTGGGTTACTTGTTTTTGGGTCTGATGTTGGCCGCAGCCGAGGGCAGGTTTTTTCCAGAGCAATATTCGTTCTTGCCGTTGCGGACAAAAGACATCAAGGTACCTGCCTTGGTTTGTTCGCTATTCCAGGTCAGGGCTGTGATCGCGATCCTGATCACATTTGCTACGACGTGGGGTGGCTGCTTCGGTTTGGCTAGCGCTGGAAAAGCGCTCTGGATAATCGCTTTTCTTCCGGCGATGGCAGCTACTTTGGTCTTTACCATCTTGCTCGGAGAGGTTTTTGCGCTTTTTTCCATGTCTTTCGCCAGTAGGGGATCGAGGGAAAAGAGGGGGCTGATCTCGTTCCTCGGCTTCATGGCTTTGACGATCGTGTTTGGCTGCTGGGGCTTTTGGATGCAGCGGGTTGAGGAATCCGGCGGCGACTTTGGCTTCGCTATGCAGGTGCTCAACGTCCTCGTGGTAATCGGGGCTTGGACCCTTGGCGCTCTCGTAGCGGGTATCATCAATCTGGCTTTCTCCGTCACACTCGTCGGTGTCGCTCAAGTTCTCATCGGTTGTGCTCTGCTGGTGGCAGTCGTCGTGGCCTGGCAGCGGCTTCTGATGCGCAGCCTCGTCGAGCCGATCAGGGAAAGTGTCTCGAAGAAGAAAAAGAAGCGATCGTCGGTCGGCGTTCCGCTTTTGCTTCGGGGGCTGCCCTGGGGAGCTGGCCCGATGATCCTGTCTAGGTCGCTTCGCTACTTCATTCGCGATACGCGACTTTTGATGAGCATCATTTTGTATCCGCTGCTATTGGTTTACGTAGTATTCATGCCTTCTAACGGCATGGAGCTGTTTTTCCTGCTGTTGTTCACCGTGACTCCCGCGCTGCTGGGCAGCAACGACTTCGGGTACGACGGCCCATCGAACTGGCTGCATATTTCGAGCCCGTTGCCTGCCAAGACTCTGGTGTTTTTTAGGCATTGTGCCTCGCTCTTGCCTTCGCTTGCATTATTTGTATCGGGCTTCACGGTCTGCCTGATTTTTTCGCCCAAGCGTGACGTCATTGCCGAGCTTCTGGTGCTCTATGTGGGCGTATTCCTTGGTTCGGCAGGCGTGGGAGTTTTGCTGAGCGCATTCAACCCTTATCCGATGGCTAGGCCAGGAACTAACCCGTGGAAGGATAAGAGCGGATTCTCTGGCGGCGCGTTCATCGCGTCGATGGCCTCGATGTTCGGATCTTTGCTGCCTATCCTTGCGGGTGGAATTTGTTTCCTCATCGGATTTTTGAACGGTAACCAGACGTTGAAGATCGTCGGTGGCGTGCTGGCCCTTGTCGTCCCGTTGATCCTCTACGTGTTCTTGCTGCGGGCAGCCGTGAAACGCGTCGAAAACCACTACCCGGAGATCTTCGCCAAAGTTAGAAACTACGTGTGACGGGTTTGTGGGGTAGCATGGTTTGCCGTGATTGAAGCTCGTACTCGTGTTGCCCCAAGCCCAACTGGTGATCCGCACGTCGGCACCGCCTACATGGCCCTGTTCGACAAGGCGTGGGCGGAAAAAACCGGCGGAAAGTTCGTTCTGCGAATCGAAGACACCGATCAGAACCGTCTAGTTGAGGGTTCCGAACAGCAGATCTACGACATGCTGGATTGGCTCGGTCTGGATCCAGACGAGTCGCCGATTCTCGGCGGGCCATATGAACCCTATAAGCAGTCCGAGCGGCTGGACACGTACAAGCCTTACGTCGAGAAGCTAATCGAAGACGGCCACGCCTATTACTGCTGGTGCTCCGCAGAGCGGTTGGCTGACATGCGTGCTGAGCAGGCGAAAAGCAAGCAGGAAAACACCGGTTATGACCGCATGTGCCTAGGTATGACCCGCGAGGAGCGCGCTAAACTGCCTGGCTTCTCCGAGACTCCCGTCGTGCGAATGCTGATTCCCGACGACGCACCCACCATGTTTGACGACCTGATCCGTGGCCACGTCAAGGCGCCTTTCCCCGACGACCAGGTTATTTTGAAGGCAGACGGCTTTCCGACATACCACATGGCCGTCGTGGTCGACGACCACTTGATGAATATCTCCACCGTCGTTCGCGGCGAAGAGTGGATCAGCTCGACCCCCAAGCACATGCTGCTATACAAGTGGCTCGGCTGGGACGTTCCTCAGTTCGCCCACATGCCGCTACTGCGTAACACAGATCACTCCAAGATTTCCAAGCGCAAGAACCCCGCAGCGCGCCTAACCTGGTTCCGTGAGCAGGGCTATCTGCCCGAGGCGCTGCGCAATTTCCTGCAGCTGCTGGCCTATCCGCCGACAGACGACAACGAGGTGGAGAGCTTCGAGTCGTTCGTCGAAAACTTCGATTGGGCTAAGGTCAACACCGTAGGGCCGGTTTTCGACACCAAGAAACTCGATTGGTTGAACGGCGTCTACATCCGTTCCCTAAGCGATGATGAGCTTGCATACCGAATCATCGAGCACGCTAGGTCGAACGGAAAGTGGGAGCCGATGCACGAGGGTCATGAGGACGTCGTGCGCGCAGCCACCCCGATCATCAAGGAGCGTCTGGTCACTCTAGACGAGGCCCTTGAAAAGATCCGTTTCCTCTTCATCACCAACGAAGAGTTGACCTTCGACGAGACAGCCGTCTCGAAGCTGAAGGAGAACGCCGGTGAGGTTGTCGAATCTGCGATCTCGGTTCTCGACACCATCGACGACTGGACAACCGAAAACATCGAGGCAGCGCTTCGAGAGGACCTGGTTGGCAAACTTGGCATCAAGCCGCGTTTTGCTTTCAACCCGGTTCGTCTCGGCACTAGCGGCCAGCAGGTTTCTCCGCCGCTGTTCGAGTCTCTGGATATTCTCGGCAAGGACGAGTCGCTAGCGAGGCTGAAGAAGTTCGCGGCTTTCTTGAGTGAACGCTAGTAATTGCAATAACTTTTTGCCCGGTTCAGGATCTTTTCCTTACAGATCTGGATTGGTAGTAACTAGCGGGTGCTTGGAACTTACTTTCCGTGCACCCGCTATTTTCAGGGATTTCAAAGCAACAAAATGTCTAACTGGTGGCAGGTTGAATGAAAACGCGTCGAGTCCCGTAAAATCGCTCTAGTTTCTTAGGAGTCAAATGAGCGCAAAAGGCCAAAACCATACCCTGCAACGGGGACTGAAGAATCGTCACCTGCAGCTGATAGCCATCGGTGGCGCGATCGGCACCGGCCTTTTCTTGGGCTCGGGACGAACCATCAGCATCTCTGGGCCGTCGATCATCCTTGTGTACTGCATTATTGGTTTCTTCCTTTTCTTCGTCATGAGGGCGATGGGTGAGCTTCTGCTTTCCAACCTTGCTTACAAATCCTTCGCCGATTTCGCCACGGACCTGATCGGTCCAGCCGCCGGCTTTTATATGGGCTGGACGTATTGGATGTGCTGGGTGGTCATTGCGATCGCCGATACGTGCGCGATCTGCGGATACTTAGAGGTTTGGTTTCCGGACGTGCCAAAGTGGATTCCGGCATTATGCGTAGTCCTGCTGTTGACTGGCCTGAATATGGTGGCCGTGAAGGTCTTTGGCGAACTTGAGTTTTGGTTCGCGATGATCAAGATTGCGACGATAGTCGCGCTCATCATGGTGGGGCTCTTCCTGGTTCTGATCAGCTTTCAGCCCGATACTGTTGGCGCGCCGCCGGCTTCGGTGACACACATGTGGGATAGGGGAGGATTCTTCCCTAACGGACTGCTCGGTTTCGTGGGTGGCTTCCAAATCGCCATCTTCTCTTTCCAGGGCATCGAGATGGCTGGCACAGCAGCGGCTGAGACCGCGGACCCCGAACACAACTTACCTCGCGCGATTAATTCGATTCCAGCCAGGATCCTGATTTTCTACGTTTTGGCGCTAACCGCCATCATGTCGGTTCAGCCTTGGGACCTGATCGATCCCGATAAGAGTCCATTTGTTGAGATGTTCGGATTTATCGGAATCGGAATCGCATTTCACGTTGTTAACTTCGTAGTTCTGACGTCTGCCGCAAGCTCCGCCAACTCTGGTGTCTTCTCAACCTCCAGGATCATGTTCGGGCTGGCTCGCGAAGACAATGCCCCCAGGTATCTCGGCAAACTGAACCGCAGGCACATTCCGCAGAATTCTTTGCTCCTCACCGCGATCTGCATCGCACCGGCCATCGGAATCGTGATGCTGTCCGATTCGGTGATGGACGCCTTCAACATGGTGGCTGGCGTCTCTTCGATCCTCTATCTATCAGTTTGGGGCCTGATCATGGTCTGCTATTTGAGGTATTTGAAGAAATTCCCAGAGCGTCATGCCGAATCGAATTTCAAAATGCCCGCCGGGAGGTTGATGGCGTTGGCGACGATCGGTTTCTTCGTTGTTGTCCTGGTCTTCTTGGCTCTGGACGCTCATTCGCGCATGGCGATCGCTGCTGCGCCCGTGTGGATTGTGGCCATGCTTATCGTCTACCGGATGCTCGCTCCGACCAGGACCAAGGCCGAACCGATCGATTTCGATGCCTTGCGTCAGCCCGCGTACGAGGCGGTGCAGCAACACGTTTCAGAGGAAGGTCTGGAAGCAAAACGCAAGGGCAGGAAGCGCTAGCTAAAGCAGGCTCGGCAAGTGGTTTTATAGGTGGCTAGCTTTTATAGTTGTCGCATGCCTGAAAGTGTTAACGAACTCGACGCAGTGCAGATAGTCGAGCGTACCTTGCCTTATCTCGCTCATCACGATGTGCGATTTGGTGCGCCTGAGACGGATAATCCTGTTTACCCGGCTGTTGAGCTATGCGATCCAGCGTCGGGTGCTGCACGAAAAATGATTGAAGCGCATTGCGAAATGCGCGGGCTACCTTTCTGTAAAGAAGGCGCCTCATTGATTTTTCAGCGTTACTGCCACAGGCTTTGCGGCTTGGCGAGCGCTAGTGCGCTAATCACCGGCTCTGTGCCATTGTTAACCTCTGGCAACGTTTCTATGTCACTTGTTAACGGCACTCCGAAGACGATGTGGCTGGCTGAAAACAAAACCATCGATAATCCTAACTTCGATGCTCTGACAGCAATGCTTCTGGACGGCCACCTTCTTGAAATGGCATCTAATTGGAAGCACATAGTCGGGCCTGGCATAAGAAATCTGCATGGAAACATTGCGGCGTCATTGGCTTTGGGAGTTAGGAAAGTCGCAGATCAGGTGGGGCTTGAAAAAGCCAAGTTCTTTGGTGAAGAACTTTTGGCTAGCAGAAAAGAGCTTCGAGGCCTGGGGGAGTACGAGATAATCAGTGCATACGGGAAAACGGGATTGTTCTTCCACCGCAGGTCATGTTGCCACTGGTATGCCGCAAGGAACGGAAAGTACTGTTCCTGGTGCTCCAAGCGCACCAAGCAAGAACGAGTTGCGGTATTCAAAAACCAGATGAAGCCCAAGGGCTGAGTTGGACAGTGACTAAAAACCGGTTTCATCCCTCGATTTGAATCTTGGCGGCCATCGTGAGATTATTTACAGGTTGCTCCAGCACCTTGGAGTGTGTCCAACAGCTAGAAAATCAGTCGAATTCGTTCGCTGATTCGAAAAAGGCAAGCGACACGCCCGACCTCGGGTGTCGGAGTAGCGCGGCGTTGACTAGGCCGAATGGTCTTTTCTGAAGCCGGACATGAAAAGCAGGATATGGCTCAAACAGGGTCAGCAACTGCAAAAAACAGCATCGTGGCGGGTTAGGCTCCATCTCAAAAGCCACCCGGGTAGCCCTTAAGGCAGCGAGAGCGTGTGTCGTGTCCGCCAGAAACCAATCGAGCCAAGCCGGCTCCGGTTAACTGCACTTGAGGGTTCAGTAGAAACTGAATTCAGTGGAAACTGAGGGTGGAAGCCCGAAGGCGAAGACTCTGCGGCTAAGGCTCGTAGGTCTGGTGCAGTGGACTGGACGAGCAGCCTCGAATGAGGCGGCAGCGCCAACACAAGACCGAGGGTCGCGAAAGCGACCAAGTAGCAGACCGAATCGGTTCTGACCGGACGAAAGTTCGAGACTGAATCGATGTGAGCGAAAAAGAGGAACCTAACGTGGCGGGACAGAAAATCCGCATCAGGCTCAAGGCCTATGACCACGAGGTCATCGATACTTCGGCGCGCAAGATCGTCGACACGGTGACACGTACCGGCGCAAAGGTTGCCGGCCCGGTGCCGCTGCCTACCGAAAAGAACGTGTGGTGCGTCATTCGTTCGCCCCACAAAGACAAGGACAGCCGCGAGCATTTCGAAATGCGTACCCACAAGCGGCTCATTGACATTCTCGAACCCACTCCGAAGACGGTTGATTCGCTGATGCGTCTCGACCTTCCGGCTGGTGTCGATATTGAGATCAAGCTTCCGTGAGGCAGGCAATAATGACCGAACGCAATTTGAAGGGTGTGCTGGGCACTAAGCTCGGTATGACCCAAATGTGGGATCAGGACAACCGCGTCATTCCGGTGACTGTCATTCAGGCCGGCCCGTGCGTTGTCACGCAGATCCGTACTCCAGAAACTGACGGCTACTCTGCCGTCCAATTCGGCTACGGCGCCGTGAAGGCTAAGGCTCTTACCAAGCCTGCAGCTGGTCACTTCGCCAAGGCCAACGTTACCCCGCGCAAGCACCTCGTTGAGCTGCGCACCTCCAACGCCAGTGAATACGAGCTTGGCCAGGAGATCACCGCTGACATCTTCGCCGACGGCGAGTTCGTCGACGTTACCGGCGTAACCAAGGGCAAGGGCACCGCTGGTGTCATGAAACGCCACGGTTTCCGCGGTATCGGCGCAGGCCACGGTGTTCACCGTAAGCACCGCGCACCGGGCTCCATCGGTGGTTGTTCCACCCCGGGTCGCGTGCTCAAGGGCATGCGCATGGCTGGCCGCATGGGTAACAAGAACAAGACCGTCCAGAACCTGCAGGTTGCTGCTGTTGACGCAGAACGCGGCCTGATTCTGGTTCGCGGAGCCGTCCCCGGTAACAAGGGTGGCCTCGTCGTTGTACGTAGCGCCGCCAAGAAGGGTGATGCCAAGTGAGCAAGGTAGACGTTTTGGGTGCAGACGGCAAAAAGGTTGGTTCCGCTGACCTGCCCGCCGAGATCTTCGACGCCCAGGCAAACATTCCGCTTATGCACCAGGTTGTTGTTGCCCAGCTAGCAGCTGCTCGTCAGGGCACTCACGACACCAAGACCCGCGGTGAGGTTTCCGGCGGTGGCCGTAAGCCTTGGCGCCAGAAGGGCACCGGTCGTGCACGTCAGGGTTCGACCCGCGCTCCGCAGTGGACCGGTGGTGGCGTCGTCCACGGACCGACCCCGCGTAGCTACGCACAGCGCACCCCCAAGAAGATGGTGGCCGCTGCACTGCGTGGTGCACTTTCCGACCGTGCTCGCGACGGCAAGCTGTTCATCATCGGCTCGATCGTGACCGACGCTCCTTCCACTAAGAAGGCAGCCGCTGCTCTCGCCGCTCTTGGCGATTTCAAGCGCATCCTCGTTGTCCTCGACCGCAAGGATGAGGCAGCTTGGCTCAGCGTCCGCAACCTGAACAACGTTCACGTCATCGCGTACGACCAGCTGAATGCTTACGACGTTCTGGCAAGCCAGGCAGTCGTCTTCAGCAAGTCTGCGTTCGACTCTTTCGTTGCTGGTCCGGCCAAGGGCAAGTCGGTTAAGGCTGTTGCCACCGAGACTGAGGCTGAACAGGAGGCCACCAAATGAGCGAAATTAAGATCGCCGATCCGCGCGACATCCTGATCGCGCCGGTCGTGTCTGAAAAGAGCTACGGGCTCATTGACGAGAACAAGTACACGTTCATCGTTGATCCCCGCGCCAACAAGACCCAGATCAAGATCGCCGTTGAGCAGGTCTTCGGCGTCAAGGTGCTCTCCGTGAACACCATGAACCGTCAAGGCAAGACTCGCCGCACTCGCTTCGGCATTGGCAAGCGCGCTAACACAAAGCGTGCGATTGTCAGCGTCGCTGAGGGTCAGCGGATCGATATTTTCGGTAACTGATCTCAAGAAGACAAGGACGAAGAAACCTAATGGCTATTCGTAAGTACAAGCCGACGACGCCGGGTCGCCGCGGGTCGAGCGTGTCAGACTTCTCTGAGGTCACCCGCTCGGTTCCGGAAAAGAGCCTGGTTAAGTCGAAGTCGAAGACTGGCGGTCGCAACAACTCCGGCCGCATCACTACTCGTCACATCGGTGGTGGCCACAAGCAGGCCTACCGTCTGGTTGACTTCAAGCGTTACGACAAGGATGGTGTTCCGGCAAAGGTTGCTCACATCGAGTACGACCCGAACCGCACCGCTCGCATCGCACTTCTGCACTACGCAGACGGTGCCAAGCGTTACATCATCGCTCCCGAGGGCCTGAAGCAGGGCGTCCAGATCGTTTCTGGCGCCGACGTTGACATCAAGCCTGGCAACAACCTGCCTCTGCGCAACATCCCGGTCGGTACTACCGTTCACGCCGTGGAGATGCGCCCGGGCGGCGGCGCCAAGCTTGGCCGTTCCGCTGGCTCGTCGATTCAGCTCGTCGCTCGTGAGGGCAAGCACGCCACGCTGCGTATGCCTTCCGGTGAGATGCGCATGGTCGACGTTCGCTGCCGCGCAACCGTTGGTTCCGTAGGCAACGCCGAGCAGTCCAACATTCACTGGGGCAAGGCCGGCCGTATGCGCTGGAAGGGCGTTCGCCCGTCTGTCCGTGGTGTTGTTATGAACCCGCACGACCACCCGCACGGTGGTGGTGAGGGCAAGACCTCCGGTGGCCGTCACCCGGTTAGCCCGTGGGGTCAGCTCGAGGGCCGTACCCGCTCGCCTAAGAAGGCCAGCAACAAGATGATCGTTCGCCGCCGCAAGAGTGGCAAGAAGCGCTGATTGGGAGATTAAGAAATGCCACGCAGCCTTAAAAAAGGACCGTTCGTCGACGACCATCTGCAGAAGAAGGTCGACGCACAGAACGAAGCCGGCACGCACAACGTCATTAAGACTTGGTCGCGCCGTTCGATGATTACCCCCGACATGCTTGGTCACACTCTGGCTGTGCATGACGGACGCAAGCACGTTCCCGTGTTCGTGACCGAAGCAATGATCGGTCACAAGCTCGGTGAGTTCGCTCCCACGCGAACTTTCCGTGGTCACGTTAAGGACGACAAGAAGAGCCGCAGGCGTTAAGCCCGCAGAAGGAATTGATGATGAGCAAAACTAACGAGCGACCAAGCCGTCGCCTCGCCCTGCTCGGCGATCGACCCGGCTCGTACGCTATCGCCCGCCACGTGCGCATGAGCCCGATGAAGGTTCGTCGCGTTGTGAACTTGGTTCGCGGCATGGACGTCACTGACGCCCTCGCGACCTTGAAGTTCGCTCCGCAGGCGGCCAGTGAGCCGGTCTACAAGGTAGTTGCCTCTGCGGTAGCTAACGCTGAGGCCACCGAGTCGCTTGGCGCCGAGGACCTCTACATCTCCACTGCTTTCGTGGATGAGGGTGTCACGCTCCGCCGCATTCGCCCCCGTGCGAAGGGTTCGGCTAGCGCCATCCTCAAGCGCGGCAGCCACATCACTGTGGTTGTCGAGCCGAAGGAAGCCCGCGAGATCGTGCACAAGCCTGCGCCACAGCAGGGTAAGGCTAAGAAGCCGGCCGACGTCGCAGCAGCTGCCGAGACCAAGGTCGAGGCAAAGGCAAAGGTTGAGGAAAAGCCGGCGGCCAAGAAGCCTGCTGCTAAGAAGCCGGCAGCGAAGAAGACCGCTGCTAAGGCTGAAAAGCCGGCGGCCAAGAAGCCTGCCGCTAAGAAGCCGGCAGCGAAGAAGACCGCTGCTAAGGCTGAAAAGCCGGCGGCCAAGAAGCCTGCCGCTAAGAAGCCGGCAGCCAAGAAAGAAACCAAGCCCGCTACTGATAAAGAGAAGGAGGCCTGAGCGTGGGTCAGAAGATCAATCCTAACGGCTTCCGTCTCGGCGTCACCACCGATCACACCGCTCGCTGGTATGCGGATAAGAAGTACTCGGACTTCGTTGCCGAGGACCAGAAGATCCGTGAATGGCTGCAGAGCCACCTCGAGCGCGCTGGCGTCAGCTCGATCGAGATTGAGCGTCGCAGCGACGAGCGCGTGACCATCTACCTGTCGACTGCCCGCCCGGGCATCGTCATCGGTCGTAACGGTACCGAGGCAGAGCGCATCCGTGGCGAACTGGAGAAGCTGACTGGAAAACAGATTCAGCTGAACATTCTCGAGGTTCGCAACACTGAGACCGACGCGCAGCTCGTTGCTCAGGGCATTGCCGAGCAGCTCGGCGCCCGCGTCGCTTTCCGTCGCGCAATGCGTAAGGCCCAGCAGTCCGCTATGCGCGGAGGAGCAAAGGGTGTTCGCATCAAGTGCTCCGGTCGTCTGGGTGGCGCTGAAATGAGCCGCTCCGAGGGCTACCGTGAGGGTCGTGTTCCGCTACACACCCTGCGCGCTGATATTGACTACGGCTTCTACGAAGCTCGTACCCAGTACGGCCGCATTGGTGTGAAGGTCTGGGTTTACAACGGTGACGTCACAGGCACCCGCGCTGAGCGCGCTGCTCAGAAGGCTGCTCGTGAGCAGGCTCCTGCGCGTGGCCGTGGTGGTCGTGGCGGCAATCGTCGCCCTGGCCGCGGTGGTAACCGCCGTTCCGACCAGGCCCGCAAGCAGCAGGCCAACGCCGGTAGCGCTACCAAGGCGAGCGCTGAAAGCGCCGCCCCCGAAACTCAGAACGCAGGAGCTTAATTATGTTAATTCCTCGTCGCGTTAAATACCGCAAGCAGCATCGCCCTGGCCGTTCCGGCCTCGCAAAGGGCGGCACGACGCTCGCATTCGGCGATTACGGCATTCAGGCTGTTGGTCACGGTTACCTTACTAACCGTCAGATCGAGGCCGCTCGTATCGCTATGACCCGTCACATGAAGCGTGGCGGTAAGGTTTGGATCAACGTGTTCCCAGACCGTCCGCTTACCAAGCACCCCGCAGAAGCCCGTATGGGTTCCGGTAAGGGTTCCCCGGAGTTCTGGGTAGCCAACGTAAAGCCGGGTCGCGTGATGTTTGAACTTTCGGGTGTTTCCGAAGAAGTTGCTCGTGAGGCGTTGCGTCTTGCTATCCACAAACTACCCATGAAGGCGCGTTTCATCGCGCGTGAGGCAGGTGAAAACTGATGGCATCCGCTAACAAGGCCGCTGACCTGCGTGGTCTCAGCGCTAAGGAGCTCAACGACCAGGTCGTTGCTCTCAAGGAGGAGCTGTTCGGCCTTCGTTTCCAGTCGGCCACCGGCCAGCTGGAGAACACCGCGCAGCTTCGTGAGGTCAAGAAGAATATCGCACGCATCTACACGGTGCTGCGTGAGCGTAGCCTCGGCATTATCGAGGATCCGGACGCACAGGAGGCCGCAGAATGAGCGAGCAGGTAAACGAGAAGGCTGCAGAGCGCGCCGGTCGCAAGGTTCGTACCGGTATCGTCACTTCGGACAAGATGGATAAGACCATCGTTGTTCGCATTGAGGATCGCGTTAAGCACCGCCTTTACGGCAAGATCATGAACATGAGCACCAAGCTTCACGTTCACGACGAAAACAACGAGGCCGGCATTGGCGACCGAGTCCGCATCATGGAGACTCGTCCCACCTCTGCCACCAAGCGTTGGCGCCTACTCGAAATCGTCGAGAAGGCGAAGTAAAAACCTTTTAGAAGAGCCCGGTTCCTTATGGAACTGGGCTTTTCTTTTGCAAATAATGTCCCCGAAATAGCAGCCCAAACCTGCAAAGAAAGCCAAGGCAAAAGGCCTGCCCATTATCGGTGCTGGCGGCTGCGCTATCTCGTATTGCTGAGGGTGCGACTGCCGATGGAATCAGAGCCGCTAGGAAACGCAAGAACTAAGTAAATGAAGAGAAAAGGCCCTACGCAGCTTTTGCGTCGGGCCTTTTTGTAGGCAAGTTTTCCGGTAATCATCTTTCGACTAGGCATGGTTAAATTAAATTCATGAGGGCCGATGAAGAATTCAGTTGGGCTAACCCACCCGATGTAAAGCAAGCGGGCAAGCTCGACGAATTTTCGAGCGATGGGTTGCCAGAAAAACGCAAGCAATCCGTGCTGGTAAAAGCCCTCAAAGGATTCGCCGCAGGTTTGGCGCTGGTGACCGCTGGTGTTCTCGCAGGAACGCTGATCTTTGGCGGGGTTAAGAGCTCAACTATTGAAGAGCCACAACCGCCCGAACAACATGTGGTCGAAATTGGTCCCGACGATAAGGTGGTGGCGTCGTCGACTCTCGACGGCAAAAAATTTTCCGTAATCGAGAGCGACTGCGCAATGGCTAACAGCTGCAAGTATGAATTTAAATCGAGCGATTTAGCCGAACCCGTAGCCATCGCTGAGGGGCGGACATTTTACGGATTCCAGATGTTCGACCAACAAAGCGGCGTCGTTGGTTTTGCGCCGGACGATGGTCCGCAGATAATGCTTACAAACGACGGGGGAGCGACCTGGCATCTGCTTGATCTTCAAGTCCCCGATGATTGGCCAGTTGAAGCAACTTTTCTGCAGTCGGCCCAAACATCCGGCACGCCAAGTCGGCCTATTTACGAATTCACGCTGAACTATCCAAGCTGGGAAGATAGAGGAGACAAGGGTTTGACGTTCCGCTCCAGAAATCTTGGTCAGAGCTGGGAGCTAGTCGGCAGACCGTGACAAAACGTGGCCGCTCGATTGAAGCCTTGAGAGATATCTGAGCGGGTCTTTCTGCAGTATTGCCACTTTCCCCTCGTTGAGCGACCACGTTTTGTCACAGAAAATAAGAACAACTTTTCAACTGTGCAAGGTTTTCAACGACGATTTCGCCTGGGGTCGCCCGTGTTGTACCCTATAAAGGTTGCCTGAGGTCTGAGCCTGCTTGTAACCATTCTTTTGCTGGAGACAGCAGGGACCTTTCCTCGGGATCAACACCCCAGAAATGGGGCTGTCCTCTGGCAAAATCCAGCGGGCATCGTAGGTTGCGGACTAGAAAACCGCAAACGCATGAGTAGCTCCGGCACCCCCGGGGCGAAGGAGAAAAATGATCCAGCAGGAATCGCGACTAAAGGTCGCCGATAACACCGGCGCGAAGGAGATCCTTTGCATCCGTGTTCTCGGTGGCTCCGGTCGACGCTACGCGGGCCTCGGTGACACCATTGTGGCCACCGTTAAGGACGCCATTCCTGGCGGCAACGTCAAGGAAGGCGAAGTAGTTCGCGCAGTTATCGTCCGGGCAGCAAAGGAAACCCGTCGCAAGGACGGTTCCTACATCCGTTTTGATGAGAACGCCGCTGTAATCGTTCAGACTAATGGCGAGCCTCGCGGCACCCGTATCTTCGGACCGGTTGCTCGTGAACTGCGTGACAAGCGCTACATGCGCATTGTTTCGCTAGCACCGGAGGTGATCTAAGTGAAGCTCAAGAAGGGCGACCGCGTAAAGGTCATCGCAGGTAAAGATAAGGGCGTCATTGGCGAGATTATCGCCATCGACCGCGAGCGTGAACGCGTCACCGTGCAGGGCGTAAACATCGCCAGGCACCACGTGCGCGACACCGCAAACCCGGCAACCGGCGCCACCGAGAAGGGTGGCATCGTCAGCACCGAGGCAGCGCTGCACGTTTCCAACGTTCAGCTTCTGGTCAAGGACGAAAACGGCAAGGAAGTTGTCACCCGTATCGGCAAGGAGCGCAAGAAGGTTACCAAGCGTCGCGCTGACGGTTCCGAGTACGAGGGCACTCGTGGCGTTCGTATCGCCCGTAAAACCGGGAAGGAGATCTGATGGCTAGGGCAACTGCACCTGCAATCAAGGTGGCTGAGAAGGCTCGCAACGCAGCCGATAACATGCCGCGCCTGAAGAAGAAGTACCGCGAAGAAGTTCGCAAGTCGATGAACGAAAAGTTCAACTACGCTAACCCGATGCTGATTCCGGGCCTGACCAAGGTCGTCGTGAACATGGGTGTTGGCCAGGCTGCGCACGACTCCAAGGTGCTCGACGGCGCTATCCACGATCTCACCCTGATCACCGGCCAGAAGCCGCAGGTGACCAAGGCTCGCAAGTCGATCGCATCGTTCAAGCTGCGTGAGGGCCAGGCTATTGGCTGCCACGTAACGCTTCGCGGCGACCGCATGTGGGAGTTCGCTGAGCGTCTGCTCGCGCTGGCTCTTCCCCGAATCCGTGACTTCCGTGGCCTGAACTCCAACCAGTTCGACGGCAACGGTAACTACACCTTCGGTCTGAGCGAGCAGGTTATGTTCCTCGAGATCGATCCGGACAAGATCGACCGCACCCGTGGCATGGACATCACTTTCGTGACCAGCGCCACCAACGACGCGGAGGGTCGCGAGCTGCTGGCTCAGCTCGGATTCCCATTCAAGGCTAAGGACGACCCGAAGAAGCCGAAGCGTCGTGGTCGTTTCTACCCGGGCAAGAAGAGCAAGTGAGGCTAACTAATGGCTAAGAAAGCTTTAATCGTAAAGGCTGCCCGCAAGCAGAAGTTTGGTGTACGTTCCTACACCCGCTGCCGCGTTTGCGGACGTCCCCGTAGCGTCTACCGCAAGTTCGGCCTGTGCCGAGTTTGCCTTCGTGACTTGGCTCACAAGGGCGAGCTGCCGGGCGTAACCAAATCTTCCTGGTGATTATTCACCAAACCAAACCGACGCAGCAGGTCCATCAAGGAAACCGCTGCGAGAAAGAGGGCTAGGCAGCCATGACAATGACTGATCCCATCGCAGACATGCTTACTCGTCTGCGTAACGCCAACCGTGCGTTCCTCGATCAGACTTCCATGCCGCACTCGAAGATCAAGGCCGGCATCGCCGAGATCTTGAAAGAAGAGGGCTACATCGAGGAGTACGAGGTCCGCGAACCCGAAGAGGGCAAGGCTGGCAAAACTCTAAACATCACGCTGAAGTACGGCGAAGATCGCCAGCGCTCCATTGCGGGCCTGCGGCGCATCTCGAAGCCGGGTCTGCGCGTCTACGCCAAGTCGAACAACCTTCCTAAGGTTTTGGGAGGTCTTGGTATCGCAATCATCTCGACCTCTCACGGTCTGATGACTGACAAGCAGGCTATGGAGAAGTCCGTGGGCGGCGAAGTGCTCGCCTACGTCTGGTAACGGAAAGAGAAGGAGTAGATAAATGTCTCGTATTGGCAGGCTCCCGATCACCGTTCCCTCCGGTGTCGAGGTCAAAATCAATGAAAACGACGTCGAGGTAAAGGGCCCGAAGGGGACCCTGAGCCACCACGTTGTTTCGCCGCTAACCGTTGCTACCGACGACGAAGGCCGCATCGTAGTTTCGCGTCCGGACGACGAGCGCGAGAACCGCTCGCTGCACGGTCTGACTCGTAGCCTCATCAACAACATGATCATTGGTGTCACCGAGGGTTACTCGAAGACGCTGGAGATCGTTGGTGTTGGTTACCGTGTCATCTCCAAGGGCCCGAAGCAGGTTGAGTTCAACCTGGGCTTCAGCCACCCGGTTATCATCGATGCTCCGGAAGGCATCTCGTTTGAGGTTGAGAACCCCACTCGCATGCACATCTCCGGCATCGATAAGCAGCAGGTTGGTGAAGTTGCTGCGAACATTCGCAAGCTGCGTGCTCCTGAGCCTTACAAGGGCAAGGGCATCCGCTACCAGGGTGAGCACGTGCGTCGCAAGGCTGGAAAGGCTGGTAAGTAAGCATGGCTATTTCGCTTAAACACAACAAGCACCTCGCTAAGAGGACTGCTTCTCGCCAGCGCCGTGCACTGCGCGGCCGTAAGAAGATCTTCGGTTACCCGGAGCGTCCTCGCATGGTCGTCACTCGCAGCTCGCGTCACATCCTGGTTCAGGTAATTGACGACGTTGCTGGCAACACGCTGGCTTCGGCTTCCACCATGGAGCCGGATCTTCGCAAGCTGGACGCCAACAAGACCGAAAAGGCGAAGAAGGTTGGCGAGCTCATCGCTAACCGTGCTAAGGCTGCTGGCGTCGAAAAGGTCGTGTTCGACCGTGCAGGTAACAAGTATCACGGCAGGATCGCCGCGCTGGCTGACGCAGCCCGCGAGGCCGGTCTAGGACTCTGACGGAAAGGTAGGAGACGATGAGTGAAACACAGAACCGCGAACGCGGTAAGTCCGATCGTCGCGGCCGGGACAACCGTCGGGGCCGTGGTCAGGACGATCGCAACAAGAACGATTTCCTCGAGCGCGTAGTAACCATCAACCGAGTTTCTAAGGTTGTTAAGGGTGGTCGTCGCTTCAGCTTCACTGCTCTGGTAGTGGTTGGCGACGGCAACGGCACTGTTGGTGTCGGCTACGGCAAGTCGAAGGAAGTTCCGACAGCAATCAGCAAGGGCGTCGAAGAGGCCAAGAAGAACTTCTTCAGCGTTCCGCGCATTCAGCGCACCATCCCGCACCCGGTTCAGGGTGAGGCTGGCGCTGGCGTTGTGCTGCTTCGCCCGGCTTCCGCCGGTACCGGTGTTATTGCCGGTGGCGCGGCTCGTGCAGTGCTCGAGTGCGCTGGCGTTGGTGACGTGCTGGCGAAGTCGCTTGGTTCCCCGAACCAGGTGAACGTCGTTCACGCCACTGTCGCTGCTTTGAAGATGCTGGAGGAGCCCGAAGACGTGGCTGCCCGTCGTGGCAAGTCTGTCGAGGACGTTACCCCTGCCGCTCTTCTGCGTGCACGCAAGGAAGAGGTGGCTTCGTAATGGCGAATCTAGTTATCAAGCTGGTCAAGTCGTCTGCTGGTGAAAAGCCGGCTATCCGCGATTCCGTTCGCTCGCTTGGCCTGAAGAAGGTTGGTGACGAAGTTAAGCACGCCGACAGCCCGTCTATTCGTGGCATGGCTCGCGCTGTTCGTCACCTGGTTACTGTCGAAGAGGTGAAGTGACATGGCGATCAAGATTCATCACCTTCGTCCGGCTCCGGGCGCTCACCGTGATGCCTATCGCGTTGGCCGTGGTGAGGCCGGTAAGGGCGGCAAGACCGCTGGCCGTGGCACTAAGGGCACGGGCGCTCGCAAGAATGTCCCCGAGGCATTCGAGGGTGGCCAGATGCCACTGCACATGCGCATGCCGAAGCTGCGTGGCTTCCAGAACCCGTTCAGGGTCAACTATCAGGTGATTAACGTCGCCAAGTTGGCCGAACTGTTCCCGGAAGGCGGCGACGTTACTGTTGCCGATCTGGTTGCTGCCGGCGCTGTGCGCGCTAACCGTCCGGTTAAGGTGCTTGGCACTGGCGAGATCGACGTCAAGGTCAACGTGACCGCTGACAAGTTCTCTTCCAGCGCGAAGGAAAAGATCGAGAAGGCTGGCGGCTCGGTTAACGAGGCCTAAGGCTAAAAGTAAAGGGCCGTCTGGGTGAAAACCCGGGCGGCCCTTTTCTATTGTTTTCGTTACAGAGTCAATTTTGGCTCGGCTACGAACCAAAATTGACTCTGTAACGCAGCGAGTGCTTCACGCTGGATTCCTAGGGCACTGTAGAATGGGCGGAGCTACCGGCAAGCCCATTGAGCGTGTCAACTGGGCGCGTATACCGATCACGATTCACGTTGTCGAGTTCGTGCTGCCCAAGACGGGCGTGGTTAGCCTCAACTACGTTGCGGGTTACGCGGTGCTGTTGGTAGTTGCTTTGACGGGGGTGGCTACCTGCGTCAGAATAGACACGGAGAGTCCACGGCTTAAGTGGGGTCCGCTGGCCGGGCAGCCGAAACTGGCCGACCGGTGGAAAGCCAAACGCTTCACCGCGTGTCTAAAAGCGTTTAGGCACCGATGTAAGAGACATAATCAGCAACCTGGTTGCTGCACATAATAGGGGGCATCGGATTGATGCCGAAGGCTGATTTTCGAATCAGCAAAACAAGACATCAACTGATGTCAAAAATGAAATTGAAAGGAATGGTAATGACTAAGAGAAAGTCATTCCGCAAGCTGCTAGCCGCAGTCTGCGCGCTGACCCTGGTCGGCGGCATGGGTGCGGCGGCCACGGCCAACGCAGCCGATCCTGCCCCATGGGCACCAGGGGCTCCGGCAAAAGGCTCCATCACAATCACTAAGACTCAGCCTGACAAGACAACTCCAGTTAAGGGCGCCGAGTTCACCGTTACGCCGGTGACCGAGATCAACGGGGCAACTTTCGACCTCAAGACCCAGGATGGCTGGGAGACCGTCGCCAAACAGGTCAACAAGTTGAACGCTGACCCGACCGAAGGTGTCAAGCTGGGCACCGCTCAGAAGAAAGATACTGACGCTCAAGGCAAGGCGAAGTTCGGCTCGCTGAACATTGGTCTGTATAAGGTCGAAGAAACCAAGGTTCCTGCCGGTTACTCTTCGGACGTTAAGCCGTTCTTCATGACGATCCCCGAGATCACCGGAACAGACTCCGCTAACCTGACCTACAACTACAATGTTGAGGCCAAACCAAAGAACAAGGACGTCAAGGACTCTGTGTCCAAGACTGGCGACTACTCAGCGACTGTCGGTGAAGGCGACAACGTTTCCTACACCATCACTTCTACCCTGAACAAGAAGGGCAAGTTAACGAAAGATGACATTCAGGGCTTCGCGATCTTCGATGACGCGCAGACTGACGCTTTCGCTACTATTGATGGAGCGGCCGTCAAGTCGGTGAAGATTGACGGTGGCGCTGACCTGAACCTCACTGAGGACTACACCGTTGACGTTACTGCTGATCCTGCCGGATATGAGGTTGGTCAAAGTGGCCGTACCCGCGTTCAGGTGAATTTCACCGACGCTGGCCTTGCCAAGATCGCCGCAGCTTCCACCGATTCTGCTGCACCTAAGGTTCTCGTTAATTTGACCTTCAAGCTGAAGACTGGCGACGCCGCTCCCGACAGCGTAACTAACAAGTTCGGCTTCGTCCCGGGTAAGGGCGCCGGCGAGCCGGTGCAGCCTCCGGTCATCCGCGAGCCTAAGGATCCGGATCCGAATAACCCGAACGACCCGAACTACCCGAACCCGACTGTGAAGTTCCGTCAGTTCCAGATCAACAAGACCAACGCGACTGACAACAAGCCACTTGCTGGTGCCGATTTCATTGCGTTTGCTGATAAGACCAAGGCTGAGAAATGTGTCGAAAACGACAACCGCGGTTCTTGCGAAGGTGCCTCTGCTAACTTCGGCACCAGGACTACCGGCACCGACGGCAAGACCCCTGCCTACAAGGCTAGGGTCGGAGCAACCTTCTACGTCGTTGAGAAGAAGGCTCCTGAGAAATTCATCCTCTCCAACACGGTTACCGAAGTGACCATCGACGCTGGTAATGACGCCTTCGAGACGAACATCGCCAACGTCCCGATCCCGAACTCCGACCCAAAGATCGCCTGGTTCAAGATGCCGAGCACCGGTGCCGTCGGAGTTGGCATCTTCGCGCTGCTGGGCGCTGGCCTGGTAGCTGGCGGCACCGCGATGCACATGCGTTCGCGTCGTCGCGAGAATGCCTAAGCTCGTCTGCTAATGACTAGCTGCAGCTAAATAACCTTGTGGGGCTGACCCAATCCGGGTCGGCCCCACAAGCTGTGTGAAAGAGCGACCCGACAAAAATCAAGGGATACCGGCGCTTCTCAAATCGAAAGCGAAACGCCTTGTCAACGCACTTCAGCTTTTCAAAGGGCTAAAGCGGGCGAGCCCATGTTGCAGCTTTTGTCTGGTCGAACCAAAACCTTACTGTTCAGATCGGCGGAAACATGACTGATTCGCGAGACCCTCAAGGGTTCGGCGAAGACAACGGCCCCGAGCGGACGGCAGCCGAGACGCGTCCCGCCGAGCAGCTGACCGAGGTGGAAAAGGCCAAGAAGGCTCGCCGCCAGCGTATGCTGCCGCTGATTTTCATTCTGCTGGGCGTGCTATGCCTGGCATATCCGATCACGTCGACGGTCTGGAACAACCACCAGGCTAAACTGGTCAGCAAGGCTTACGAGAACCACGTGAACACTCAGTCGCAGGAGTTGAAAGACTCCTACATCGCTCGCGCCCGCGAATACAACGCAACCCACAAGGGCTTCCCGGTTCTTGACCCCTTCCTGGGTGACGTGGCGCCAGATTCGCCGGAATACCGCGAATACCTGAGCGTGCTGGATCAGCCGTCGGGCATGATCGGCGTCGTCAAAATTCCGAAGATTGAGGTCAAACTGCCGATGCGGCACGGCACCGACCATGACACCTTGAATGCCGGTGCCGGCCACATGTTCGGCACTGACCTGCCCGTCGGTGGGGTAGACCGTCACGCGGTAATCACCGCGCACACCGGCCTGCCCAACTCCACGATGTTCGATCGTCTGACAGACCTGGAAATTGGCGACGAGTTCTTCTTCGAGGTGCAAGACCAGTCGTTTGCGTATCGCGTCACTCGTATAGACGTGGTGGAGCCGAACGACCCGAGCCTTCTTGGTCGTGAAAAAGACAAAGACCTCGCCACGCTTTTGACCTGCACGCCATACGGTATTAACTCTCACCGCTTATTGGTGACAGGTGAACGAATTATTCCAACACCCATGAGCCCCGCTGTCGACGGCACCCAATGGAGCTGGTGGATGACGCTCTTCCTGCTGGCGATCCTGATCTCGCTTCTCCTCGCGGCTCGAGTGGCCCGCTACCTGGCGGCAAGGCGCAAGAAAGAGAGAGAAGAAGAGGCCCCCGAGTCGCTTGCCGAGGACGAACTCGCCTAGCCAGACCCGTTTGGCTTCCGGTAAACCTGGCTTATTTGAAGAATGCCGAGGTGGTGGCCTGGTGTCTGGAGCGTCGTCGTGTTCCTGCGCCGCGCGCACGATCACGCGGGTGCAAGCCATTCACTTTTTGATGGTGATTCGATTGAGTTTCAACAACCAATCAATAAAGTTACTTCGATAGCTGCAACCGTTTGGCTATACCCCGAAGGACGAACGTGTTGGAAAACAAAAGAATGATAAAATAAATCAGGGTGTCTAATACTGAAAACATGAAATCGGAAGACTGCATGCACAACGTCAAAAATGAAGCTGGTTCTTTTCTAGCAGTAAACTCCGGCAGGGCGGTGCGAAAATTCGCCAATTTCTTAAAGAGATTGGCTGCCATCGCTCTCGTCTGCGTCTTGGGTTTTACGCTATCTAGCTCGTCTTTGGCTAATGCCGAAGATCAGCAGATTGGCTCGCGCGCTGGCGAACAAAGCGTCAGCCCGACTTTGGAAAACACTCCAGGCTTCGAAGCTACTTTGCAGTCAGGCGACGGGCTAGAGATCGGGCCGGAGATTATTGGGCAACCCGTGCGGGGCACTATACCGGCACCGACCATTAAAAAAGTCTTTTACGATGCCACAACTATTTCCGGCGGTAATGTTCAACGAAAAAGAGTAAAAGGTGTAGGGACTGTAAGATCGACTGTGTATGTGACCCTAAAAGATAAGAATGGTAACGAAAAAGCCACTGTTTCCGTTACCCCTACAAGTGGAACTGCTTGGACGGTAAATCTACCTAACAACATTAAAGTTGCTCCAGGCGACACCGTGACGGCCTATCAAACTTTGCTTGGCGATACATCACCTGTGGTGACCGCAAATGCTCAGCCATCAAAAGCCTTGGAGAATAAAGACAAGATCAAAATGCCAGTAGGCGAAATCTGGATTGAACAAACTAACGCCAACATTGTAAATAACGATGAGCAAGCAGAAGCTATCGAAATGCTGAAGAACGCCAATCCGGACATTGCGAATGACTTTAAGAGTGTTAATTTCTCTATCGATGGCACGGAACATGCCTACTATGAAGTGACCTATACCGATGGATCAACTTCCGGAAAAATTGAAGCTACGGACCTAAAAATCAAAACGGTAACGGAAAAATCTACTGCTCTGACAATAGAAAAAGTCCAGGTAACAGACGGACAGATTATCGTCACACTTGCTAATGAGGTTGCCGCAGGTACGAAATTTAATTTTATCAAAAACTTTACAGACGGAGAGGAGAAGAATTTCAGCCCAAATGGAAGCTGTACAGTGGACAAATCTGACTCAAAAGAGATGTCTCAAGCAGTATCCGTTAACGGCACAACAGTTACTTTCCCAATCACGGATAAGGTTAATGATTTAAAACTCGGAAGAGAGTTCGGCATCCTTGTCAAAGAGCCACATAAACTCCGTTCTTGCGCGAAGTCTGAGCCGGTAGTAACAACCCCCGACAAAGTCGCCGTGAGAGATCCTCACAAATTAACGGATGAAGATAAAGAAGCCATCGATAAAGCTATTCGAGATGCCAATACGGTAAATGGCGTATCCAAACTCCCCGATGGAACTGGATATGTAAGCGATCCTGCGTTTATTGAATTTGATAAAGACGGAAACGTTACAATAATCAGTCCTAATGATGTGGAAACTGATTGGGATAGTAACTACAATCCGGTATATGTAAAAAATGCCGATGGAACCTATAAAGTAAAAGATGGGGCCAAAGTCACTAAATTCCCTGCCAAAGATCTGGTGAAGAATATCGCACCTAGATCTCCGGCGATTGCGGTAGATACGAATACCGGCAAAGTCACCATTACCCCACCGGCTTATAAAGATCCCGGTGATGATACCGACTTGGCGTCCTACACGATTACCTATAAAGATAATTCGGGAGCGAAGAAAACCGTCACAGCAACGCGAACCGTAGACAAAGCTTCCGGCAAGACCACTTGGGCAGCCGATAATGCCGAGGTTGATACGAACACCGGTGTGATTACTCTGAGTGTCGAAGACATCGAACTCGCCGGGACCATCACGGCAACCGCAAAGGATAATGGCGGCTTAATTGAGGAAGAGAAACCGCTCGATTCAGATGAGGCCAGCAAGACGCTCGGAACTGCCACTGTTAGCTACGATGGCAACGGCGGTACCGGCGAAATGGATAGCAAGACGCTCAACAAGGGTTCAAAGTATACGATTTTGGATAATGTTTTTTCTGCTCCTAGTGCCACTCCGGAGTTTAAGACTTGGGAAATTGATGGTAAGGAAGTAGCGCCAGGCACCGAGATTACGGTGACCAAAGACACCGTGGTGAAAGCTCTCTGGAAGGCCGCTGAGCAGAAAATTGAGCTGAAAGTCGATCCCAACGAGGTAACCATCGTTAAGGGTTCGCCGATGCTCAAGCCGATGAACGTCGAGGCTCACTCTACGTCTGTGGGCGGCGACATCACTCTGCAGACGATCTGCCTGCCGAATCACGATGGTGCTGCAAATACGGATAATCAAAGTATGCCGAGCGGTGTGGAGCTGATGGAACCCACGCAGGATGAGACGCCGCCAACCGGCTACAAGGCCCGCGCCACGGCAAAGATCGACGGCAACGCTAACAAGGCTGACGTCGGCACCTATCGCTGCTGGGTTTACGCTAACCTGAACGGCATCACCATCGACGCGAATGGCAATGCCACCGGCAGCGGCACGACACAAGCCGCAGAGGGTGTCAACTGGGTGCGCCAGCCGATCACGGTTCACGTTGTCGAGTTCGTGCTGCCCAAGACGGGCGTGCTTAGCCTCAACTACGTCGCGGGCTACGCGGCGCTATTGATAGTTGCTTTGACGGGGGTCGGCTACCTGCGTCAGAACAGGCGTGAAAAGTCCACGGCTTAAATGAGGTCCGCCGGCCGGGCAGCCAAAACTGGCCGACCGGCGGAAAAGCCAGATAACTAATCTTGTGTCTGTTGGCGACCTTGATCTCGCTGATCCTGGCCGCGCAAGTGGCCCGCCACCTGGCTGCAAGGCGCAAGAAAGAAAAGGAAGAGGAAACCTCCGAAGAATCCTCTGACGAATCCGATATCCAGAGCGTTGCGGGGCGATAAATCGCCAAAATGCGGACACAAATAACGCTCATTTAATGGACAAAATTATTTTTTTAATGCAGTTTCAGTGGCTGTACTAGTAACGAATAATTATTCTCTATGTCACAAAGTAGTCACAAATCGGACAGCCTCCGCAACCTATCCGCTAACCCCGCTAAAGTCTGTACCTAAATAAAAGGGCGGCCACTAAGACGAGCCGCCGCCCTGCGTCCCAAAAGGGCCCAGTGGGGAAATCCCGATTTTAGGAGAGACTATGAGGCTGAAGAAGTCTTTGGTGGCTGCAGCCGCCGTCTTTGCTCTCGCGCTTTCTGCCTGTGGCGGCAACGCGACCAACGAAAAGGCCACTTCCGGCGACGGTGCCTCCACCGGCGTCGTTCTGGCTAACTGTTCAGAGCCGCAGCGCCCGCTGATTCCGGCTGACATCAACGAGACCGGTGGTGGCCGCATTGCCGACCTTCTGTTCAGCGGACTGTTCTACTACGACGCTGAAGGCGAGTCCAAGCCCGAGATGGCTGAGTCTGTCGAATCTGACGACAACATCAACTGGACCGTTAAGCTGAAGAAGGGCAAGAAGTTCTCTGACGGCACCGAGGTCAAGGCCCACAACTTCGTCGACGCATGGAAGATGGGCGCAAAGGAAGGCTTGCTTTCCAGCGCCTTCTTCGAGCCGATTGAGGGTGCTTCTGCTGACGGCACTGGCGATCTGACCGGTCTGAACGTCGTTGACGATTACACCTTCACCATCAAGCTGAAGCAGGCAGAGTCCGACTTCCCGGCACGCCTAGGCTACTCCGCCTTCTACCCGCTGGCTGATGCCGCCCTAGCCGACACCAAGGCTGCGGGCGAGAACCCGATTGCCAACGGCCCCTACAAGTTCGCAAACGATAAAGCTTGGGAGCACAACGTTAAGCTCGAGCTCGTTCCGAACGAGGCCTACGAGGGCGACCGCAAGGCTCAGAACGGTGGCATTAACTTCATCTTCTACACCAGCCAGGATGCGGCATACGCCGACCTGCAGGGTGGCAACCTGGACGTCATCGACCAGGTTCCCGAGTCTGTTTTCGCAACCTACGAGAAGGAACTCGACGGCCGCGCTGTAAACCAGCAGACCGCGGTATTCCAGGGCTTCACCATTCCGATGGGTCTGGAACACTTCAAGGGTGAAGAGGGCAAGCTGCGTCGCCAGGCTATCTCGCACGCTATCAACCGTGACGAGATCACCAAGGTCGCATTCAATGGCACCCGCACCCCGGCTAAGGAGTTCACCTCCCCGGCAGTTCCTGGCTTCGACGAGAACATCAAGGGCAACGAGGTTCTGAAGTACGATCCGGAGAAGGCCAAGGAGCTGTGGAGCAAGGCTGAAGAGATCTCGAAGTACGAGGGCACCTTCACCATCGCCTACAACTCCGATGGCGGTCACCAGACCTGGGTTGACGCAACCGCCAACTCCATCAAGAACTCTCTTGGCATCAATGCAGAGGGCAAGCCTTACCCGGACTTCAAGTCCCTGCGTAACGACGTCACCAACCGCACCATCACCGGCGCCTTCCGCACCGGCTGGCAGGCTGACTACCCGTCCATGTACAACTTCCTGGCCCCGGTCTACATGACCGGCGCTGGCGCTAACGACGCCGACTACGCCTCGCCCGAGTTCGACGGCATGATGAAGGAAGCCGCTGGCATGACGGATCATGAAGCTTCTCTGAAGAAGCTGAACGAGGCTCAGGAGAAACTCTTCGAGGATCTCCCCGCCATCCCGCTGTGGTACGCCAACGTTAACGGTGGCTGGTCTGCAAACGTCGACAACGTTGCGTTCGACTGGCACTCGGTGCCGGTGTATTACAAGATCACCAAGCAGGCATAACTGACTGAATTAATCAGTCTCTGAGACGGCAAGCGCGCTGCAAGCAATTGCGGCGCGCTTTCCGTCTCATTTATGAAATTTTGTGGCAGATAGACACCCTTTTGGGGTATCGTCTCAAAAGTTCAGGATGCGGTTTACTGTTTTCCGCCTTCCAGATGTAAATTGAAGAGCTAAAGCTGTCGATACAGCCAGGCTCAAAAACAAGTTCGTTTAAGGAAATGCGTATGCTCCGATATGTCGGGCGAAGGCTCTTGCAGACCATACCGGTCTTCTTTGGAGCCACGTTTCTGCTTTTTGCCATGGTTTACCTGATGCCGGGCGATCCAGTCGCCGCACTTGGTGGCGACCGCGGTTTGAGTCCCGAAGTTGAGGCCCGAATCCGTGCAGACTACAACCTTGATAAGCCTTTTTGGATGCAGTATCTGCTGTACATGAAGGGCGTTTTCACTCTAGATTTCGGCAACACCTTCTCAGGCCGTCCAGTTATCGACGTGATGGCACAGGCGTTCCCGGTGACCATCAAGCTGGCCGTCATGGCGCTGCTCATCGAGGCGATCTTCGGTATTACGCTGGGTGTCATCGCCGGCATTAAACGCGGCGGCTTCTTCGACTCATCGGTGCTGGTGCTTTCGCTAGTTGTTATTTCTGTGCCGACGTTCGTTATCGGCTTCGTGATGCAGTTCATCTTCGGCATCAAACTGGGCTGGGTGCCGCCCACGGTCGGCCCCAACGTGTCATTCCATAGCCTGATATTGCCTGCGATCGTGTTGGGCGCGCAGTCTTTGGCATACGTTTTGCGCCTGACCAGGCAGTCCATTTCCGAACACGTCACGGCTGACTACGTGCGAACCGCTCGCGCGAAGGGCCTGACCGGCGGCTTGGTTATGCGTCGCCACGTGCTGCGCAACTCGCTGATTCCGGTCGTTACGTTCCTCGGCGGCGACCTTGGTGCTTTGATGGGCGGCGCGATCATTACCGAGGGCATTTTCAATATCAACGGAGTCGGCGGCACGCTGTGGCAGTCGATCCTTAAGGGCGAACCTTCCACCGTCGTCTCGTTCACGACAGTGCTGGTTCTGGTCTACATTTTGGCCAACCTGATCGTCGACCTGCTGTACGCCGTGATTGATCCGAGGATTCGTTATGACTAGTCACATTCCTTCCAAGTTAATTGAGCGCCACCGCGCAGGCCAGGAACACTTCGTTTCTGACGTCGACGAGACCGGTTTGGGCGCAGTAGACGCGGTTGCTGACGAATCAGCGCCGGCCTCCATGTGGGGGGAAGCCTGGAAGACTCTGCGCAAGCGTCCATTGTTCTGGATTTCTTTGACGATCATCATTTTGGCGATCACGCTTGCGCTGTTCCCTGGCCTGTTCACGTCGCTGGACCCGCGGTTCTGCGAGCTAAAGAACTCCCTTGCGGACCCGGCCCCCGGACACCCGTTCGGTTACGACAAGCAGGGCTGCGACATCTACTCGCGAGTTATCTATGGCGCCCGCGCCTCCGTGTCCGTCGGCATCGTTACCACGGTCATGGTTGTTCTGATTGGCGGCACGATCGGCGCGGCTGCCGGCTATCTCGGTGGTTGGCTCGACTCGCTGCTCTCGCGCATCACCGACATCTTCTTCGCGATTCCGCTGCTGCTGGCCGCGATCGTGTTCATGCAGATGTTCAAGGACAATCGAAACGTGGCCATGGTTATTACCGTGCTTTCGCTGTTCGGCTGGACGCAGATTGCTCGTATCACCCGTGGTTCCGTGCTGTCCACCAAGAACGAGGAATATGTCACGGCTGCCCGGGCGACGGGTGCTTCGAGGTGGCGCATTCTGACCAGCCACATCCTGCCCAACGCCGCCGCCCCCATCATCGTTTACGCGACGGTTGCCCTTGGCACGTTCATCGTTGCGGAGGCGTCGCTTTCGTTTATGGGCATCGGGTTGCCGCCGAGCGTCGTCTCGTGGGGTAACGACATTTCCGCTGCCCAGCACGTACTGCGCACCAAGCCGATGGTGCTGTTCTACCCGGCTATCGCGCTGGCCATCACAGTATTGAGCTTCATCATGATGGGCGACGTCGTTCGCGAGGCTCTCGATCCGAAGGCTAAGAAGAAATGACAGAAGACATTCCGGCACGCCGCCAGCTGACCGAAGAGGAGCTGAACGCGGCTGTTGACAAGGCAGTTCTTACCGACGCCGAGCCCCAAATCCACCCGGATGACGCGAACCCGCTACTCAAGGTCACCGACCTTGAGGTGCAGTTCCGCTCATCTACGGGCATGGTGCCCGCGGTTCGCGGCGCTAACCTGACGATCTACCCAGGCCAGACGGTCGCAATCGTCGGCGAGTCCGGCTCCGGTAAGTCCACCACGGCAGCCGCCATCATCGGCCTGTTGCCAGGCACGGGTGAGGTGACCGGCGGCTCTATCGAGTTTGACGGCCGCGAGATCAGCAAGCTCTCCAACAAGGAATGGGTTGAGCTTCGTGGCAGTCAAATTGCGATGGTTCCGCAGGATCCGATGACTAACTTGAACCCGGTGCACCGCATCGGCAAGCAGGTTGCGGAGACGCTAGAGGCCAACAACGTCGTCCCGAAGTCTGAGACGGGTAAGCGGGTGGCCGAACTCTTGGAGGACGCCGGCCTGCCAGATGCGGAGCGTCGGGCTAAGCAGTTCCCGCACGAATTCTCTGGCGGTATGCAGCAGCGCGTGCTGATCGCCATCGGCCTCGCCGCGCACCCGAAGCTACTGATTGCTGACGAACCCACCTCTGCTCTCGACGTAACCGTTCAGCGCAGGATTCTGGACCACCTGGCCAAGCTGACCGCAGAACTGGGCACCGCTGTGCTCTTCATCACCCACGATCTCGGTCTGGCTGCCGAGCGCGCCGAGCAGCTGGTCGTTATGCACCGAGGCCGAATCGTTGAATCCGGCCCCGCTTTGCAGATTCTGCAGCACCCGCAGCACCCGTACACTAAGCGTCTGGTTTCGGCGGCCCCGTCGCTGGCGTCGGCTCGGATCGAGTCCGCGCACGCCCGCGGCATTCAGGTCACCGAGGAGGAGCTGACCGGTGCTGGCGCCGGCCGCACCGCCAAAGACGAAATCATCCGCGTCGAAAACCTGACCAAGGAATTCGACGTTCGTGGCGCAAAGGGCGAGGCGAAGAAACTGCGCGCGGTCGACGACGTTTCATTCGGTCTGCGTACCGGAACGACGCTTGCTCTGGTGGGGGAGTCCGGTTCGGGTAAGTCCACCGTTGCGAACATGATTTTGAACCTGATCGACCCAACCAAGGGCAAGGTTTATTTCAAGGGCCGCGATTGCTCCACGATGAACAGCGAGGAGCTGTTCAAGCTGCGTCGCAAGCTGCAGGTTGTTTTCCAGAACCCGTACGGCTCACTCGACCCGATGTATTCGATCTACCGGATCATCGAGGAGCCGCTCGTCGTGCACAAACTTGGCAGCAAGAAGGAACGCACCGAGAGGGTAAGCGAACTGCTCGACCTGGTCTCGCTGCCGCGCTCGGTGATGCGTCGCTACCCGAACGAGCTGTCTGGCGGTCAACGCCAGCGCGTCGCGGTGGCCCGTGCGCTAGCCCTCCACCCAGAGGTTGTTGTGCTTGACGAGGCGGTTTCCGCGCTCGACGTGCTCGTCCAGAACCAGATTCTGTACCTGCTAAATGATTTGCAGGCGCAGCTCAACCTGTCCTACCTGTTCATCACCCACGACCTCGCAGTTGTTCGACAGATCGCTGACGACGTCGCCGTGATGGAACACGGCAAGTTGGTTGAGGCTGGTTCCTCCGACGAGATATTTAACAATCCGCAGCGCGATTACACCCGCGAACTGATCGAGGCGGTGCCTGGACGAAAGATCCAGTTGAACCTGTAGGGCAACGACTTTTAGGAGTCTGCTAGCGCCGTGCGGTAGGCTGGTCAGGTTGCGTCTATGCGCATTTCACGAAGTTAGTCAAAGAACGAAAGCGAGCTCGGATGGTTTCCGCGTTCCTTAATGCATTCAGGACACCGGACCTTCGCAAGAAGATCCTGTTCACACTAGGCATTCTGGTGCTTTTCCGCTTGGGGTCCTCGATCCCAACGCCAAACGTAAATATGGTTTCGATTCGCGAGTGCGCGCAGTTGTCTGCCGAGCAGAACAGCTTATACACAATGGTGAATCTCTTCTCCGGTGGTGCGCTGCTGCGGCTGACTATCTTCGCGCTGGGCATCATGCCGTACATTACGAGCTCGATTATTTTGCAGCTGCTCGTGGTGGTCATTCCTAAACTGGAGCAGCTCAAGAAAGAGGGCAGCGCCGGCCAGGAGAAGATCACCCAGTACACCCGTTGGCTGACCATCGTCCTAGCGGTGCTGCAGGCGACGTCCTTCACCATGATGGCCGTCAACGGTCAGCTCTTCCCGGGCTGCAACAAACCGGTCGTTTACGACAAGGGCATCTTCGCCATCGTCGTCATGATCCTGATCATGACCGCAGGCACCTCGATCATCATGTGGATGGGCGAGCTGATCACCGACCGCGGCGTCGGTAACGGCATGTCCCTGTTGATCTTCACCCAGATCGTCGCAACCTTCCCCTCTGCCATGTGGAACATCCGCCAGGCGCAAGAAGGCAACAAGGGCCTGGTCGTCATGCTGCTGGTTATCGGCATCGGCCTGCTGGTGATGGCTGGCGTGGTCTTCGTCGAGCAAGGCCAGCGACGCGTTCCGGTTCAATACGCCAAGAGAATGGTCGGCAACAAGCTTCTCGGTGGTACGAGCACCTACATCCCGATCAAGGTCAACCAGTCCGGCGTTATCCCGATCATTTTCGCCAGCTCCATTCTTTACCTGCCGATCCTCTGGACGATGTTCAACTCAGAAGGTTCGGTTTCCGAATGGATCGCCACCCACCTGTCTAGGGGCAGTGGCGCCTGGTACAACATGATTTACTTCGTGCTGATCATCGCGTTCGCATACTTCTACGTGTCGATTACCTTCGACACTAAGGAGATCAGCGACAACATGAAGAAGTACGGCGGTTTCATACCGGGCGTCCGCGCGGGCAAGCCGACCGAAAATTATCTGCAGTACGTGCTTAGCCGTCTGCTGGCGCCGGGCTCGTTATACCTGGGCCTGATCGCGCTAATTCCGTCCATCGCAATCGCTGCTCTTGGGGCCGACCAGAACTTCCCGTTCGGCGGCACGAGCCTGTTGATTATGGTCGGTGTAGGCCTGGACACGGTCAAGCAGATTGAAAGCCAGCTACATCAGAGGCAATACGAAGGGTTCCTAAAGTGAGACTTCTTATCATGGGTGCTCCCGGCGCGGGTAAAGGTACCCAGGCCGACGGCATCGCAAACCGCTACGACGTTCCTGCTATCTCCACCGGAGACATCTTCCGTGCCAACGTGAAGAATCAGACTCCGCTGGGCAAGCAGGTCAAGGCAATCATGGATTCCGGCGACTACGTTCCCGACGAGCTAACCGAGTCGATCGTTTTCGATCGTCTAGAGGCCCCGGACGCTTCCGCAGGCTTCCTGCTCGACGGCTTCCCTCGCACCATGCACCAGGTTGACGCGCTTGACGACTACCTCGAAAAGCACAACCTGGGCCTCGACGCAGTCGTCGTTCTGGACGTCGACGATGAGACCCTGATCGAGCGCCTCCTGAAGCGTGCCGAGATCGAGGGCCGCAGCGACGACAACGAGGAGACCATTCGCAACCGCATGAAGGTGTACAACACCTCCACCGCTCCGCTGCTGGATCACTACAAGCAGCTGGGCCTTGTCCTCGCGATCAATGGTGAAGGCACCGTCGAGGAGATCTCCGAGCGAATCCACAACGCGCTGGACAAGCTAGACAAGTAATCAATTTTTTAACGCCTCCAGAGCATTCTCTGGAGGCGTTATTTTCATTGGAGGAAATATGTTTGGACGCGGCATCGAAATCAAGTCCGACGACCAGATAAAGCTGATGCGCAAGGCGGGCCTCGTGGTTTCCGAAGCGCTGAACCTGATGGTTGCCGAGACGAAGCCGGGAATGACCACCGGCGACGTCGACCAGATGGCCAGGGAGGTGCTAGCCAAGCACGGTGCTGACTCCAGCTTCCTGAACTATGGCGCAGACTGGGGAATCATGCCTTTCCCAGGCGTGATCTGCTGCTCCGTTAACGAAACTGTTGTGCACGGCATCCCCGGCGATAGGGTCATCAAAGACGGCGATCTAGTTTCCGTTGACTTCGGCGCTATCGTTGACGGCTGGCATGGCGATGCCGCCCGCAGCTTCATCGTGGGGCAGGGCGCAGACCACGAACAGCGTGCCGAGCGCGAGGAGCTAATCAACGTAACGCGCGAATCCATGTGGCGAGGCATCGCCCAGGTCAAGCCCGGCAACAGGGTAGGCGACATCGGCCATGCTGTTGAGGACTACATCAACTCTTGCGGCAGCTACGGCATTCTGCGCGACTACACCGGTCACGGAATCGGCACCGCCATGCACCAGAATCCCGACGTGCCCAACTACGGGCGCAAGGGCAGGGGCGCGAAGCTGACAACCGGCATGTGCATCTGCATCGAGCCGATGGTCACGCTAGGCACCGAAGAAGTTGCGGAGCTGGACGACGATTGGACAGTAGTCACCCAGGACAGCAGCGACGCAGCGCACTGGGAAAACACCATCGCGATGACCAGCAAAGGTCTGTGGATACTAACCGAACCCGACGGCGGCGAGGAGCGTCTGAAAGCGCTCGGCCTGCCCTTCGGCGGCTTGGGCGATTAGGGCGCACCTGGCAAGCTATAGACATGGCAAACCGACTCAAAGAGGCCTCTTCCGCATATTTACGCGCACATGCGGGAAACCCCGTCGACTGGTGGCGGTGGGGCGCCGAAGCGTTCGAGGAAGCTAAGCGCCGAGACGTGCCCGTATTCGTCTCGGTTGGTTATTCATCGTGCCACTGGTGCCACGTCATGAACAAAGAATCGTTCAGCGACGAGGCCACGGCCGCCCTGCTGAACGACAATTTCGTCGCCATCAAGGTAGACCGCCAGGAACGCCCCGATGTGGATGCCGTCATGATGAGGGCCACCCAAGCCATGACAGGGCAGGGCGGTTGGCCGAACACAGTCTTTCTGACTCCAGATGGGCGGCCATTCTTCGCGGGCACCTATTACCCCGATAAGCCGCGCGATGGGCTGCCCAGCTTCCGTCAGGTTCTGCTGGCGATCTACGACGCCTGGAACTCGCGCAAACAGGAAGCCGTGGAGTCCGCCGCCACTCTCACCGAGCACCTGAAAGAGATGAACGAGACCCGTCCCGTCGAAGGCGATGTCGATCCGGTTCAGCTCGTCGGAAACATCCTCAGCACATTCGACGAGAAACACGCAGGCTTCGGAGGCGCGCCCAAGTTCTTTAACGCGCCCGTCTTGGACGCGCTGCTCGTGCGAACCGACAAGCTGGCTAACGAAGTGGCGCTAATAACGCTCGAGTTCATCACCCGGGGTGGCGTCTACGACCAGGTGGGCGGCGGTTTCCACCGCTACGCCGTCGATGCGGGATGGGAAGTTCCGCACTTCGAGAAGATGCTTTACGACAACGCACTCATGCTCGGCACGCTGACCCGCGGCTGGGTGCGCGCGTTACCCGGCCAGGAAACCGAGCAACGCGAGCTGCTCGAGCGCGCGATCCGCGGCACGGTTGGTTGGCTGCTGCGCGAGATGCAGCTGCCTAGCGGCGCTTTCGCGGCAAGCCAAGACGCCGAGGCCAACTACTATTTGTGGAACGCCAAAATGCTCGACGAGGTGCTCAGCGGTAACTCGCGTTTCGCGCAGGGCGTTTTCCACGTAACTTTCGAGGGCAACATGCCGGCGGGAAGCGACGCCGAGAAGGACGGCTCCGGGCTGTCCACCCTGCAGTTCCACGGCAATCCCGCACCCGAGCGCATCAGGCGCGTTTGCGCGCAGCTGCTGGCCGCCCGTCAGCACCGTGGCCTGCCCGAGCGTGACGAAGCCGTCGTGGTGGCCTGGAACGGATACCTTATCGAGTCGCTCGTTCGCGCATCGATAGTGCTAAACGAGCCCGATTGGTTGGCTGCCGCAAAGACAGCCGCCGAGGACATTTGGAGCCGCTGGGTGAACTCGTCGGACACTAAAATCGGCTCCACCAGCGACTACGCGGCAAGCGCGCTAGGCTTCGCCAGGCTCTCCGGCGCCTTAGGGGACGCCACCTGGCTGCTGCGCGCCCAGCAGATTTTGGATGCGGCACCCGAACTCTTCGGCCACCCGGATGGTGGCTTTTGGGACGCCGTCGAAGATCCGCTGCTCTTCGATCGTCCGCGCCAGCTCAGCGACGACGCATACCCTTCGGCGACAGCCACGATGATCGCCGCATTGCGGCTTGTTGCTCAACTTACAGACAAACCAGAGTATGACGAGCGAGCGGATCTGGCCTGCGAGTCCTTGCGCGAGATTCTCTCCGACGCCCCCAGATTCGCGGGTTGGGCTCTTGCCGATGAGCTTTCGAAGCTCGAGGCTGCAGATGGCCGCGGTCCCGCGCAAATCGTTATCGTCGACGAGTCCGCCGACGCTTTCAGCGAAATGAGCCAGGCGGCCTTCCGGTTGGCACCTTTCGGCTCGGCGATCGTCGTCGCGCAACCAGAAACTGAAGGTTTCGGTGAACTCCTCGAGGGCCGCAACGCCATCGACGGCAAACCCACCGCATACGTCTGCCACGGCAACCGCTGCGAACAGCCCGTCACCGATTGGGCCGATCTTCGCGAACTGCTGTGGGGCCCAGCACCAGAGGACGCCCAGACCTGCTGATCGGTTGCCGCAGATACCAGTAACTCGGTAACCATACTGGACGTTGTGAGATTAACGAGGAAGAAAATATTCGTAGTCGAGCTTTTTTCTCCTCGTTGTTTCTGGTGACGTTCGTGGTTGGCCTGGTTGTTTACCGGTTGTTGCTGATTAATTAGCTTTTGGTCGGCCGCTGGTCTGGCTTGGTTTGTCGAGCGAGTCGCCGTGTCTTCGCTTATCTCTTATCGCTGTCGCGATTGTCGAGATGTCACTCTCTCCACGCCTCGATGCTCGCCAAACCAACCCAGCCCAGCATCCTCACCTTCAAAAGTGGTCAACTAGTTGGGCGTCGTCGAAATTAACGAGGAAGAAAAAGCCCGATATCGAGCCTTTTGGTTCCCGTTAACTGCGGTTTAGCTATTTGCCGAAGCGGCGCTCTCTTTGGCCGTAGCTTCGTAGGGCGCGGTAGAAGTCGACGCGTCGGAAGTCGGGCCATAGGGCCTCGCAGAAGTAGAACTCGCTGTGTGCGCTCTGCCACATCAGGAAGCCGCTGAGCCGCTGCTCGCCGGAAGTGCGGATGATCAGATCCGGATCGGGCTGGCCCTTCGTATATAGGTGGCTTTCTACCTGCTCCAGGCTCAGCGTCTCGGCAACCTCGCGCAGGTCTTTTCCTGCGTTTGCCTCTTCGGTCAGGAGATCTTTGAAGGCACTGATCAGCTCGTGACGTCCGCCGTAGCTGACTGCAACGTTGATGTGGATGCCGGGGTTGTCTTCGCTGCGCTCTTGTGCGGCGCTCAACTTTTCAGAAATCTCGTCGGGCAGGAGCGAGAGATCGCCGACGATTTTTACGCGGTGCTCTGCGGCCAGCGAATCCACCAGGTCGACTATCACGTGCAGAAGCGGCAGCAAGACGTCTTTCTGGGAGCGCTGCAGGTTATCGGTGGAAAGTACCCAAAGCGTCACAATCGGGATGTCGATCTCTTGGCACCAGTTAACGAACTGGCGAAGCTTATCGGCGCCTGCCTTGTAGCCAACCTCGAGGGTCTCACCGGGCGCGTTGGCTCTAGCCCACCGCCGGTTTCCGTCAGCAAGCACTGCGACGTGCTCGGGTAGCTGCTGTTTGGCGAAGCCTCGACGCAGGCGTCCCTCGTAGAACCTGTACAGCTGGTCGGAAACTATTTTGGGCGCGTAACCGACAGCCGTCGAGATTAGATCTTCGGCCCCCGCAAAAAATTTGTGGATCAGCTTGTAGTCGGTCATGGAAAAAGACTAGCCGGAAAAGCTGTGAAAAGTTTGTTTCACCCATAACCTACGGTAGCGTAGGTTATGTGAAAATTCCTGCGAAACCACGCATGCGCGGCGTCCTACACGCCATCAATACACCGATAGCTCTCGTCTGCGGTTTAATCCTGTTGATAATCGCCGACGACGTCTGGATACGGGTGGGCTGCGCGGTCTGGACGCTGACCGCCATCCTCCTATTCGGCAACAGCGCCTTCTACCATCGGGGCAGCTGGTCTCAGCACATGAGCGAGCTGCTGCGTCGGATCGACCACTCCAACATCGCGATCTTCATCGCAGGCACCTACACGCCGCTAGCGATCGGGCTCACCTCGGGCGCGTCGATGGCAATCCTGCTGTCGGTGATCTGGGGGTGCGCGCTGCTAGAGGTAGTCTTCAGGACGCTTTGGCTCTCGGCGCCCCGATGGCTGTACGTAGCCCTGTACATAATCATGGGTTGGGTTGCACTGTTTTGGCTGCCAACATTCTGGCGCACCGGCGGGGTGGCGGTCGTCGTGCTGCTGATCGCAGGCGGTCTCTTCTACACGGCGGGCGCGCTAATGTACGCGCTCAAACGCCCAAACCCGTGGCCGGAAACGTTCGGTTTCCACGAGTTCTTCCACGCTGGCACGATCCTTGGTTCCATCTGCCACTGGGTGGCGATCTTGCTTGTCGTGCTGTGAGGCAGGTTAGCTGCGCGTGACGAAAAGGTGAACAATCCGCCATAACGTAAGCGCACTTGGCCAGGCCTCGGTAAGTTCAAGTTATGGGCGTTAAGACCTACGTAATAGATACATCCGTCCTACTGAGCGACCCGAGGGCTATCACCAGGTTCGCAGAACACCACGTCGTGTTGCCGATCGTGGTTATCTCGGAGCTTGAGGGTAAGCGTCATCACCCCGATCTTGGCTATTTCGCCCGGGGAGCGCTGCGACTTCTGGACGAACTAAGAACCAAACACGGCAGGCTCGATCAGCCAATCCCAGTCAACGACGAAGGCGGCATCCTGCACGTCGAGTTAAACCACACGAGCCAGGCGAGAATGCCGGAGGGCTTCAGGCTTGGCGATAACGACACGAGAATTCTTTCCGTCGCGCTCAATTACAAAGCCGAGGGTGCAGACGTCATTGTCGTTAGCAAAGACCTGCCGATGCGAGTGAAAGCGGCGGCCATGGGCATCGAGGCCCAGGAATACCTGAACGAGCAGGTCGCAGATTCCGGCTGGACCGGCATGGCGGAGCTCGACGTAACTTTCGCGCAGATGGACGAGTTATTCGAGGCCGGCAAGGCGGATCTCGAACCCGCCAAGGAGCATCCGATAAACACCGGATTCGTGCTTCACGCGCCTGGATCAAGCGCGTTGGGCAGGAACGTCGGCGAAGGAAAAGTGAAGCTCGTCCGCAGCGATCTGGAGGCGTTCGGCATTCATGGCAGGAGCGCGGAGCAGCGTGTCGCGCTGGATCTTCTTTTGGATCCGAGCGTCGGAATCATCAGCCTCGGTGGCAGGGCCGGAACCGGTAAGTCCGCGCTGGCGCTATGCGCGGGGCTGGAGTTGGTCATGGAGCAGCACCAGTTCGAGAAGGTCATGGTTTTTCGCCCGATGTATGCGGTGGGCGGCCAGGAGCTCGGCTATCTGCCGGGCACCGAGACCGAGAAGATGTCGCCCTGGGGGCAGGCGGTTTTCGACACTCTCAGTTCAGTCACAAATAAGTTCGTCATCGACGAGTTGCTGGACCGCGAAATGATCGAAGTGCTGCCGCTAACCCACATCCGTGGGCGCTCACTGCACGACGCGTTCGTGATCGTCGACGAAGCCCAATCCCTCGAACGGAACGTGCTGCTGACCGTTCTCAGCCGAATCGGGCAGAACTCTCGGGTTGTGTTGACTCACGACGTTGCACAGCGCGACAACCTAAGGGTTGGACGATACGACGGCATCGCGGCTGTAGTTGAAAGGCTCAAGGGCAACCCGCTCTTCGCCCACGTGACGCTGACCCGTTCGGAACGTTCGGACATCGCCGCTCTCGTGACCGACCTGCTCGAGGATTTCTAGCTCTCGGTCTGCTTGGAGGCCTCGATCTTCTCTTTCGCGGAGTCTAGGAACTGCTGGCAGTAGGCGGCGAGCTTCTCGCCCGCCTCCCAAAGCTTCATGGACTCGGCTAGGGGAGCGCCGCCGGACTCCAGGCGAGTCACGATCTCCTCCAGCCGCGTGCGCGCCTGCTCGTAAGTGGGTTTCTGCTTGCCGTCTTCTTCGCTCATGCGGGCTCCTATTCTTCTATTGCGTCAACCTCGGCGAACAGTTGCCCGTCGCTGAGGTAAATCTGTAGTTGATCGCCAGGTTCGACGTCGCTGACGGACGTGACCGAAACGCCCTCGTCGTCGGCAATAATGGCGTAGCCGCGCTCGAGGGTGGCTTTGGGGGACATCGCCCTGATGCGGGCGAGAGCATTGGATAAGAATGCGTTCTCTTCGCGGATCTTTAGCTGTGTCGATAGCCCCAGCCTGCGACGAAGCTCTGCGATCTTTTCGGCGTGAACGCAAAGGGCTGCGGAAGGGTCTTTCAAGACCGGCCGAGAACGTAACCAGGTCAGCGCCTCTTGCTCCTTCGAGATGCGATTGGTGATCGCATTCCTTGCGCGTATCTTGGTGGCCTCTAAATTAGCCAACTCCTCGGCAGCTATTGGCACGACGATCTTCGCGGCGGCGGTTGGCGTCGACGCCCTTACGTCGGCTACCAGGTCCAGAATCGGGGTGTCCGGTTCGTGCCCGATCGCGCTGATGATCGGGGTTTTAGCCGCGGCGGCTGCACGCACCAGGCCCTCGTCGCTGAACGGCAGCAGGTCTTCTAGCGATCCGCCCCCACGGGCGATGATGATCACCTCGACCTGAGGATCGGCGTCCAATTCTTTCAAAGCCGCTATGACTTGCCCTGCGGCCTGCGGACCCTGGACGAGCGTGTTAATCACCCTGAACTCGGCCAGCGGCCAACGCAATTCAACGTTTCGGAGCACGTCCCTCTGAGCCGCGCTGTCGGCACCCGTGATCAAGCCGATCTTGCCGGGTAAAAACGGCAGTTTTTTCTTGCGAATCGGGTCGAAAAGTCCCTCGGCCTGCAACTTTCGTTTGAGCGCCTCGAGTTGGGCAAGCAGCTGGCCCTCGCCGACTATCCGTAGACTCCGGCACTCAAAACTTAGGCTCGAGTTCTTCTGCCAGACCGTCGGATGGACCTCGGCGATGACCTGCGTGTTGACCGTCAACGGACCGGCCGCGTCCAGCACGTGCGCCTGGCAACTGAGCCGTGCGGAAATCTCCTGATCGCGATCTCGAAGAGTGAAGAACTGCCTTCCGGTGCGACGGTTCAGCTCGATGATCTGGCCCTCGACCCAGACCCAGCCGCAGCGCTCGACCCAACTTTTAACATCGCGTACGACATCGGCGAGCGGGCGAGATTGCGGCATGTTCTGATTCACGTTGTCTACTTTAGATGCCGGCACTGACAATTTTCTGCTTCGACTTTCGCGCATTTTGAACGGGTTTCCTAGACTGGCTTGCTAGGAGGTCTGATGACGAAGAGAGTGATTGTGGCCGCACCGCGTGGCTACTGCGCGGGAGTGGATAGGGCTGTGGTGACGGTTCACCGTGCCCTGCAGAAGTACGGCGCGCCCGTTTACGTGCGCAAACAGATCGTTCATAACTTGCACGTCGTCAAGACCCTGGAAGAAAAGGGTGCCATCTTCGTTGACGAGCTAGACGAGGTGCCAACTGGTGAGTTGGTTATCTTCTCCGCGCACGGAGTTTCCCCCGCGGTTAGGGAAGAGGCGAAGAGCCGAAACCTTCGCACCATCGACGCGACCTGTCCTCTAGTCACCAAGGTGCACAACGAGGCTCGTCGTTTCGCGAAGCAGGGCTTACCCATTCTGCTTATCGGCCACGAGGGTCACGAAGAGGTCGAGGGCACCCAAGGCGAGGCGCCTGAAAACATCACTCTGGTTCAGCATCCCGACGAGGTGGACGGCCTGGACGTGCCCACCGATCAGCAGGTCGCTTGGCTCAGCCAGACGACGCTAAGCGTCGACGAAACCAGTCAGACCGTCCAAAAACTCAGGGAAAAGTACCCGCAGCTGTTGGACCCGCCCTCCGACGATATCTGCTACGCAACCTCCAACCGGCAGGCAGCGATCAAGGAGATCGCTGCTGAGTCCGACCTGGTGATTGTGGTTGGTTCCGCCAACTCGTCCAACTCGGTGCGGCTCGTCGAGGTCGCCGCGGAAGCTGGAGCGAAGCGGGCCGAACGAGTCGATTACGCCGAGGAGATCGACCCGTCTTGGCTGGAAGGAGTCGAGACCGTGGGGCTGACCTCCGGCGCTTCCGTGCCTGAGGAGTTAGTGCAGGGCGTCATCGAGCGGCTCGCCGAACTCGGCTATCCGCAGGCCACCGAAGAGCAGCTAGTCGACGAGCAGATGAGCTTCTCGCTGCCTCCGCAGCTTCGCACCCGACGCAGCGCAGCGGATGCCGAGGCTCAGGTGGCTAGTCGGAAGAATCACTAGTCAGCTCGGACGCCTGCGGCTGCCTGGCGGAAGCCGTTAGCGCCTGCGGGCCCTCCAAGCCGGAATCCGCAAGCTTCATCTCATTGAACTTCCTGGCGGTGACCAAAACCCTGGATTCCAGAGAGCCGATGGCATCGTTGTAGCTTTTTACCGACGTGGTGAGGGATTTGCCGAGCTTGACTAGGTGATTGGAAAGAGTGCCTAGGCGATCGTAAAGTTCGCGCCCGGTCTCGAAAACTTCTCGCGCGCTATCCGCCAATGCGGCCTGCTTCCAGCCGTAAGAGACCGCCCTCAACATCGCGATCAGTGTGGTGGGGGAAGCTAAAATCACGTCCCTTTCAGCGGCGTATTCGATGAGATCTGGCTGCTGGCTCAGCGCCTCCGCGGCGAGCGCCTCGGAAGGTAAGAAAAGCACCACGAACTCCGGACTATTCGCGTCCAGGCGCCAATATCTTTTAGCCGACAGCTGGTCTACGTGGCTACGCACCGCGTTGCCGAACTGCGCCAAAAGCCTGGCCTTCGCCGCCTCGTCCTCTGAAAGTTGAGCATCCAAGAAAGAAGTCAACGGAGTTTTGGCATCGACATAAACGAACTTGCCGTCGCCGAGCAGCACCTTCATGTCTGGACGAAGCCTGCCGTCAACCGTCGAAACGCTGTCTTGCGTGTAAAAATTGCAGTGATCGACCATCCCCGCGAGTTCGACCACTCGTTTGAGCTGCAGTTCTCCCCATTGACCGCGCACCTGCGGCTTGCGCAGGGCGTTCGAAAGTGCCCCTGTCTCGCGGCGCAGATTTTCGTTGGTGGAAACCACCGTCCGCACCTGTTCTGACAGCTGAGCGCCGAAGCTTGCCTGCTGTTTCTCGACCGCTTTCAGCTGATCGTTGAGCCGGTTCAGATATGCCGTCACGGGCTCCAGCTGGGGTGTTTGCGGCGCGGGGTTTTGCTGCCGCCTTGACCCCAGAAACAACCCGAGAAGGACGCAGATCATGGCGATCAGCGCGACGATGATTACTTGCGTGGTGTTCATGGTAGAGAGTCAATCACTCGCCACTGACAAAAAATGACTAGGCTTGGGCGCTGTGAGCACGCGAACATGGTTGAAGACATTTAGTGAATACATCGAGGCATCCCCGACGGCTTATCACGCGGCGCTGAATGCCGCTGAGATGCTCAGGAGCGCAGGCTTCACGTCGCTCGACGAGACGAAGCCTTGGGACGACGTCGTCGGCGCCCACTTCGTCGTTCGTGGCGGAGCTATTTTGGCCTGGCGGATGCCTCAGCGCCTGACAGAATCGAGCGGTCTGCGAATCCTTGGTGTGCACACAGACTCCCCGGCTCTTCAGATCAAGCCCGACTTCGATTTCGCTCGTTCGGGTCATCGACTGGTGGACGTCGAGGTTTACGGCGGCCCCCTGCTGAACACTTGGTTCGATCGAGAACTACGCGTAGCGGGACGAATCGTCGACAAGCAGGGCAAGATCTATCTGCTGAACACGGATCCGATCCTGCGGCTATCGTCGCTGGCGCCGCACCTGGACCGGGGTAGGGCAACCGAATTCAAACTCGACAAGCAGAATGATCTGCTGCCGCTATTCTCGATCGCGGATGCGGACGAGCCGCTGTCTGAATACTTATTAGACCTTGCCGGCGTGTTACCTAGCGAGGTCGCGGGCGCAGACCTATTCGCAGTGCCCAGCGAAAAACCCGCTATTTACGGTAGCCGCGACCAATTCTTCGCTTCCTACCGACTGGACAACCTGGCCAGCACTTACCCCGCGTTGCTGGCGATGCTCGAAGCCCGTCCCACCGAGCACGTTCAGGTCTTTGCCGCGTTCAACCACGAAGAGATCGGCTCCGCCACCACCGAGGGCGCCTCCGGATCCTTCCTTTCCGATATTCTGACTCGACTCAGCTTCGCGATGGGCCTCGACACCGGCGAGCACCTGGCCTGGCTGCAGCGCGCAACCTGCGTCTCGGCAGACGTCACCCACGGTCTCAACGCCACCAAGGCCGATCACTACGACCCGCGCTGCTACCCGTCCCTGGGTTACGGGCCGGCCATGAAGATCAGCGCGGCCGGCAAATACGCAACTGACTCAGCCTCCGGACCTTTCTGGAAGCGTGCATGCGACGCGGCCGGGGTGCCTAGCCAGAACTACGTCAATAACAACAACATTCCGGGCGGCACGACCATTGGGCCGCTGGTTGCGACGAGGATGGGCATCAGCACCGTCGACGTTGGCCTGCCGATTCATTCCATGCATTCGGCTAGGGAGATGTGCGCCACCACAGACTTGATCTCCTTTAACAAGGCCGCAAAGGCCTATTTGGTGGGTTAAAAGCTCGTAGATAAAATGTCGGCCGCGTTTACTAACGCAGCCGACATTTATTTTGTGTCTTATTTTCTTGCCCTGTTTTAGTAGTCCATGGGTCCGCTAATAGCCAGCAATATCGTGATTACTAACAACACGATTCCGATGCAAAACAGAACCGTCGCCGCGATGCCTAGCCCCCAGCCAACGGTCAGCATGGTGGACTTGCCGTATGCGCCCGGATGCTGCCTGATCTCTTTTCGAGCTTTGTTGCCTATTATCAGAGTGACGATGCCAAGCGGCTGGAAAATTATCAGGCTGATGATGCCCAGAATCAGGACCGTCGTCGATTGTGGATGGTCCGGAGCGTACGGCGAGACGGTATTTCCATACTGAGAGGAGAAACTATCCTGCGGGTATGTGGTCTGCCTGTAGCTCGAATTGGTGTCGTAGCCCCGCTTCGAGTTGGGCTGGAACCGGTTGTTTTCTGGATTGAATTGGTCGGTCACTTTAAGTGCCCCTTTAATCGGTAGCTTCCAATTGCAGTCTAGGCATTAATACAGGGAGAAAGCGAGACGCCCCGATCTCTTTCTCGCTGCTATTCACCGAGGCGGCAACTGGGAAGTATTTATTCTCGATTCACGGCCATAAAGCTCAGTTAGAACCGTGCAGTCCTAACTATCTTCGACCTGCCGCAGCAAGGCGCATACCTGTTGCTAGCATGAACACATGAATCAGCAAGGGGTAAAAAAGAATTCCAACGTCTCGGGAAAACGTCAAAGAACTGGCCTGAGAGTCACTCTGGTTTTGGTCGGCGTCCTGATTTTGGGTTTAGTTGTCGGGACAATCGGATATCTGACCGCCAGTCCTGGTCTGAACGATTCGACTAAAGCGCCTGGGCTGGTGCAAATCGTCGACGTTTCTCGTGGCGGGAGCGCCCCTAAGATCGTGCCCTTCGAGTCCGGCCCTTTCCTTGAGAATGGAGAGCTTCGAGTTTTCAGGGGACAAGATTATTTTTCTGACGAGCTGATCGCCGTCGATAAGGACGACAACGGCGCAATCGCCCGCTGGAGGACCAAAGTTGTTGATGGAAGCGATTGCGAATTAAACGATTCCTCCGTCAGCTGCTCGGGCCAGAGCGTCGACCTTGAAACAGGCGAGCTGTCGGGCGAGCCGGATAGCTTCTCTAGCGCTAACTATCCATATGACAGCATGACCCCACCGTCCCTCAACGAGCTGGATGAGAGCGGTATAGAGCTGCATGTTGACGGTTTCGAGGTGTATGCCACAAAGGACTACGACGTTCTGTGGAAGAAGAACATCAGCGAAGACGATCTAAAACTGAACGGATTCTTGACCACCAGCCCGTCCGTGATCGTGTCTAACGGAACCTACATCCTCGGCTCCGAAGATGGCCTGACCAGCAATAAACTTTCTGACGACTCTCAGTTGTGGCAGATCAATGTTCCGGAAGGATCCTCGCTGACCTCATGGGTCACAGATGGCCAGCGAATCTTCATAGTCGATTCAAAAGGTAGTCTTTCCGAGTTCGATCTGGCCAAGACCGATTCTAATAACGAAAAGGTGAAAGAAGAGGCAAAGGCCAGGGCCGAGGCCGAGAAAGGTGATCAGCTTTCCTTAAAGGAAGTTACCCAGCACGAGCTGGTTCTTCCTAAGGGGTGCATAGATTTCCAGAAGTCCATGGATAGCTCGATCTCCGACCGGGGCACCTTCAAAGACGGCGTCATGGAGGGAAACTCCGGGGTTGAAATCAAGCATTCCGTCCCCGTGGACGTCGAAGGCGAGAGCCACCTGGCAATCCAGTTCGAGTGCACCACCGAGACGGGCTCCACATTCGTAGCCGTCTACGGTGCGGACGGTAGCAAGCTTTCCGACATCGGAATAAGCAACTTTACGGCCGCTCCGCCCGTGGCGAGATTCGATCTAAAAATGATGGAGCCGGCCGACGGTGGCATCAGGATGCGTTGGGGAAGCGTCCGCACTAATGGCGACGGCCCGCTTCCCGACACTATGTATCTGCTGGAGGCCAGCGCAGAGGCCGAATCAGTGCTCTCGTGGGACGGAGAAGCCTTCGTCCAGGACGTCGACAACACGACGGTTTATCTGCCGAACGGAGAATCTATCAAGTTGCCGACGACGTCTGAAGCGCACGAACTTTTGGAACAGATCTCGGCGGGCAACCTCGACGACGCAAGATTCAGCAGCAAACTTTCGCAGTCCATGGAAGAGGGCACTGACAAGGGAGAGGGCGCTCCTCGCGTCATGCCAATTAAGTACGATCCCCGATTCAAGAAATCGCTATATGTATATGGTTGCGGTTTGAAGCTTGCCGATGGCATCGGGATATCGAACGCCAAGATCGACACTCGCGACTACTTCAGCTACGGCGGTTTCCCGTCCAGCAGCAGTAAAAAGACGAATGCATCCAGCGAGGACCACTGGGTGGCGTGCGCCTACGGAACCGACGAAAAGCCGAGGGATGTTGGATACGGCTACTTGCTTTTCGACGGTGAGAAGCTGCCCGATCTCTACGCGGTTGGCCTGGTTTAGAAGAGACGAGCGCAAGAGCTCCGCCCTTAATCTCTAGGCTTGCCTGCGTCATCGGCAAAGACAAGACGCCGCGCGATGACAAGGAATACGGCTATTTCATCTTAGATGGCGAACAGCTTCCCGCCCTCTACGCGTGGCGCTGTTGTAGCGCCTAGCTAGAGACATCTCGGTGGCAAGTTTTAACTAGCTGAAGCCGGCATTGTCAGTTATCTCGGCTAGACTTATGCGCCGTGGCACTAACTATCGGAATCGTGGGCTTGCCGAACGCCGGCAAATCGACCCTTTTTAACGCTCTTACCCGTAACGACGTCCTGGCTGCGAACTACCCGTTCGCGACAATCGAGCCCAACGTTGGTGTGGTCGGCGTCCCAGACCCGAGGCTGGATAAACTGGCCGAAATCTACGGATCGCAGAAGACGATCCCCGCCACAGTTAGTTTCGTCGATATCGCGGGTATCGTCCGCGGTGCTTCTACGGGCGAGGGCATGGGTAACGAGTTCCTCGCCAATATTCGCGAGGCGGATGCGATCTGCCAGGTGACCAGGGTCTTCGAGGACCCGGACGTCACCCACGTCGATGGCGAAGTAAACCCGGGCAACGACATCGACACGATCCGCACCGAGCTGATCCTCGCCGACATTCAAACAATGGAGAAGGCGATGCCCAAGCTCGAGAAGGAAGCGCGCATCAAAAAGGAGATGCGCCCCAAGTACGATGCCTGGCAGGAGGCGTACGAGATCCTCTCTGAGGGCAAGGGCATCTTCCAGTCCGATCTCGACCCTGACCCACTTCGCGATCTGTTTCTGCTGACCGCGAAGCCCTACATTTACGTTTTCAACCTCGACCAAGACGAACTCGGCAACGAGGAGCTGAAATCTAAGCTCGCCGATATCGTCGCACCCGCCGAGGCCATCTTCCTAGACGCCAAGTTCGAATCCGAACTGGTGGAGATGAGCCCGGAAGAGGGTCGTGAGTTCTTGGCTGAGTCAGGCGTTGAGGAGCCGGGCCTCGACAAGCTGGCTCGCGTTGGTTACGACACTCTTGGCTTGCAAAGCTATCTGACCGCAGGACCGAAGGAAGCGCACGCCTGGACTATCCACAAGGGCGCAACCGCACCTGAGGCCGCTGGCGTCATTCACACCGACTTCCAGAAGGGCTTCATTAAGGCTGAAGTCATGAGCTACGACGATCTAGTCGAGCTAGGTAGTGAGCAAGAGGTTAAGGCTGCCGGAAAGATGCGTCTGGAGGGCAAAGACTACGTAATGCAGGACGGGGATATCGTTGAATTCAGATTCAACGTTTAAGGTTTTCAAAAATCTAAAACAAGCCAACGCGGCTACCGGCAGGTTCGGTGCGGTGGACGGGTTGCGCGCGCTCGCGATCATTGGCGTCATCCTATTCCATACGCGTCCCGTTACTTTGAGCGGTGGCTTCATTGGCGTCACGATTTTCTTCGTCCTCTCCGGCTACTTCGCGATGAGGACGCTGCTTCGTGCAGACAAAACCTTCAGCTGGCTTGGGTACGTTTGGCAAAGGCTGAAGCGGATCTGGCCGAGCATTCTGGTGCTGATCGTCTTAACGATGATTGCCTCGTGGCTGGTCTCGCCATCTTTGCTGCCGAAGACGCAATCTGATGTGGCGCCTAGCGCATTCTTCTTCAGCAACTGGTCTTACATACTCCGCGAAGTCTCGTATTTCGATAACGCTGGGTTGCCTTCTCCGCTAAAGCATCTCTGGTACGTCAGCCTGATTATGCAGGCCTTCGTTGTGTGGTCTCTGATCTTCGCCGTGGCAAGGCATTGGGTTAAGACCAGGCGGGGCTGGCTATTAGTAAGCTCGGCTCTGGTAGTCGCTTCGCTTGCAGTTATGTTTGGCCTCAGCCTTACCGGCCAAGACGCCACCAGCCGCATCTACTACGGCCTGGACACGCGGGCGGGGGAGTTCCTCGTAGGTGTGACCTTAGCGACGATCATCGGTCCCCGGCAGTGCAGAAAAGTCGAGGTTAGGGAGGCTAACAAGATAGATCTGGCGTCCAGCAAGGTCTCTGGTTTGCTTCGCTCGATGCTGGGTCTGCTCGCCGTCGCCATTTTGATCGCGGCCTTCTTCCTCGTCGACGGCGCTGCGTCGTGGCTGCCGCACGGAGGATACCTGCTATTCGCTTTGGTCTCGGCAGTGGCAATGTGGGCCTGCCTGAGTCCGAACACGTGGTTTGCTAAGGCGCTCTCATTCGAACCTCTAAGCTACCTAGGCACTCGTTCGTTCGCCCTCTATCTGGTTCATTTCCCAATCTTGCTGATGTTTAATCCAGCAACCCGGACAACGGACATCGGCATCCCAGAACGAGTGCTGCACGCGGCGATCATCTTGGTTGCAGCTGAGTTGCTCTATCAGCTCATGGAGAGGCCCAAGGGCATGTTTAAGAAACCAAAATCAATCGCCACGGTCCGGATCTCTGCAATTGTGGTTTGCGCTTTGCTGACGCTCGCATTCGCTTTCGTCAGCATCGACTGGAAGGGCGCGGCCGAGAAGAGGGCAATCGAGCTGCGGCCGGAACTCGCCGCAACCCCAACCCCCACTCCCATCCCGACACCTACAGAGGTTGCGCCCAAGCCGGTAGCTGCTCAGGTGCCTAGCGGGCTTGACGCGTCCGATTGGAAGATCGATTCGGCCACAGGAACATGCCAGACCCCGGTTACCCTCGTCGGCGATTCCGTCTTGCTCGGTGCCCAGCCCCAACTGCAGGAGGTGCTGCCGAACTCGTACGTGGACGGAAAGGTCAGCCGCAGCGTCTTCGAGGGGCCCGCTGTTTACCAGCAGGCGGTTGCGAACGGTAGCCCTGGCAAAGTCGTCGTGTACGCATTGGGCACCAATGGCCCGATCTTTGACGACGATCTGCTTCAAGGTTTGGTTGATTCCGCGAACGGTCTGCCGGTCTACTTTCTGACGCTTCGGGTTCCGCAGGCACATCAGGATCCCAGCAACGATGCCCTGTGGAGCTACGTTTCATCGCATCCGAACGTCGGATTGTTGGATTGGTTTTCTTTGACTAAGGACCATCCCGAATATTTGGCTGACGATGGCATTCACCTAACTCCCGCTGGAAGTCAGGCGTATTCGAACATGATCCTGCGCGGAATCTGCGTCTAATGTGGCATTAGTGCCGTCCAGCAGTGGCGCCAGATCGTCGTCAACTTCTCCATGCCGCAGGTTCGCGCAGGGGTTAACTTCGGCATGTTTACAGACTGGGAGGGTGGCGAGTTTTGTTCCGATCGAACGTCGCGAGGCCGAAATAGAAGCAATGCTCGGCGAGCTCGAGGGCCTGCTAAAGTAGATCTTCCAACCCTTGAAATGCCACCCGGAACCCCGGGTGGCGTTTTTTCGTTTTGGTCACGAGTTGTGTTGAGGCACTCCAGAAATAAGATCGAAGCATGAGTGCAGCCGATGAATCTTCAATCCGTTTAGCAAAACCTAGCGACGCGAAACGAGTTAGCGAGTTCGCTAAATCAACATTTCCGCTCGCGTGCCCAGACTTTGCGGTGGTTGAGGACATTCAGGCTTACATTGACGCGAACCTGCGCGTAGCAGACTTCGAAAAGTATCTAACCGACCCCGACACCCTCGTCATCGTCGCCGAAGATGACGAGATAACCGGCTACATCCTCATGTGGTTCGGCGAAGTAGCGAAGCCGGACCCAAGCTTCGGGGTCAAGGCAAACAAGCCCGCCTACATTTCCAAATGTTACGTCGCCGAACACCTGCATAGGAGCGGGCTGGCGGCTCGAATAATTGAGCGCGCCAAAGAAGAAGCCCGCGCCCGCGGTGCAGATGTGCTGTGGCTAAACACCAGCCAGCACAACCACCGGGCAGGGAAGTTCTATGCAAAGAACGGTTTCGAAAACGTCGGCGTCAAAACCTTCCAGTTAGGCGCAATGACCGACGACGACTTCGTCTTCGCCTGCAAGCTTTAGCGCAGAGACTGGGCAGTGCCGAACATGCCCAAGGCGGCGAAAAGCATGAACAGGAGCATGATGCCAATAGCGATCAGTTGCCAGATGAATGCTGCGCGCGCCCAGTTTTGCTTCGAGATGGAGGCGGAGCCGCCGAAAGCTGTAATTAGGCTATGAGAATAAAAGAAACTGGCACTCGAGTTGTGCGAGTGCCAATGGATGGCTAGGGTTGTTTTAGCACTCGTTGATAGCGGGTGCTAATCCTTGAGATGGCACCGCGACGGCGTCTCGAGAACAACAAGACAATTGATTTGAGAATCTATAGAGAAAGGGGCAATCGTGGCAACCACGATCAAGCCGCTTGAGGACCGCGTCCTCGTACAGCCAATGGAAGCCGAAACCACCACCGCCTCTGGCCTGGTCATCCCGGACAGCGCCAAGGAAAAGCCGCAGGAAGGCAAGGTCGTTGCTACTGGCCCAGGCCGCATCGACGACAAGGGTGAGCGCATTGCTATGGACGTCAAGGAAGGCGACGTCGTTATCTTCAGCAAGTACGGCGGCACCGAGGTTCACTACGACGGCGCTGACTACCTGCTGCTGAACACCCGCGACATCCTCGCGGTCGTAGAGAAGTAAATCTTTTTTAGAAGAGGCAGTTATGGCTAAGGAACTTATTTTTGACGAGGAGGCCAGGCGCGCCCTCGAGCGCGGTGTTGACACGCTAGCCAACACCGTCAAGGTGACGCTCGGCCCCAAGGGTCGCTACGTCGTTCTAGACAAGAAGTTCGGCGCCCCGACCATTACCAACGACGGTGTTTCCGTCGCCAAGGAAGTTGAGCTGGAGGATCCGTACGAGAACCTCGGCGCCCAGCTGACCAAGGAAGTTGCCACCAAGACCAACGACGTCGCTGGCGACGGCACCACCACCGCCACCGTCCTGGCTCAGGCCATGGTCAACGAGGGCCTGCGCGCTGTTGCCGCTGGCATCAGCCCAGTCGGCCTGAAGCGCGGCATCGAGAAGGCCACCAAGGCTGTCATCGACCACCTGCACGGTGTAGCCAAGCAGATCGACAAGGTCGACGACATGGCTTCGGTCGCCACCATCAGCTCCCGCGACAAGGAAATCGGCGACATCATCGCCCAGGCCTTCGAGAAGGTTGGCAAGGACGGCGTGATCACCGTCGAGGAATCCCAGACCTTCGGCACCGAGCTCGATTTCACCGAGGGCATGCAGTTCGACAAGGGCTACATCTCGCCTTACTTCGTGACTGACCAGGACCGCATGGAGTCCGTCCTCGAAGACCCGTACATCCTGCTGCACCAGGGCAAGATCTCCTCGATGAACGATCTGCTGCCGCTGCTGGAGAAGGTCATCGCCGCTAACGGCTCTCTGGTTGTTATCGCCGAAGACGTCGACGGTGAAGCTCTGAGCACCCTGGTTGTTAACAAGATCCGCGGCACCTTCAACTCGGTCGCAGTCAAGGCCCCGGCCTTCGGCGATCGTCGCAAGGCAATGCTGCAGGACATGGCCGTGCTGACCGGTGGCGAGGTTGTCTCGTCCGAGGTTGGCTTGAAGCTCGACCAGGTTGGTCTTGAGGTTCTCGGCCGTGCACGTCGCGTTGTTGTCGACAAGGACAGCACCACGATCGTCGACGGCGCTGGCGATGCAGAAGCCGTGAAGGCTCGCGTTGCTCAGCTGCAGGCTGAGTCGGCTAACAGCGATTCCGAGTGGGACCGCGAGAAGCTGGCCGAGCGCATCGCTAAGCTCGCCGGTGGCGTTTGCGTCATTCGCGTTGGCGCCGCAACTGAGGTTGAGCTCAACGAGAAGAAGCACCGCATCGAGGACGCCGTTTCGGCTACTCGTGCAGCTATCGAGGAAGGCATCGTCGCTGGCGGTGGCGCAGCTCTGGTGCACGCCGCTGCGTCGCTCGATAACCTAGAGGTCGCCGATAACGACGAGAAGCACGGCGTCGCAATCCTGCAGAAGGCAATTGCCGAGCCGCTGCGCTGGATCGCCGAGAATGGCGGCAAGCCGGGCTACGTTATCGTCAGCAAGGTTTCCGAGATGGGTGAAGAAGAAGGCTATAACGCAGCCGACGACACCTATGGCAACCTGATCGAGCAGGGCGTTATTGACCCGGTTAAGGTCACCCGCTCCGCTCTTGCTAACGCCGCTTCGATCGCTAGCCTGATCCTGACCACCGAGACTCTCGTGGTTACGGCCAAGGAAGAAGACGAAGAGAAGTAAAAATCTCTAAAATTTGGCCCCGGTTCAAGACGAGCCGGGGCCAAATTGTTTGTTGCGTCAGTTTTGGCTCGTTGTCGGACCAAAACTGACGCAACAAATTAATTTTGCCTGTGAATAAGTCCCAGTACGTCATTTTTGCGTCGGCAAGATGGCTGGGTGCACCAAAAATACAAGTTTTCTCCCTCTGTAAAACGACTTATTTCTCTTCAAGATGGGGTCATCTCTAGGTCTCAAGCCGTTGGTCTGTCGATGCCGGCTAGCACAGTAAAGCGATTGATTCGTGACGAACAGTGGCGAAGTATCGTTTCCGGTATTTATTTCGTTGGAGTCGCGGAACCTTCTTGGCGAGCGATGGCATGGGCAGGCATATTGGTTGGTGGCGTTGGGTCCATGCTGACTGGGCTTGCCGGAGCATATGGGTGGGGTATCGCTGATAAGGCTCCGGAAATAATCGATGTTTTAGTGCCTCCAAATAAAAGGACACAAAAGATTCAAGGACCTTGGCGCTTCGAGCGTCGACGGACGTTGCCGAGAGCGCACGGGGATTTGCCCGTTGCAGCTCCTCAAGAGGTGATTCTCGACGTATGTGATGCTCAGCCCGAAAAAGCTGCCTACTGGATTAGCCAGGCTTGCTACAAGATTAGATGGCTACGACCTGATGATGTTAGCAACGCACTCGAAGCTAGAAGTCGTTATAAGCACAGGAAGCTTGTGTCTCAAATAGTCGGCGACTACAAACAAGGCATTCAAAGCGTCCTTGAGAAGAAGTATTACATTGACGTCGAGAAGGCACATGGCCTGCCCAAGGGGAGACGCCAAAGCAGGGGCAGGTTTCAAACTGACGTCGATTACGGCGGGGTGTTCGTTGAGCTTGATGGCAGAGCTGGGCATGTTGGCGGCGGCAGGTTCAGGGATATGGAGCGAGATAATTACCACGCTGTTATGGGTGCGGTTACTTTGCGTTATGGCTGGGACGACGTAAATTACCGCCCGTGCGAGGTTGCCTTTCAGGTGAACCAAGTTCTAGGTAGATACGGAATTAGAAGCGAGGCTCACCCGTGCCCAAAGTGCAGAACCTAGGCATTGAGTCAATTTTGGCTCGTTGTCGGACCAAAACTGACGCAATAAATGGTTAAATCTCCTTGTGCCTGAAGTACATGTGAGTGCGGTCGTTTTGCGTAATAAGTCTGGGGAAGTGCTACTCGTCCGCAAACGTGGGACGAAGATGTGGATGAATCCCGGTGGCAAGCCAGAGCCGGGGGAGGACGCGCGTCAATGTGCCGTGCGCGAGGTCCGCGAAGAGCTCGGCCTGGAGCTAGACCCCGACCGTTTAGTTTCCCTCGGTAAACATACGGCCCAGGCCGCAAACGAGCCAGGATTTAACGTAGTAGCAAACTGTTTCGTGTGGCCAGATCCCATTCCTGAAACGACCGGCCCGCACGCCGAAATATCCGAAGTTCGCTGGAACGACATGTCTAATCTCGACGACGAAACTCTCAGCCCTTTGCTCGTCCAGGAAATTTATCCCCTTCTCTAAGGTTGCAGCTTGTCTTTCGTCTGTGGTAGCCGCGCAACTTAGAATCTGATTGTCCGCCTGCCGTGGCGTCCTGAAGGGGGATAATGCGAAGGTTCCACGTAGCAATAATTGCCGGCGCTCTGTTGCTTGGCGGCTGTGCTCAAAATCCTGCGTCTACTCGTCTCGAGCCGACGCAGGCGGTAGCCACGTCTCGGTCTGCCGCCGAGGTCACGCCGACGCCTTCCGTAACACCCACCCAAGTGCGCAGCGAGGCAGACTGTTCGATCGAAAAGTGCATCGCGCTGACTTTCGACGACGGCCCCGGCAAATTCACAGACAAGCTATTAGACGGTCTAAAAAAGACGGATGCAAAGGTCACCTTTTTCTTGGTGGGTAACAGTATCGCGGGAAACGAAGACACCGTGAAGAGGATGGTCGACGAGGGGCATGAGGTTGCCAACCATTCTTTTAACCACCCTGATTTCGTAAAGGTGGGGCCTGCTTCTGCCGCCTGGCAGCTCGACATGACTTCGGCGGAGATTCAGCGCGCAGCGGGTGTAGCGCCCAAACTTGCTCGCCCGCCCTACGGCTCTTTTAACAATTACACGCCGAGACAGAATATGAGCTTCGTGCTGTGGAGCGTCGACACCCTTGACTGGCAGAACCGTGACGTGGACATCATGACGAAGAATGCTCTCGATGGTGCGTATCCCGGCGGAATTATTTTGATGCACGACATTCACGAGCCAACGGTTAAGGCCGTTCCCGCGCTCATAGAAAAGCTGGAGGCGATGGGCTACCGCCTAGTGACGGTGTCGAAATTGCTCGGTGACGACCTCGTCATCGGCAAGGTCTACGCGGGCGTGCGCAAACCGTATCCGGCATCGTAACTATCCGAATAGGGTGGAATGTGAGACCTGCCCGGAACGTTATAGACTTACATCAATATCAAGCGTAAACGGGAAGGTGCCAAGTGTCTGAACTTACCGAGGCCGGCGTGCCGAAGATGTTCCAAGTATTGGGCTTAACTTTTGATGACGTGCTGCTGCAGCCGCGCATGTCGGATGTGATCCCCAGCGAGGTGAATACCGCCAGCAAGGTCAGTAAAAACATCACGTTGAATGTGCCGTTATTGAGTGCGGCAATGGACACGGTTACCGAGGAGCGCATGGCAATCGCTATGGCTCGCGAGGGTGGCATCGGTATCTTGCATAGGAACCTTTCCGTCGACGCCCAGGCCCACATGGTCGATCAGGTTAAGCGTTCCGAGGCCGGAATGATTGATGAGCCGATCACCATCACCCCCGACCAGACGCTTGCTGATGCAGAGAAGCTTTGTGGCACTTACAAAATCAGCGGTATCCCGGTTGTCGATAAGGACATGACGCTGGTCGGCATCATTACTAACCGCGATATGCGTTTTGAGCATGATCTTTCGCGCCCGGTCAGCGAGGTCATGACGAAGATGCCGCTGGTTACCGCAGACCGTGGCACCAGCCGCGAGGACGCTTTGGCTCTTCTGGCTAAGCACAAGATTGAGAAGCTCCCGCTGGTCGACGCTAACAACAAGCTGACCGGTCTGATAACTCTTAAAGACTTCGTCAAGACCGACCAATACCCGATGGCCGCAAAGGACGCCCAGGGCAGGTTGCGCGTCGGTGCAGGTATCGGCATTCTCGGCGACGCCTGGGAGCGCGCTATGGCGCTCGTTGATGCGGGCGTCGACCTGATCGTCGTCGACACTGCGCACGGCCACTCCACCGCTGAGATCGAGATGATCAAGCGTCTGAAGAAGGAGCCGGCTGCTAAGGGCGTCGACATTATCGGCGGTAACGTGGCCACCTACGAGGCTTCTAAGGCGTTGGTTGAGGCCGGCGTCGACGGCATTAAGGTTGGCATTGGCCCTGGCTCGATCTGCACCACCCGCGTTGTTGCGGGCGTCGGTGTTCCTCAGATCACCGCTATTTATGAATCCGCTCGCGCTGCTAAGCCTGCTGGTGTTCCGATCATCGGTGACGGCGGCCTGCAGTACTCCGGCGATATCGCCAAGGCAATCGTTGCCGGCGCTGACACCGTGATGCTCGGTTCCATGCTTGCCGGTTGCGACGAGAGCCCGGGCGAGCTCGTCTTCATCAATGGTAAGCAGTTCAAGGAATATCGTGGCATGGGCAGTCTCGGTGCGATGGCCACTCGCGGCAAGCACATGAGCTACTCGAAGGACCGCTACTTCCAGGCGGACGTCACGAGTAACGACAAGATCATTCCCGAGGGTATTGAGGGCCAGGTTGCTTACCGTGGCCCGCTCGGCCAGGTGGTATACCAGATCGTTGGCGGCCTGCACCAGTCGATGTTCTATTCGGGCGCCTCTACTGTCCCGCAGCTGCAGGAGAATGGTCGTTTCGTACGCATCACCTCTGCTGGCCTTCGCGAATCGCACCCGCACGACATCCAGATGACTGTTGAAGCCCCGAACTACTCGAGTCACAGGTAGGTAGAAATGATTGATATTGGCGGCAGCAAGAGGGCCAGGCGCTCTTACTCGTTGGACGACATCGCGGTTGTGCCGAGCAGGCGCACGCGAGGCATCGAGACTGTTGATCTGCGCTGGCAGATCGACGCACTGAATTTCGATTTCCCGCTTATTGCGGCTCCGATGGATTCGGTGATGAGCCCGAAGCTCGCCATAGAGTTCGGCAAGTTGGGTGGCCTTGGCGTCATCAACCTTGAGGGCCTGTGGACGCGCTACGAGGATCCGCAGCCGTTGTTCGATGAGCTCGCCGAGATCAAGGATCAGTTGACGGCTACCAAGCGTATGCAGGAGCTTTATTCTGAGCCGATCAAGAGCGAACTTATCGTCGAGCGCATGCGCGAGATCCGTGCGGCTGATGTGCCGGTTGCCGGCTCGCTCAGCCCGCGCAATGCCCGTGAGTACGCCGACGCGGTGCAGAATTCCGGCGCCGATTTCTTCGTCATTCGTGGCACGGCTGTTAGCGCGGAGCACGTCTGTTCCGCTTCGGAGCCGCTGGATTTGCGCAAGTTCATCTACGAGCTGGACGTTCCCGTCATCGTTGGCGGCTGCGCCAGCTACAAGACGGCCCTGCACCTGATGCGCACCGGTGCCGCCGGTGTTCTCGTCGGTTTCGGCGGTGGCGCCGCTTCTGCCAACAAGCAGGTTTTGGGCATCCAGGTTCCGATGGCTAGCGCTATCGCCGAGGTGACGGAGGCCCGTCGCGATTACATGGATGAGTCCGGTGGTCGCTACGTGCACGTGATCGCAGATGGTGGCATGGGCCACTCCGGTGACATCGTCAAGGCCTTTGCATGCGGTGCTGACGCAGCCATGATCGGTTCGCCGCTTGCCCGCGCCTCTGAGGCGCCAGGTAAGGGCTGGCACTGGGGGCAGGAGGCCTGGCACGAATCGCTGCCGCGTGGCCGTCGCGTCCACTTCGACCAGGTCGGAACGCTTGAGGAGATCATCCACGGTCCGTCCAGGGTGCCGGATGGCACGATGAACGTCGTTGGCGCGTTGCGTCGTGCTCTGGCGACTACGGGTTACACGGACGTCAAGAGCTTCCAGCGGATCGACGTGATAGCTAACAGTCACTAAATCTGTAAGGAGCCCAGATGAGTGAATTACCCGCTGAGCTGATCGCCATGCGCGACAGCATCGACAATCTGGACGCCGCTGTTATTCACCTGATGGCCGAGCGGTTTAAGATCACCCAGCAGGTGGGGGAGCTGAAGGCTGCCGTGAAGCTGCCTCCGGCTGACCCCGACCGTGAGGCGAAGCAGGTGGCACGGTTGCGCAGACTCGCCGAGGACTCGCACCTCGACCCTGCGTTCGCCGAGAAGCTGTTGAACTTTATCGTTCGCGAGGTAGTAAGGCACCACACGGAGATCGCTGAGCGCTCCGATAAATAGCAATCAGCTCGGGATTCTTTCTGGGCAACGAAATGAGGAAGAGACTATGAGGCATGACGTTGTTTTGGTCGTCGATTTCGGCGCCCAGTACGCCCAGCTGATCGCTAGGCGAGTGCGCGAGGCGCAGGTTTATTCGAAGATCGTCCGCAATTCCATCACTGCCGACGAGGTTGCTGCCGAGGAGCCGAAGGCGATTATTCTTTCGGGTGGTCCGCAGTCGGTTTACGCCGACGGCGCACCGCAGCTGGATAAGGGCATTTTCGATCTGGGTATCCCGGTGTTGGGCATCTGCTACGGTGCTCAGGTGATGGCTTCGTCGTTGGGCGGCGAGGTTCGTCAGACCGGAACCAGCGAATTTGGCCGCACTTGTGTGACCGTAAAGGAGCCGGGCAAGCTGCTGGCTAGCTTGGCAACCGAGCCGAAGGTTTGGATGAGCCACGGTGACGCCGTCTATTCCGCTCCACAGGGTTTCGAGGCTCTCGCCACTTCAGACGGCGCGCCCGTTGCGGCTTTCGAGGATGCCGAGCGCGGCTTCGCCGCCGTCCAGTGGCACCCTGAGGTTGCCCACAGCGAGCAGGGCCAGAAGGTCATCGAGAACTTCCTTTACGACATTGCTGGCTGCTCCAAGACCTGGACCAGCGCGAACTTTGTTGACGAGCAGGTCGCGAAGATCCGCGAACTGGTTGGTGACAAAAAGGTTCTTTGTGGCTTGTCCGGTGGCGTCGACTCCGCGGTTGCTGCAGCGCTGGTTCAGAAGGCTATCGGTTCGCAGCTGACTTGTGTGTTCGTCGATCACGGCTTGCTTCGCAAGGGCGAGGCCGAGCAGGTGAAGAAGGACTACGTTGCCTCAACTGGTGTGGACCTGGTTGCCGTCGACGAGACCGACCGCTTCCTTAATGCTCTAGCCGGTGTCACCGACCCCGAGACTAAACGTAAGGCTGTTGGACGCGAGTTTATCCGTAGCTTCGAGGATGCTGCCCGCCAGATTGCTGGTAGCAAGGGCGTCGATTTCCTTGTTCAGGGCACGCTTTATCCTGACGTCGTCGAGTCCGGCGGCGGTGACGGTGCTGCGAACATTAAGAGCCACCACAACGTTGGCGGTTTGCCCGACGACTTGCAGTTTACCCTGATTGAGCCGCTGCGCGATCTGTTCAAGGACGAGGTCCGCGCGGTCGGAACGAAGCTCGGCCTGCCCGACGAGATCGTTTGGCGTCAGCCTTTCCCAGGCCCAGGCCTTTCGATTCGTATTATCGGCGAGGTGACCCGTGAGCGTCTCGACATTCTGCGCGATGCCGACGCGATTGCCCGCGAGGAACTCACCAAGGCTGGCTTGGACCGCGAGGTCTGGCAGATGCCCGTCGTGCTGCTGGCGGACGTCCGCTCGGTTGGTGTTCAGGGCGACGGCCGCACCTACGGTCACCCGATCGTCCTTCGTCCGGTTTCGAGCGAGGACGCCATGACCGCCGACTGGTCGCGCCTGCCGTTCGACCTGCTCGAGCGCATCAGCACCCGAATCACCAACGAATGCCGACAGATCAATCGAGTGGTGCTCGACGTGACGAGCAAGCCCCCGGCGACGATCGAGTGGGAATAGATCCCGGTCATTTGAAAAGGCATCTTGGCAAATTCGGGGTAACCGGCGAGAGATCAAGAATAATATGCGGAAATGGTCTAATCGCTTTAGTCCGGAGGCGCCGGATTATGCGGTGGCAGCGGCCGGCTCTCTCCTTAATCTCTCAGCTCATAAATGATCCGGTTACCCCGTGGGTAAGGCGCGATGCGCTGAACCTTTACCCGTTGAGCTTCCGCGAGTTTTTTCGATGCAACCGGGAACGTCCCTCTGCGGAAGCTACTGGATTCCGAGAACACCGACAGCGTGAAATCGTTTGTGTCAAAACTTACGGCGCTGTTACGCCAATACTACGTGGTCGGGGGCATGCCGGCGGCGGGTTGACGCCTTCGCGCAGAATGCGGGACTCGCGGAGGTGCGTATGATTCAAACCGGCATTGTAGAGGGGTACCAGCGTGATTTCGCGAAGCATGCGCCTTTCGCGCTACCGCCCGGGATGGCGGAAGCGTTGGAGTGCGCAACGTGCCACTGTACGCAATGTCGAATACGCGGGAGTGTGGAATCTCTGCTAATGGCAGCGTTAGTTAAGCGCACGTACTTTTCTGGATGCCAAACCTGCACCGGCGGCAGCGGCTAGTCCCAAAGCAAGAATTGCTGACAATCCGCTAGCGCCGGTCTTAGGCATTTTGCGACGCACTCTCTTTACCGCTGTGGAGCCCTCTTCGCCTGGCTCGTTCGGTACCACAGAGCTCTTGGCGACCTTGACGGTTAGCTGGATCGTGTCGTCGTCAGTTGCTACTGCGTCCTTGCCGTCCGGCCACTGGATTGCGTCCCAAGTGAATGAGAATGCTTTTCGCGTGCCAGATTTTGAGGTGGCCATCGCGCTGAATCTACCCTCTACTGTGCCGACAATGGTCAGGTTCGCGTCAACGTCCGCATCTTCGTCAATCATGATTCCAGGGACGGTAATCTTCATCCAACCTTCCGCACCGCCGGCGGCGTCCACAACCTGTTCAAGATCGGAATAAGTCTTGATGGCGGCGGGGTCAGTCAGCGCGAAGACGACGGTTACGGTCTGGGCGTTAGCTGTCACATCTTTGACTGTGAAGCCAGCACCGAAATCGGCAACCCTAACCTGTGTGGCGTCGAGATTGGCCGGCAGGCTCATGCCATCCGGAATAGTGAACGTGGCGACGAACGAGAAGTCTTTCACGTCCAGAGCGATTTCATCGTGATTAACCTCAGGATACAAGGCTTCAATTCCGCCCATCTGTTCATGAATAGGCGTCACTTGCAGGGCACCGGTCAGGTCGAATGTGGAACCTTGAGGCAGGGTAATGACTTCATCATGCTCGGTGTCGGTGCCGACCAGCATGTCGCCGGGCAGCTCGCCAGCTATCGGCGACGGGACTTGCACAGTGAACTGGATAGCCTTGCTGTTGGCGGGTGCCATCACGTCTTTGCCCTCGGGTGTTTGTTCCCCAATCCACTTGAAGAAGAACTCCCGCTGGGTGCCAGCGGCTGAGGTCGCCAGGCCATTGAATGTACCAGACACTTCGCCCATAACAGTCAACTGTGTGCCGCCTGCGACGTCCTTATTCACGGTTACGCCCGGGATCGTCACCTTCATGGTCGAGTCAATCTTGTTGACGGCGTCCTTGAGCTGCTGATAATTCACAATCCCGCTCTTAAGTGTCATGGTCACTGTGACGGTTTTACCCTCCACTGCAACGTCAGAGATAGTGAATGTGTCGGCAAGACCTTCGGCTTTCACCGTATCTTTGGTTAGGTTATCGGGTAAGGTCATGCCGTCCGGAATCGTGAAAGAGGCGGCAAATGTCGAAGCCACATCGCTAAGGTTGATGCTCGACAAGTCTGTGACACCAGGGTATTGGAGCTCAATCGCGTTCATCTGATTCTTGACGACCTCAGAGCCTAGGGTGCCGGTGAAATCAATATTCTCGCCTTGAAAAGCGTCATAAACGTGAGTGTTCTCAGTGTCGTTTCCGACCAGAATGTCGCCAGGCAGTACAGCTTCATAAGGTTTAACCACCAGCAAGGTTTGCTGGATTGTGGAGTCGTCCTTGGCGCGAACGTCCTTGGCCGTATCGGTTTGGTCACCTGTCCAGGTGAAAGTGAATCTATGCAACCTTGGTGCAGGGTTTTCTGCCTGAGCCCTAAAGAGCGCCCTAGCGCTGCGAGCAGACACTTTACTGGCTGTCGAGCCTTGCGCGACAGCGTTGAAATTGCCTTTGACAGTTCCGGTTACAGTGATTTCTTGGCCGTTGGTCACCTGTGCGGCGTCCAAGGTTAGACCTTTGACGGTGGCCGTAATCAGGTTTCGATTTCCAGCTCCGGTCGAAAAGACGGCATCCTTTAGCTGCTTATAGTTTTCGATGCCGGGCTTTAACTTGAAAGTTACGTCCACTGTTTGACCGGTTACGCTAGTGCCTGCAAGCTCGAAGCAATCACCCAACCCCGCCATCTCAACGGTGGGGTTAGCTGGGATAACTACGCCATCCGGGAAAGTGATGGACGCGGTGAACGTCGAGCTCAGGCTGGACAATGCAATCTTGTCCGGGGTCTTAGCGTCCTCTGGGAAGACCCCTTCTATGCCCGTCATCTGGTTCTTTATACCGGCGGGATCAACGGCTCCGGTAATCTCGAAGGTGCTCTTCGAGCCCTCCGTGTAAACCCTCTTTATCTTGGTGGTCGCGTCAATCGAGTCAGCCCACATATCGGCGTCAATCGTCAGATCCGCTTTGGTCTCGAGCACTGTTGGGTCAGTTTTCCAAGACAAGTAATACGTGGTGTCAGCCGTAATATCTGGGTTTGCGCCAGGTATCTTGATGCCAAAGAAGCTGGAGTCATCAAACCGGACGCCCGAACCGCCTGCGCCGGCAGCCGTGCTCCAATAAGACTGGTTGGCTAGCAAATACCCCAATTTCTTGGCGTCCGCCTTGGCTGGGGTGATGTCGCCATAAGCCACATTGTGTAGCAGTGTGCGGAACTTCTGCCCGTATGTAGCTGGCTGTTTCAGGACGGCAATCTCGCCGCCGCTGGCGTCGGTCTCAACAGTAAACTCTTCAGGATTTGTCTTGAATATGCTTGTTTCAGAGAAAATCCCGCCGTTAGCGGAGAAAGCGACCCGGTATTCGTTGTCTTTATATTGGGCGTACAAGTCAATTTGGGTGGTCTCTCCAGCGAATGTTAGCCCAGCGCCCGGTGCGACCTCGTCACCAGAGCCGTCTGGAGCGGTCGTCCACTTTACGAATGTCTTTCCTGCTGGCGCAAAAGCGCTGACCTTGGTGGCGACTTCGTCGAAAGCTAGCGCAGTGGCCGTGGTGTCGTTGGGGTCAACATTTTGGATGTACTCTTCACCTGCACCATTGTGGTAAATGACGGTTTTTGCGTCCCATTTCGCATAAACCTCGATGTTGGTATCGAGCTGGGCATTCGCATAATCGAAAGTATGCTCTGCGCCTGCCGCGTCCTTATAGAACCAGCCTAGGAACTTTACGCCGTTAGCGTCAGTTGGTGTGTCGGGGTCAGTGTTACCCGTCACATAGTCGAGTTTGTAGCCGCGAACGGTTGATTTCGCCTTGTCAGCGGTGGTGCCGTCGGCGAAAGACGCATTAGCGTTTTGCAATTTGAAGGTGGCTGTGGCGGCTGGCGCCCAAATGTGCTTTTGCCCGTCTTTGGAGGCCTGCGCTACCGAATAGTTGTACCTGACGCCGTTGGCGTTGATCGGGTTCACGGTATTAATGGTGTTGTCCGCCAGCGTGAATAGCGAAAGCCATTCGTTACCGTTTTGGTCGCCGTTGGTTGGCGTAACGACATCGTGGTTGAAATCGGGGCTATAGGCAATCAAATATGACCCGCCGGTAACCACGTAAGAGCTTCCGGTGCCACGGTTAGCCCCGCCATTGTCAGCAGTGTTATTGCTGGCGTCGGTATTGACCACGCTATTGCCAGTAAAGGTGATCGAGCACGGCCCTGACGACTGCCCAGCGCCATAGGAGGGGTAATACTTCATGTTGGTGGTTTCCAGCACAGAGTTGGTGAATGTCGCCTCGCCAGGCTTGTAGTTGACGTTCAGGCCGCCGTCCGTGCTGTTCTTGATGACTACCTTTGAGTCGGTCACCGATAATTTCGCCGAGACCGTGATGCGTGAGCCATCAGCAGTGAGAGTGGAGCCGTTGACTAGCTCAGACGCGCCCAATAGGGCGAGGGTATTTTTGTAGGCTCTGACTCCTGTAGCTTTGTAAGCATAAAAGTCAGAGTGGTCGAGGTGCACCCCGCCTTTGCCCTTGTCCGGGTCGAAGTAATACCAAACGCCGCGGGTGGTAAGCGAGGAATTCGTCATGTAGAGGCCGGCGTACTGTTCGCTTTTTCCGGGTGTGGCTTGGACATCCACCGTGCAATTGATGAACCTGGCGTCTGAGTTATAGACAAACCCCCGCCCCAAGCTGTTCTTTGCCGAGATCGTTAAAGCCTCGCGTGAGGTGCCGTTAATTTTGCCTTTTAGGTCGAAGCCGATGGTGTTGCCATCGAGGACGTAGTTGCCATCGTTAAGCTCGGCGCCAGCCTGGATGGTCAATGCGGTGTTGTAGCCGGTCATTGTGACCGTCTTGCCTGGGGCGCTTAGTTTCGCACCACTTGTGATGGTTAGAAAATTGCCAGAGCCTGTGAATGTGACGTTCTTGTTGATAGCCAGGTCAGTGCCGGACGTGAACGCGCCGACGGTATGTATCGTCCCGCCATCGGATACTAGACCAAGCGCTTTCTCAAGAGTTTTGACGGCGGCGGTTTGACTGCCATCATTGTCGTCTGAGCCCGCTTTGCTATCTACCCAAACCTCAGAAGCACCTTGCGGGGAGCGTAATTGCGGTTGGTTGGCGGTAGTGGCTTTCAGCGTTGTCTCAGATGCGGTCGACGAGACTGGGGTTTGGTTTTCTGCTGTTGGGGACGCGGCAGAATCGTCGGCGCTTGGTGTCGGGGTGCTTGACGCCTCGGTGGGTTGAGGAGAAGCAGTCACGACATTTTCCCCTGGTGCGCTGCTAAGGGTTGTCGTCGCAGTAGCGCTTGGCGTGGCATCCTCCGACCCGGCTTGATCCTCAGCGAAAGCCGCTGCTGGTGTCATAAACAGCGCCAAAATAAGCGACAACGATGCAGCAACGATTCGCTTAGGCATTGCGGCGTTGCTTTGCAATTTTCTTTCCCTAGTCGCACCCATTATTTCCCCCAGGGTCGTGAGCGGATGGCCATTCGTCGGCCAGAAATAAATATATTTTCACTGAATAATACCGTCTGTTCGGTTAACTAATCTAGGTAGATCAAAAAAGTTCACCCGCTAGTCGAGGGTTCCGAGGCGCAGAGTCTGTCGTATTCCTGGTTTTGTCACGCCATTCACGCTCCGTTGATTCCAGGCTGCCGATTAGAAACGTTCCAGCCGTCTCTAGGTGCGTATAAGGATGGTTTTCGAGATTAGCCGACGCCTAGCCAGAGACTCGTTCCACTAACTCGCTGCCCAGGATTACCGGGCTGGTGATGATTGCCGGACGGCGAGAACCCCTTTCGATGAGCCGCCGAGCCCCGAGGCGTCCAGACTCAGTATTGTCTACGTCTACCCATGAGTTAAAGGTTGGGGCTTGTGTAGGTCTGCCGATGAAAACCATAGGAGCATTTTGGAGAGTTTGGATTTGGTGCGGCACCTGGTGATGCGAGGTGACGATTGCGCCATCGACGTGACCCTCATATAGGAAGGGACGTAGTTTAGTGTCCTCGCACCCACGATCAGCTAGCATAAGCACCAACTGCAGATGGGTGTCCTCGAATTCGCGGTTCACTGCGTTGGCTATGACTGAGAAGAACAGATCCGAAAATAAGCGAGGTCTGGTAGATGCCCGTCGTGCTGCTGGCGGACGTCCGCTCGGTTGGTGTTCAGGGCGATGGCCGCACCTACGGTCACCCGATCGTCCTTCGTCCGGTTTCGAGCGAGGACGCCATGACCGCCGACTGGTCGCGCCTGCCGTTCGACCTGCTCGAGCGCATCAGCACCCGAATCACCAACGAATGCCGACAGATCAACCGAGTGGTGCTCGACGTGACGAGCAAGCCCCCGGCAACGATCGAGTGGGAGTAAAAACCGGCAAATCGTTACATTCGGTAACGATATATTGAAGCATCATCCCGGGGAACAGAAGCTCTTGTTAGCTGGTTCCTCGGGATAGCTTTATAATTTTTAATAATGTGGATTGCGTAATTAATTGCGCGAGCACGCATAGATACCAATGAGAAAGAGAAGTTCGGTCATGAAGGAAGATGCAGATAAGACTGGAAATAATCTTGATGCAGCGCGTGACTTTGTTAGCAGTCTGGAATTTAAAGCTGATTCCTTCGATATTAACTTAGAAAAAGACGTGCTCGTAAAAATTCCTTTCGATACGTTATCCACACTGGGTTCTGGGTTTTCTTTGCTTAATGATTATTTTGCAAAACCTGATTTATTGGAAGAAAGAGTGGTCATTAGAGATAAGTCTGGAAACATACTTCCGCTAAGTGTCCTGAACAAGTTTAAAGACGGCAGCGGCATGTTGGGCAGCTATAGAGACGCCTCGGGTGTTCTTCAGCAGGCCAGAATATGCTCTGAAACCGGAAAAGTAGTTAGTACTACGGCTGGCGGGCCAGCCCTGCTTCTAGTCGCCGCCGCCATTACCCTCATAAAAAATAGGTTGGACTCGATTCAAGCGTCTGTCGATGACGTGTTGACCTATCTTGAAGAAAAAGACAAGGCGGAGCTGCGGGCTAACATTCGTGATCTTGAGCGATTGCTGAATCAGTATCGCAATAACTGGGGAAACGAAACCTGGATGATGAGCGCTCACAACGAGGTGGCCTCCATACTGTGTTCAACTGATGCGGCAACGATTCATCTCGGAGTCAGGCTCAAAAATGATATAGCTAAGAAAGAAATGTTCTCTAGACGAGGGAACACGGCTAAGCGTCTTAAGAATGTGATCGAGCTTCTGAAGGAATATAAAATTGCTTGCGGCGCCTTTGCATTTGCATCTTCCTTAGAGCCTATTCTTAGCGAAAATCTTTCTGAGGAAAATCTCGAATCTGTTGCAAAATCTATTGAAGCTAAATCGGATGAATACAGAGCGATTTTTAAAACTTGTCGTGATAAATTTCAAGAGTTGGCGAATCGTGATTTGCAAATGCTTTTACCGGAGTTTGCTGATAATGTTTTCTCCGCTTTTTCAGATCTAGCTAAGGGACTTTTAAGCACAAAAGACAGTGAGAAAGAACTAGAAGATTCTGAAAAACCAAAGAAAAGACAATTAAAGGTAGAGAATCTACTAGAACTAATGGCACCGGTTCAGCCAGAAGAAGAAAATCCATTCCATGAAACAGTCGTAGCGCTGAACAATTTGTATAACCAACCTCACATGGTCGCTGTAGACGCAGAAAATGTTTATGTCCTGCCAGCGCCAAAAGAAGAAAAGCCAACTGGCGCTAGCGACTGATACGCGATAATGAGCAAGCCGGCTCCCCGAAATAACCATCTGCTATTTCGTCTAGCTGCTTTCTGATCGAATCGAAGGGGCAGTCTAAGTTCAGTGTTTTCACGCTGATTTCGTTACCACTCATCTTGTACGTCACATCGGGCTGGGCGTCTTCGTCAGTTCGTGCATACAAGAGCAGTCCTGTGACTCGGTGGTTGTCTCCTAAATCTGCCTGCATGTTTTTCGTGTAGGTGAATATTTGGTACAGATTGCCCGAGTGGATGCTTTTGCGGTCGAATTGTTCTTGAGTGGTTTTCGAATAATATTTCGCGTCGATAATCAGCGAAACATTCCCAGATGAAAGAACCACATCACTTTTCATCGTGGGCAGCATGTAATCAAAATTGTCGTCAAGGCTCCATGGAATGTGGGGAGCCGCCGCGCTGAGTTGAGGATGCTCCTGGCGGAAATACTCCAGGATGAATTTTTCGTACAGGCTGTGCATCCGTTGCTCGTCAAGGAAATCCATCATTCGCACGCTGCCGTCCGATTGGGTCTGCAGCAGACCGTTCCAAACAAGCCAGCAAACGTTAATGAGCATCCTATAGGTTTGGTTATTCCTGTCGTATCGGAACCGCCATGCGGTATTGGATAAATCGATATTTTTCACTTCTGCGAAATAGGGCAGAAGCCGCTTAATTTTCCTCTCTAATGCCTTTGAAATATCCGAGCGGATAAGCAACAAACAGGTGGCTTTAAGAATTCTGTTCATCTGCGTATCCACTGAAAAATTGCCGTAGCTACACACCAACTGCCTACGCGTAATGGAACGAGTTTTAATCGATTCGCCGAGCTCTATTTTTCCGCGAAGTGAAGATATCGGTTCCGTTTGCTCTATATATTCTCTGCCCAGTCCGCGTTTTAACTGGGCGGATATACCGCGCGTGAGGATCGCCGCGCAGAGTTCTGCCACGTTGCTGAACTCTTCTGTCGCAACGTCACGATATCCCTGTTTGCGTAGCACCTTGAAGGCGTACGCAAGCATGTAATAGATGTTCTGAATTCGAATCATTTGATTGCGCTACGCAGTTTCCCAGCCCATTCGGAGGTCTTCGATTTATCGTCGAACCAATACTCTTTGAGCATTGGGATCAGCTCGTATTCGACTATCGAAGACAGCTTTTGATCGGAGGGCGCCTCGCTGAAGCCGCAGAAATAACTGTGGCCGATACGGAATCCTTCGCCTAGGGCGTCGTCGCTGGAGATGGCTTCGTTTAGCTGGGCGACGCAGCCCACCAAGTTGTTAAGTTTCGGGCAGGCTAACGCGTCCAAGTAGCCGACGAATCCCTCGGTCTGGAATCCCGGCTTCATCTCGAAGAACGCGAATCTGCGGCGCAGCGCGTAGTCGAGCATCGCCAGCGATCGGTCTGCAGTGTTCATCATGCCGATTATGTATAGGTTGCTTGGCACAGAAAACAGTTCGCGCGAATAAAGTAGCTCGAGCTTATTTTTGGGGCCGCGTTTATCGTTTTCTATGAGCATGAACAATTCGCCGAAAATTTTCGAGAGATTGCCGCGGTTTATCTCGTCGATAATGAAGAAGTAGTCATTTTCAGAGTCAGCTTCAGCTTCCTTGCAGAATCGGTAAAAGGCTCCTCTGGTTAGCTCGAAACCGTTCTCCGACGGGCGGAACCCTTCGACGAAGTCTTCGTAGGAGTAGCTCTGATGGAACTGCACCATCTTCACGCGCGCGATATCTTTCACGCCCATAATCGAATAGGCGAGTCGCTTCGCGATGAAAGTTTTCCCTACCCCAGGAGCGCCTTGGAGGATGATGTTTTTCTTTTTCCTCAGCACGCCGGTGAGCTCTTCGTACTCTTGCTCAGACATGAAAACTTCTGCTAGGAAGTCTTCTTCGGTGTAGGCGGGGTAAGCGGTGGCGGGCTGGGGCTCGATAGCCTCCTCCGCTTCTTCAGAAAAGTAGGAATTTAGTTTGGCAATAAGATCCGTGTAGTCAGTTACCTCTGTGAGCGTCTTCATAGCGAAGTCGTCGTCGGTCTCTAGGTCGCATTTGTGTGTCCATTCGACACTTCTGCGGTTGGGAAATTCCGGCATCGAATCGTCGTATTCGTAGTCACCCTTGACGACGCCCTTGCCCACGATCTTCCTGCGTCCCTGCTTGACGAAGACCACATCCCCAGGCTTTATCTCGTTCACGAACTGCCACACGGCATGAGCGTTATTTTTCTGCGAGCTATCGCCTCCATCTAGCTCGACAAGCTTGAGGCGCATGTCTTCTTTTGACGGATACGCGCGAAGATCGCCGAGTTCCTTCCAGGAGATCGCCATGATCCGGGTTTCGTAAAATTCGTCCCACTTTTCAGCTTGTGTGCCTGGGGAGTAGACCCAGTAGCGCACGGTCTCGACGTCCGCATCACCGAGTGCGTTCTGTTCGGCCTCACTCTGCGATGCCTTCTCTTCGGCCTTTCGCTCTTTGTTGACCCTCTCTGATTCGAGATAAGCGGCATTCGCCAATTCGGGGAAACTGGCGAAGGGGCATTCGGGCGTACCTAGTCTTTTAGAGATTTCATCGCAAATGGCTAAGTATTCGTTGCCGTCGGTTATCAGTGGGCCTCGTTCCTTAGGGAACAGCCCCGCTATCTCTTCACCGATGGCCGCCATGTCTCCGATGAACCAGCGATTCCTGGAGTCCAGGCTTACGAACCTAAAGGGACGGGCCCAGTAGAGACCAATGAACGTTTTCCACTTCAGGCCGGACAGATTTATGGTTCGCTCGTAGGCCTGAACGAATTTTTCCCTGGTGGACGCGGTCTCCGATTCCGTTAATTCCAAGCCTGCGGTGAATAGGTCCCATAGGTTTTCGATGTCTTCTTCGCCGCGCCGCGGATCGGACGAAAATCTGTAGAAAGTTGCGTTCAGATTATTGAGGGTTGGAATGCCTTCGAAATTCGTTGGCAGTTCAGCATCAACGGAGAGTGCCTTTGCCAGTGAGGTGATGATCTTCAGCCGGTTTTCAGGTGTGATGCCTTTGTTGAAGAGGCCGAAAACTGTGAATGGATCTATGTCTGCTATTTCATTTCCACTATCAAGCTTTGGAAATTTAATTCCAGATGAAGCGTAGGCTTCTGTGATTTCGTGGATTAACCGATTGCGGTTTTCCCGGTAGTCAAGCAGCCTGTCTGCCAACGCCATGTAGAAATTAGTCCAGGTGAAATTTTGGTTGCTCATATGCCGCGTCTTTCGGGATTTCCTATGCGTCAAAAGTATCTATTAACTAGCGAATATTTTGTTCCGATGTCATGAAGAATAATTAAAGGCGCCGGCTAATGTCAGCCGACGCCTTTAATCTTTTAGTCTTTTTACTCGCTGCGGAACGAGTCCCTCGGGCCGTCGTTCTTGTTCAGCATGCCGTCCAGGACGCTCTTGTCCGAACCTTCCTCGGGGATCAGCAGGTAGCCAACGACGTAGGCGCCGATGCCGATGCCGCTCGAAACGATCGATAGCACCACGACAACCAGGCGAATGATGTTCAGATCAAAGCCGGTGTAGTCAGCGATACCCGAGCAAACTCCTGCGAGCATGCGGTTGTCTTTGCTGCGAACTAGCTGTTTCTGCTGGCTCATAATTCCTCCTGTGTACACATGCAGGAGTTGGCCTGCACGTTATTGGTTCGTCCCTGCTATTAATTCCAGAATATGGGGTGGGCGATACTCTCGCGGGGAAACCTTCAGTTAGGCTGCCTCGGCGTCCAACTTCTCGCGCGCCTGACGATAAAGCCTGCCAGCCCGGTACGACGAACGAACCAGTGGCCCGCTCATCACGCCCTCGAAGCCGATCTCCTCGGCCTCCTCGGCCAGTTCGGCGAATTCGAGCGGTGTTACCCAGCGCTGAATTGGCAGCAGTGTGACCGCCGGACGCAGGTACTGAGTGATGGTCAAAATGTGCGTGCCGGCGTCTCGGAGATCCTGCATGGCCTGCGAGATCTCCTCGCGGGTTTCACCCATGCCGAGAATCAGGTTCGACTTTGTGATTAGTCCGTAGTCTCGGGCGCGGGTGAGGACGTCCAGCGAAAGCTCATACTTGAAGCCGGGGCGAATACGCTTGAAGATCCTCGGGATGGTCTCGACGTTGTGACCAAAAACCTCCGGCCGCGTCTCGAAGACCTGATTCAAAAACTCGTCCTTGCCGGAAAAGTCCGGGGCGAGCATCTCGACGCCAACCCCCGGATTCATCTCGTGAATCTTGCGGATGGTCTCCGCGTATAGCCATGCGCCCTCGTCAGGCAGATCGTCACGGCAAACCCCTGTGACGGTCACATATCGCAACCCAAGTTTGCTAACCGACTCCGCAACCCGCTGGGGCTCGCCGGGATCAAAGCCCCTCGGCTTCGCCGACTCGATCTGACAGAAATCACAGCGCCTGGTGCAGGCGTCGCCGCCAATAAGGAAGGTGGATTCGCGATCCTCCCAGCATTCGAAGACGTTCGGGCAGCCGGCGGATTGGCACACGGTGTGCAGGTCCTCGCGGCCGATTATGTCCTTGATGTTCTGATAGTTGGGGCCCTGAACGAGTTTCGTGCGGATCCATTCTGGCTTGCGCTCGATTGGGGTCTCTGCGTTCTTGCGTTCGATGCGCAGCAATCGCTTTTCAGACATCGCTGTCCTTCCTCACGGTGGGGCCGGCTATACGTTGAATCAGTGGGGTGGCGGGCCGCTTCGGAGCGGAGTCGCTGGTCTGGTTTGGGTCCCTAGGCCGCCACCAGTGGTCGTGGATGTCGAACGGGCCGTAATCTTCGAGAAGCTCGCGCATGTGCGGCTCGAGAGCATCGGCAACCTGCGAAAGAGACGGAACCGTCTCGAGCTCCTGAGCCAAGCTGGTCACGCCTGCGTCGGCGATGCCACAAGGCACGATGTTCCCGAACGCGGCCATGTCATCGCGCACGTTAAACGCGAAACCGTGCATCGTGGTTCGCTTGGCAACCCTAACCCCGATGGCGATCAGCTTGCGTTCTGGCCTGTCATCCGTTGCGGGCAGCCAGACGCCAGTGCGTCCGTCGACGCGGCCGGCTAGTACACCCAAATCGTCGCAGGTGCGGATCAGGGCTTCCTCGAGGCGGCGCACATAATCGACGACGTAGTAGCCGTCTGCAAGATGAATGATGGGATAGCCGACCAGCTGCCCGGGGCCGTGCCAAGTGATTTTGCCGCCCCGGTCGATGTCTATCACCGGAGTGCCGTCGAACGGTTTTTCGTCGGGTTTAGTTGAACGACCGGCGGTGTAGACGCTCGGGTGCTGCAACAACAGGACGGTGTTCTCATGCCTGCCCTCAGCCACTGCCTCGTGGATGCGTCGCTGCATGTTCCAGGCGCTCATGTATTCGGTGAGGAACGAATCCTCATCGGAAATTCCGATGCGCTGGAAATTGAGCTTCCGTTGCTCGTCCAGGTGAGATTGAGTAGTCATCAAGTTTAATCTTATGCGCTGGCCAATAACCCCGCTAGGAAGCCGAGATACGGGCCAAGCCAAAGCCCAGGACCATATGGGAAAGCCTTGCCCAGCGGGGACGGTTTTCGTTTTCGCCGCGCAGCCGTGACGAGCCCCCAAGCGGCTGCGGCAATCGTGCCAAAAAGCAAAGAAAAGATACAGCCATCTAGGCCCAGCGTGCCGGCTGTCGCCCCGACGAGGAGACTCAGCCTTACGTCACCGAAACCTAGGGAATCAGATAGCCTCCAGGCAATAAAAAAGAACAAACCCAAGCAGGCAGCGCCGAGCAGCGGCCCAACAGTAGATGCGGGCCCCATCGAGAAGGCCTGGTAAATCAGCGCCAGCGCAGTCAGCCCCCAGCAAAGATGCATGATCCTGTTTGGCAGCCAGGTGGTGCGGGCATCGCATGCCACCAACACGAGCACGCTAGAGCCGTAAACCACCCAGATGGGCTCCGGACGCAGAACCGTCACAAAACCGAGCAGCACACTCGCGCACATGCAGAAGACCACGAACTTTACGTCCACCAGGTCTCGGTAAGGAATCTTTAAGCTTGCATCTGGGTCATCTGGCTCAGGCAGCCCGCGAAGCAGCACCAGCGTCAACACAGTCAGGGCACTGGCTAGGGCGATCATGGAAACGAGCATAACCGAGCTAGGCGGCATCGACGAGCCTATCCTTGCAGTCGAAACGCGCAGATTCAAAGATGTCATCGTGGTCTATGCCTCTCGCCTCACATGCTGCCAAGAGCCAGGCCTGCTGCAAACCGTTAGCGAGGCCGAAGCCGCGCTCCAGATAACTGCGAGCACTGAATTCGTCCAGACCCGCGAGCCGGGCAGCGTTCGGCACCTGGCTGCCCAGTCTGGAAAGGCCCTCGCGCATGATCAACGGGTCGGCTACCATCCCCTTCAACTGCTCCATCCGCCCAGAAGCCAGCCTCATCAGGGCCTTTGCGTCGCAACTTCTTATCCGGGGACGATCTTTGAACAACATATTTTTCACGACCATCGACGGCACGCCTGCCGCCACAGCCACGACCCTCCAAGGCAATTGATGAGTCGCCATTAAGTGGCAAACAAGAGACTTGAACGGCTGCGCCTTAACCCAGGAGTAGTGAGACGAGGTTTCCATGGCTTTACCTTTCGGATTAAAAAATGTGGTCACTAGGTAAAGCCCATTTAGAACGTCGATTTGTGAGGTTAGGTAACAAAATAACTTCATTAGTTTTGGATCAGTACTAGTCGACGACGAAAAACATCTACTATTGCCAACATGAGCGTGCTTTCCACTTCGCCACGTAAACACGTCGCTTGGCTGTTTGAAACTGCCCGTTACGCCTACTCAGACCTGCCAGCCACGAGAATAAGAATCGGCGACGAGTGGCACACCCAAACATATGAAGAACTGCACGCCAGGGTTCAGCAGATCGCCGCAGCCTTAATCAACGCAGGCATCGAACGCGGAGACCGTGTCGGACTTCTAGCCTCGAACATGCCGCAGTGGACACAGATCGACCTGGCTACGGCGACGATCGGCGCGGCTTTGGTGCCGCTCTATTCGACCTCCACGCCCGATCAGATAGTGCACATCTGCGCGGACGCCGGCGTGAAAATCATGTTCGCCGGCGACGAGCCCCAGACCAAGAACGTGCTCGAAGCAGCCAAGGAGCTGCCCGAGCTGGAGCGCATCATCTCGATCGCTCAGGTGGACGGCACCGAGAACCTCGAGAGCTTCGCGCCCTTCGTCGACCCGAACGAGGAACGGGCCGAGGCCATCCGGGGCAGGCTGGAGGCGGCTGACCCGAAAGACATCTTCTCGATCACCTACACCTCTGGCACCACCGGCGACCCGCGCGGCGTCGTCGTCAGTCACAAGGCGATGTTCGCTCAGCTCGAGGCGCTCGATCAGTTCTTCGACCTCTCGCCCAACGAACACAGCCTCTGTTTCCTGCCGCTCTCGCACGCGCTGGAACGCGGCTGGAGCGCATTTGTCATGGCATGCGGCTGCATGAACACCTACGTTCCCGACACCCGCAAAGTCGCCGACCTGCTGGTGCTTGCGCGCCCAACCATGCTTGTCAGCGTGCCTAAGCTCTACGAAACCGTGCTCGCCGAGGCCAAGCGAAAGGTCGCCAAATCGGCCGTCAAGAAGGCCATCTTCAAGTGGGCGCTGCAGGTTGGCGGCCAGATGCAGAAGTCCAACACCAAGGGCAAGAAGCCGAGGCTGTGGTGGCGCGTTCAGCTGCCGCTGGCAAACAAGCTCGTCTTTAAGAATGTGCGCGAGGCGTTCGGCGGGCCCAAAACGCTGCTGGCTTGTGGCGGCGCGCCACTGCGCCTTGAGGTCGAGCATTTCTTCAGCGCCTGCGGCATGCCGATCCTGAACGGCTACGGGCTGACCGAGGCCTCGCCGTTGGTCAGCTTCAACCGGCCTAACTACCACCGCGAGGGCACCTGCGGCCCCGTCATGCCCGGCGGGCAGTTGGCCATCGGGCAGAACTCCGAGATCTTCTACCGTGGTGAGAACCTGATGGACGGCTACTGGAACAATCCCGAGGCTACTGCCGAGGCCATCGACGACGAAGGCTGGCTGCACACCGGTGACATGGGCTATGTGGACGAGGGCGGCTTCCTGATCATCACCGATCGGCTGAAGGACATCATCGTTACTATCGGCGGCAAGAACGTCTCGCCGACGCCCATCGAGGACATGCTGCTGTCTGACCCGCTGTTTGAGCAGGCCGTGATCTTGGGCAACAACCGGCCCTACCTGACGCTGCTAGTCAAGCCGTCGAGCCCGGCGTTGCAGGAGCTCTCGGAGAGGCTGCAGATCGCCCATGGCGACTTCAAGCAGATGCTCGAGAACTCCGAGGTGGTCGAGGAGATTCGCAAGCGCGTCGACGAGCTGACGGCCAAGCTGCCCAGGCAGGAAAAAATCCGAGACATTCGGCTGCTGCCCGAGGGCTTCACTCTAGAGAACGGCCTGATGACGCCCTCGCTCAAGATCAAGCGCAGAGAGGTGGAGGAGCGCTTCCGAGAGATGATCGAGGACATGTACGCCAAGCTCGCCGAGAAGAAGCAAGAGCGAAACGAGAAGTAAAAAAATTTCC